>JAOAPR010000140.1 GCA_025463005.1 Bryobacterales bacterium | reverse complement strand
GGGCTCATCGAGGCCGCTTACGGCGGCCCTCTAGGCGATCACGAATATCTAAAAAAGCTGTTTCGCGATCGGCGTACGAGCAACGCCCCGCTCGATCAAAGCGGCGTCTGGCGGTATCGCGAGCTGTTTCCGTTCCTGGACGATTACCGGCATGTGGTCACCCTGCGGGAAGGGAACACGCCGTTGCTGGATGGGCCGATCGCGGCGAAATACGGTGGCCTCGACCGGATCACGTTCAAGCACCAGGGATTCAATCCGACCGGCTCGTTCAAGGACAACGGGATGACCTGCGGGGCATCTCAGGCGCGCCGCTTAGGAATGCGACGCGTTGCCTGCGTGTCGACCGGTAACACTTCCGCTTCTATGGCAGCCTACGCGGCAGCAGCGGGCCTCGAGGCGTTGATTTTCCTGCCGCACGGAAATATCTCATTCGGAAAACTTGCGCAGGCGCTTGAATATGGCGCAAAGACCCTGCAGGTGGAAGCCAACTTCGATCAGATCCTGGCACTGGTGCGGATCCTGGCCGACCGGCTGGGCATTTATCTTTTGAATTCGATGAATCCGTTCCGCGTCGAAGGGCAGAAGAGCATTATGTTCGAGATGCTCGATCAGCTCGACTGGAGCGTGCCGGATTGGGTAGTGCTGCCGGGCGGGAATCTAGGGAATGTGTCCGCGTTCGGAAAGGGTCTGCGCGAAGCGAAGGCTGCTGGACTTATCGACAAACTGCCGCGCCTGGCTGTGATCCAGGCGGAAGGTTCTGCTCCGTTCTATGAATTGTGGGAGCGTGGCGGCGGTGGAGGATTGTGCCCGGTGACAAAGCCGGAAACCTTGGCGACCGCGATCCGCATCGGCGATCCGGTCTCATGGCCTAAGGCGCTGCATGAGGTGCGAACGTCGGGCGGCACGGTCGAAAAGGTGACCGAGCAGGAAATCGCGGATGCCAAGGCGCAGATCGGGCTGTGCGGCATCGGATGCGAACCGGCGTCGGCGGCGACGCTGGCGGGAATCTGCAAGCTCACGGCACGTGGAGTCATCGATCGCAGCGCGGATGTGGTGGCGGTGCTCACGGGCAATCTGTTGAAGGATCCCGATTACATTTATCGCTATCACACCGGCAGCCTGGAGGCGCCCGGCGGTGTAAAGATTCAGCCGACGTTCGGTAACCGAGCGGTGGTTGTGCCGAACGACCCGGACAAAATCGCCGAGTTATTGAAGTAGGGGCGACGCATGCCTCGCCCCGGCAAACCTGGGACAGCCAGCAAATTTCCCGCGGCCAGTGCGGCGGTGTTTCTTTGGCTTGAAGCGCGAAAATTCGAAGGCAGTCCCCGGTTTGCCCCTACTGGCGATGCCCGATTAGCTTGTCGACCAGGAACGACAGGGTGCGCATGTCGGCCAGATCGGCGGCCTTGGGATCGAAATGGCCTCCGCCCGGACGCGCGAAGGCGTGGCCGACCTTCGGGTATTCATATACCGTAACCCGAGGATCATCTTTGTAAGTTGCCCGCACCTTCGCGACCACTTCCGGCGAGGCGAACTGGTCGAGCTCCGCGTAATGCAGCAGCAGCGGGCAGGAAAGGTTCTTCGCGATATCCAGCCGCTTTTCGATGCCGACCCCGTAATAGCCGACCGCCGCGTCGGGCTTGTGACGAACCGCTGTCAGGTAAGCCAGAAACCCTCCCCAGCAGTAGCCCACCACGCCGACGCTGCCATTGCTGCAGGCAGGATGCTTGCGCAGGAAATCGATCGCTGAGGCGACGTCGTCAGTGACCTGATCGTCATTCATCTTGCCGCGAAGAGCGCGGCCGCGGTCGCCCTCGGATTCTTTGAGCTCGACACCGGGCTCGGCGCGCCAGAACAGGTCGGGGCAGATTGCGGTGAACTGGCGGGACGCTAGGAAGTCGCAAACCTTGCGCATGCTCTCATTGGCGCCGAAAATTTCCTGGAGCACAACGACTCCGGCGCCCTTGCCCTTCCTGGGGACGGCCATGTAGGCGGACATTTCTCCGCCCGATACGGGGACTCGAATGGTCATAAGGGACCATGATACGGCAAACTACGACAGGCATGTATAATCGGTGGAGTGAAACGAATCGCGTTGTTGGCGGCAGCGCTGCTTATGGCGGCATGTGCGCGCAAAAACATCGAGAACAAGGACGCGATTCGCCAGGCCGTGATCGAATATCTGAACTCGCCCCAGGTGCAAGCGCAAACCGGACTGGATATGTCGTCCATGGACGTGAATGTCACCGCCATGGCCTTCGAGCGCGATACAGCTCGAGCCACGGTGGACTTTCGTGTCAAGAACGGCGATGCCGGGATGCAGTTTAACTACACGCTCGACCGGAAGGGCGACAAGTGGGTGGTCCACCCTAAGGCGGAGAACGGCGGTGGCCACGGCATCGTGCTCCCCGGAAACGATAAGGCCTCCAGCGAACTTCCTCCTGGACATCCATCCGTGCCCGCGAGTCCGAAACAATGAAGACTGTCGCGGTTTTAGGGGGCGGCCCCGCCGGAGCGTCGGCGGCAGAGCGTCTGGCGCGCGCAGGCCTGAACACAATCCTGTTCGACGAAAAGCTTGCGTGGGAAAAGCCCTGCGGCGGCGGCATTACCTACAAAGCGTACGACCAGTATCCCTATCTTCTGAACAATGACACGCCCAAGAAGCTGATTCACGAGACGGTAGTGAACGCTACGGGCGCCGGCGAAGCGAAGATGACGCTGACGCAGCCTCTGCTGATCTACTCGCGCTTCGATTTGAACCGCATGCTGCTGGAAAGGGCGGAGCGCGCGGGTGCGGCCATCGAACAGACTCGCGTGCTGGGCATCGAGCGGCAGAACGAAGGCTGGCGGCTGCGCACACGCAATGGAACGGCGGAAGCCGACTTCTTGATTGTCGCGACGGGCGCGCGGAATCCGCTGCGCGAGGTCGGTACGCAATTGTCCGCCGGAGACACGATGAGCACGGCGGGCTATTTCGTGCCGGGCGCCCGGGAGCGCATCGACATCCAGTTTCTGCCGAATTTCGAAGGCTACATCTGGGTATTTCCGCGCTGCGGGCATCTTTCGGTGGGTATCGGCGGGAAGGGCGAACCGGCCCACGCGATGCGCGCGCGGCTGGAAGCCTACATGGACCAGCAGGGTATTTCTCGGAAGGATGCGGTGTTCTATAGCCACGCGCTGCCGTCCCTCGAGACACGGAGCTGGAGCCGGAATCGCGTGTCGGGCCGAGGTTGGCTGGCCGTGGGCGATGCCGGCGGCCTGGTGGATCCCATCACGGGCGAGGGTTTGTACTACGCGATCCGTTCGGGCGACCTGGCGAGCCAGGTGCTCCTGAACGATGTGCACGACCTGGCGGACAAGGCGCTAGCGTATCGGGACGCGCTGGCTCGCGAGTTCGCGCACGATCTGGAGTTCGCCGCGATGCTGGCCAGACGCGTGTTCGTGGGACGGTTCGTGTTCCGCAGTGTCCCCCAGCGCATGGTGCAGTTCATGCAGCGCAGTCCCCGATTTCGAGACTTGATGCAGGATCTGTTTGCCGGCACGCAGCCGTACTTGAGCCTGCGGGCGCGCCTAATGAAAGGTCTGAACGGAACGCTGCAGGAAGTGTTCATGCAGTTTTTCCTGGAACGCGTGATTCCGGGCCAGTCGCGCGTCATCCCTTGAACTACGGCGTCGTGAATTCAATCCAATGAAAACCGAGCGTTCGGCAGCCTGGTTCGCGCGCGCCCAGGCGGTGATTCCGGGAGGCGTCAATTCCCCGGTGCGGGCATTTCGCGGCGTGGGCGGGGTCCCGCGGTTCATCGAGCGCGGCCAAGGCTCGCGCATTTTCGACACGGACGGAAACTCCTACATCGACTACGTGTGCTCCTGGGGGCCGCTGCTCTTAGGGCATCGCCCGCAGCCGGTGATCGACGCGCTGCGGGAAGTGCTCGAGGTCGGGACCAGCTTCGGTGCGCCGACCGAGCGCGAAGTGGAACTCGCCGAGCTGATCGCCAAGACGGTGCCCTCCATGGAAATGGTTCGGCTGGTGAACTCGGGTACCGAGGCGACTATGAGCGCGCTCCGTCTAGCCCGCGGTTTCACCGGACGCGATCTGGTGATCAAATTCGAAGGCTGCTATCACGGGCACGTCGATTCGCTGCTGGTGAAGGGCGGCTCGGGAATGGCGACGCTCGGGATCGCGGATTCCGCGGGGGTTCCGAAAGCGTTTGCGGAGACCACCATCTCGCTTCCGTTCAATTCGATTGCGGCGGTCGAGAAGGCGTTCGCGGATCGTGGCGGGCAGATTTCGGCGGTGATCGTCGAGCCGGTTGTGGGAAACATGGGATGCGTGCCGCCCGCGCCCGGATTTCTGGAAGGTTTGCGGGAAGTGACGGCGCGCCACGGGACGCTGCTGATTTTCGATGAGGTGATGACGGGATTCCGGGTCGCCCTAGGCGGCGCGCAGCAGCGCTTCGGGATCCAGCCGGATCTGACGACACTCGGCAAGATTATCGGCGGTGGATTGCCGATGGCGGCTTACGGCGGGCGTGCCGACATCATGAAGAAAATCGCGCCGCTGGGGCCGGTGTACCAGGCCGGGACGTTGTCGGGGAATCCACTGGCTGTGGCGGCGGGGCTCGCGATGCTGCGTCATTTGATCGCGCATCCGGAAATCTACGAGACTCTGGAAGCTCGCGCGGCGGAATTGACGGCATGGACGCCTCCGGGGGTTACGGTGAATCGCGTCGGCTCGATGTTTACCTTCTTTTTTTCCCCCGAGCCGGTGACGGATTGGGAATCGGCCAAGAAGTGCGACACGGCTCGATTCGGAAAGTTCTTCCATTTCCTGCTGGAGCGTGGCGTGTATATCGCGCCGTCACAATTCGAAGCCGGATTTGTTTCGGCGGCACACAGTGAAGCCGATATTCGGGCGACCGTGGCAGCGGCGCGCGAGTTCTTCGAATCGGCACGCTAAGATTGTAGTTAAGCCGTGCAGCGATATTACTTCGATCACAACGCCACGACTCCGGTTGCGCCGGAGGTCCTGGAAGCCATGCTTCCGGTGATGACCGAGGTGTACGGTAACGCGTCCAGTATTCATCATTTTGGACAGGCCGCTCGGCAGAAGCTGGATGCGGCGCGCAAACAGGTGGCTGCCATGTTGGGTGCGGAGCCGCAGGAAATCGTCTTCACCAGCGGTGGAACCGAGGCCGATAACCTGGCGATCTTTGGAGTCACATCGGGCGCAACGGGTCACGTGGTGACGACGACGTTCGAGCATCCAGCGGTGCTCGCGGCGGCGGCGCAAATGGATCATACGCTGGTCCCGGTGGATGGGCGCGGGATGATAGATCCAGACCAGATCAGAGCCGCCCTGCGTCCGAACACCAAACTGATCAGCGTGATGCACGCCAACAACGAAGTCGGCACCATCCAGCCGATTCGGGAGATCGCGCGCATCGCCGCGGAGGCGGGTGTCGCGCTGCACTCCGATGGTGTGCAGGCCGTCGGAAAGATTCCTGTAAGCGTAGCCGATCTAGGGGTAGCGTTATATGCGATCAGCGGCCACAAGATCGGTGCTCCCAAGGGAGTAGGCGCGTTGTACGTTCGCAAAGGAACGTCGCTGAAGCCGATGATGTACGGCGGACGCCATGAGCGCGAGCGTCGAGCAGGCACTGAGAATGTCGCCGGGGCTGTGGCGCTCGGGCGGGCCGCGGAATGGATCGCGGCGCACGGTGATGCGGAGAATCGTCGTCAAGGAGTGCTGCGGGATCGCCTGGAACAAAACATCCTCGATCGCATTCCGGATACGCGCGTGAACGGCGCCGGCGCGCCCCGGGTCGCGAACACCACCAACATACGCTTCGAGGGGATCGATAGCGACGCGCTGCTGATCGCGCTGGATCTCAAGGGATTCGCGGTATCGAGCGGCGCGGCATGCTCCAGCGGCGCGCCCGAGCCGTCGCACGTTCTGCTTGCGATGGGCTTGAGCCGGCTGGAAGCTCGATCGAGCATCCGATTTTCCCTGGGGCGGTCCAATACCATCGAGCAGGTGGACGCGCTGGTGGAGGCCCTGGTCGATTCCGTTATACACCTGCGAAAGCTGGCCCCCGCCTATGCCTGAGAGTCCGCTCGCAGTGGCCATGTCGGGTGGAGTGGATAGCTCCGTCGTTGCGGGCATGCTACGTGCGCGCGGCGAGAACGTCATCGGCTTGACCATGCAGCTCTGGAATCAGCGCCGGCTGCCGGAGATCCAGAGCGACAAGGCGACGGGCCGCTGCTGCTCGCTCGATGATGTATACGATGCCCGCGCAGTGGCGCAGCACCTCGGGATTCCCTACTACGTGGTCAATTTCGAGCGCGATTTCGAGGATCAGGT
>JAOAPR010000133.1 GCA_025463005.1 Bryobacterales bacterium | reverse complement strand
CGGACATGATGACATCGCAGCGCTGGCATTTGAACTCTGGCAAGCTAGGGGTTGTCCGGAAGGATCACCACAGGAAGATTGGTTCCATGCAGCAGAACAATTGCGATCGCGCACACATTCCCACTGATCCCGCGCTGGGGGACCGCGGGTGTCCGAAATGCGGCGGGGAAATGGAGTCCATTGAGAGCGGTGTCGAAGGACTGCCGCTTGAGCAACTGCAGCTCTGTCCGGCCTGCTACCTGGTGACCTGGAGCGACCAGGACGGGCTTCATGCGCGCCAAGGGGTTCCGATGCAGGCCGGAGATAAACCTCGCATCGAACCAAAGTGGTTGGCTGGTGAACCGGAGGAATGCTGACAGCTCAGGCGCGCGCCACTGTATGATTGTCGTCAAGCGCTCTGTGGATCGGTATGACCGTTCTTCTCGTAGTCCGGAATTGATGCCGGCTCAGCTCCACAGCGAAATCGGACAACCTGGCCCGCACGACCTTGCCCTCCATGACCAGTTGGAGAGGGATTCGCCCATCTAAGAGCGATGGCCATTCCATATTCAGCTCGATCCGCGTACCCTCGCTGATTTCGTGCGGGTGCGCGACCAACATGCCGCCGCTGCTGATATTCACCAGCAAACCCACCCCGGCGCAAGCCTGGCCTCGTCCAAGGGTTCGGTAGCGGACTCGTAGTTCGAGCGGAAAACGAACCCTTGACCGGCGTTCCCGCGAGACCATTTGACGCAAGGCTTCCGCCAGATGATTTCTTGCTCGGATGGAGGAGAGTGCAGTCGGGCGCGTCATGATTGAGCTGGGTCGCTTGAACGATCAGAACCTCAAGGAGAGTTGGTCACGTGATTCGATCGGTAGTAACTCCCTCGCTTTGCGGAGCAGATCATCTCCGCGAAACGGCTTAGCTACAAAAGCGCGATTGGGCCGTTGCAGGTCAGATTGAAGTTCTTCATCCGGGCGAGAACCGGAAACGTACAGCACTCTCAGCTTGCCGAAGAGCCGAGAGCATTCGCGGGCGAGCTCCAGGCCCGACATTTGCGGCATATTGTAGTTGGTCACCAGCAGCTCAATTGGACGCGTCGATTGGCGAAAGATAGTCAATCCGTCGGGACTGCTGCTCGCTGCCAGGACCTCGTAACCCTCCTTCTCGAGAAGTGCATACAGGGAGTTGCGAACCGAGTTCTCGTCATCCACCAGCAGTATTCTTGGCCGGACGCAGCTCTGGGCTCGTAAATTCGTCATCTGTTTCCTTTCGTGCGAGGCTCAGACAGGGGAAGCCGAGCTCAGTTGTCGCCCTAGGAGTCATACGAGCACGAGATCAGCCGAATTCCCACTGGTTTTACTTGGTCTGAATTTGCAGTCTTTTCCAGCACTTTGGATGGGGCCGCCTGTGCTGAAAGGCTCGAATCGCTCTTGACCGTTAATCGTCAGGTGACCAAATACCGTCTGGACGACGCGGCCAGCTTCTTCGAAAATGCATCAGTGTTGACGAAACGCCAGCCCGCCCATGATTGGGTGCCGGATTGCCTAGCTAATGTTGATCGGAGACAGATGAAACCGAGCGCGAAGGATCAGATCGCCGGCAAGCTTCATGAAGTCAGAGGTAGAGTGAAACAGAAAGCAGGAGAGGTCACGAACAACCCCGACCTGGCGGCTGAAGGCGAGGGCGAGAAACTAGCCGGCACCGTCCAAAAGAAAATCGGCCAGATTGAAAAAGTGTTCGAGAAGTAAATGAACTGGCTATGAACAAGACAATTGGGATCATCCTCATTGTGCTCGGTCTGGTTGGTCTTGCGTGGGGAGGTTTTACGTACACAACCCGGGAAAAGGTTGTCGACATCGGACCGATTGACATCAGCCGGGACAAGACCCACAATGTGCCGCTACCCCCTATCGCAGGAGCTGTGGCGCTCATCGGCGGGATTGTGCTGTTGCTGACAGGAAAAAAGGCATAACCCCCGTTGAGCCGAATATCCACATTCTTCAAAGGCGCCGACGTCGAGTTCGGCGTGTTCTATCCGAAACACTGTCTCCTGGCTGTTTTTGAGAACCTTGCGGAGGCCGACCGTGCGAAGGAAGAACTCGCTCACGCCGGCTTCGGGGGTGAAAACGTGATCTCTGTGTCCGGTGAAGAGGTGGTCCGCTTCGCTGAAGACCAGTTGCTCAAAGACGGCCTCTGGGGCGTGATGATGACGGAGTTATCGCGGATATTCGGGACCGAGGCGGTATACGCCGATCAAGACCTGGCGGCGGCGAAGAAGGGCGCAGCGTTCCTAGCGGTGCATTGTCCGACCGAGGAGGTCAAAGCCCAGGCGTGGAAATCCCTCGAGCCCAGGCACCCTGTGGTCGCCCGTTACTACTCTTTCGGCGGAATTGAGCATCTGGCGGGTGAAACCTAGACCAGCAAAACGCCGTTTTGCCGCGGCAAGCTATTCGCATGAAATAGCTTGCTGGTTGTTGAATCTAATACTAGAAGACGAGGCCAAGAACAATGAAAACGACACCTGCCAAAGAACAACATCAGCCCTTCGTGACAGACATTCAGGAACTCCGCCGGCGGGCCCGGGAGCACATGCAGCAGGGTGCGGTTACCGATGCCTACCGGGCGGACCGCGAAACGGTGATCCGCATCCTTAACGAGGTCCTGGCGACGGAACTCGTGTGCGTGCTGCGATACAAGCGCCATTACTACATGGCAACAGGTATTCATGCCCAGGCAGTGGCGGCGGAGTTCCTCGAACACGCCAAGGAGGAGCAAGGCCATGCGGATATTGTTGCCGAGAGGATCACTCAGTTAGACGGCGAGCCGAACCTCAATCCCGAAGGCCTGGCGACTCGCAGCCATTCGCAGTATGTCGAAGGCAAATCGCTCCTGGACATGGTTCGCGAGGACTTGGTCGCGGAACGGATCGCTGTAGAGTCCTATAGCGAAATTATCCGTTATCTTGGCGACGACGATCCCACCACCCGCAGGGCGATGGAGAAGATCCTGTCCAAGGAGGAAGAGCACGCCGACGATATGAAAAAGCTGCTCGAAACCCTCGGCAAGGACGAGCGGTTTGCGGAGCAATCCTGAAAAAGCGCGCTGGGAAAACCACCTTCCGCCGGGCCGGCTGTGACGTAAGATTCACAAGAAAGAAGGAACGACGATGCTGATACTCATAATCCTTTTGTTATTGATCTTTGGCGGCGGCGGAGGCTACTACGGCCATACCCGCTGGGGTCCCGGTGGCGGGGCTGGCGTCGGACTGGGGACCATATTGTTGATTCTCCTCATCGCCTACATGCTTGGCTTGTTCCGCTAAGCGCACTCCCTCAATCACTCATCAGGAAAAGGCACGGACGCTGGTCCTCCCAGGGAGTGCCCTCCCAGAGGTGTAGCAAAATGGTGTACACCATCAGCCCGGTTTCGCCCTCTCCGAGCAAAAAGTAGCGAAAGGACTGCCGCATCAGATTCTGGCGGCTGAGCCCCAGGTAGATCGTGGCGGGATTCAACAACTGGCTGAGATAGGCCACTGCGTTGGCCTTGGCGACCGCTTGCAAAGCTTGCACGAGGTAGTGATCGGCCTCCTCCGTTACGGTGATTTCGAGCGGCGACAGAAACTCGCTGCGATTATCCAGCAGGCGCACGTGGACAAACACGAGTAGTCCCTCGACCTTGTAGTACTTGCGCAGTTGTGCGGCTCGGGCGGCTCGGGCCTGCAGGTCCGGACGGCCGACCGGCACCATATTCACCTTCCTGTCCGCTTCAGCCGTTAGCTTGTTCCACAGCCGCTCCGATTCGGGATCGCGGAAACGGTGGCCGCCCACGCGGAGTTCCCTCGAACGCCAGTACCGGCTCACGCCGCTCACAATCAATATAAACAGGATGAAGAAACCCGCGATGATGATCCCGTCCCGGCGCTCGATGACGTTGGCCGCCGTTGTATACGCGAAGACCACAGCCACGCCCCAGCAGTAAATACTGAGCGCGTAGGAGTGTTCCTTCCACAGTGAAATCGCCGCGGCCAGCGACGCCGAGAGCATTAAGACCAGTACTCCTGTTGCGTACGCTCCAGCCTGGGCCTCGACGTTTGCCCGGAAGATCAGAGTTACCACCACATTGCAGCCGAACAACATCAGGACCAGCGGGCGAGCATAGGCGACCCATTCCGGCGCTAATCCGATGCGAGGCAGATACCTCGGAACCAGGTGCAGCAGGCCGGCCATCGCCGACGCCCCCGCGAACCACAGGACCAGAATCGTTGAAAGGTCATAGATCGAACCAAAGACGTTGCCCAGATACTCATGTGCCAGATAGGCAATCGCGCGGCCGCTGGCCGGGCCGCCTTCCTGATAGACCTCTTTCGGAATGAGCAGAACCGAAACGAAGCTCGAAACGAGTAATAGCAGGCTCATGATGACCGCCGCTGTCGCCAACAGCTTGCGCGTGTTCCGAATGCGGTCCTGGACGTTTATCTCGTTCGAGTCAGTTTCCGCGCAGCGGATGAGAGGCATCACCGACACGCCGGTTTCGAATCCGCTCAACCCTAGCGCTAATCGCGGGAACAGAATTATCGCCGACAGGGCCAGGTGCTTCCAGTCGCCTTGTGCCCTCAGGGCATTCTCCCATTGCAGCACCAGAGTCGGATGCGATGTTACCACCATCAAAGCCCGGCCGAGTACGACCACATTCAGAACCAGGTAAGGAACACAAACGAGTGTTGCAAGTTCGATCGCTTCCGTGAAGCCCTTAAGGAACACGGCTGCGAGCAGTGCCAGCAGAACCAGCGTGATACGCAGGTGGGCATCGCCGAGCAGCGGATGCAAATACGGATTCTCCGTAGCATGTCTGGCAGCGTCCGAAGCAGACAATGTCATGGTGATGACGAAGTCCGTCATCGCGAACCCCAGGAGCACCAAAACCATGAACTTGCCCCACCAGCCCGGCAGCAGGTTCTCGAGCATCGCGATCGAACCCAAACCTGCATGGGAGCGCCCGGCTACCTGCACGTAGACCGGCAGAGCGCACAGAAGCGTTACGGCCACCAGGACGGCGGTGGCGACGGGGGCAAGGGCGCCTGCCGCGAGCAGTGCAATACCAGGCTGGTATCCGAGAGTGGAGAAGTAATCGACGCCGGTCAGCCAGATGACCAGATACCACGGGTGAGTCGCGTGCTTACGGGCATGACGCGCATCGTGCGCCTCGTCGCTGCGCATCCATAATTGCCATGAAGACGCCGGCTTAGCTGCGTTCATGAAGTCGCCAAGATGCCATATTGTTATTGTGACTGCCGCCGTGAACTCAATTAAAGGATACCGATGAGAAAGATCGATCCCGAAGATTTCCGCGTCAAGCCAGACAAGAAGGTCGACCTAGACAAGTGGCCGACGATGGTGAAGCCAGCGTACCACTCACGAGAAGAATATGAAGCACTTCTCGCAGAACACACCAGCCGGCTGATCGCACAGCAAACCCTGTTGTACGCATCCGGCAGCTATGCGCTATTGGTGATCTTCCAGGGAATGGACGCGGCGGGGAAGGATAGCGCCATTAAGCATGTGATGTCGGGCGTCAATCCTCAAGGCTGCGAGGTGGTCAGTTTCAAACAGCCGAGCTCCGACGATCTGCAACACGATTTTCTGTGGAGAGCGGTGCGGAAACTGCCGGAGCGGGGCCGGATCGGCATCTTCAATCGGTCGTATTACGAAGAGGTGCTGGTTGTTCGCGTGCATCCCGAACTTCTCCACAGCGAGCGACTGCCGAAGGAGCTTATAGACGCGAAAACGATCTGGCGGGACAGGTATCGTTCCATGGTGAACCTGGAGGACCACCTTTATCGCAATGGCACCCGGACCATCAAATTCTTCCTGCATCTTTCCAAAGAAGAACAACGCAACCGGCTCCTCAAGCGCATCGATTCGCCGGAGAAGAACTGGAAATTGAGCCTGGCTGACATCCAAGAGAGAAAATACTGGAAGCAATACATGAGAGCGTATGGCGCTTGCCTCAGCGACACCAGCACTCGGACCGCTCCCTGGTATGTGGTACCAGCCGATGACAAACAGAACGCCCAGCTCATCGTGTCCCGGATTATTGTCGATGAATTGAAGGAGCTAAAGCTGGAATATCCGAAGCCCAGCCCCAAGCGGCTGCGAGAGTTGCAGCAGATCCGCAAACTCCTCACGAAATCGTAAGGAGTATAGGCTCTATTGAATTACCTGGAACACATCCTGCGGCGCCGCCTTCGTGCGCGGGATTTGGAGTTCCGGCATGGGACGAGCCTGGAACAGTTTGCGGCAGGGGACCGCAAGCCAGCGGGCCCAGGCGCTGGCTCGCTTCTGGCGTGCGCTGTCTGTGGCGATACCGGTGCTTGCGTACATCTGGCGGTACAGTTTCGAAATAAAGACGAACGCCAGCCGCGCGCGAAGATTCGGCGTGCAGCGCGAGCGTTTCCAGACTGAGGGGAAGCTATAGAAACGATCCCAAACATGCTGGGTCCGCGCTCGCATCTCCTCGGAGTTCATGGTGGGGTGCGGCATGAACATCTTTGGACGCTTGTGGGCGGGAATGAGCCAGTAGCGCGTCAACGGGATTCCATCCACCTTAGGCCCATCTTCGCCTTGCGCCTTTTCCCATTTGTCAAAGTCGACCGTGCCCGGAAAAGGCGTCAGCATGACGAACTGCGCGAACGTCAGGCCGGCCCTCTGTGCGAGATCGTGGGTGGCGTCGAACGTATCGGGCCGATCGCTCGGCAGGCCAAAGATGAAGGAACCAAGAACGTGCACGCCGTGATCGGAAAAGGTTTTGAGTTGTTTCACCAGATTGTCGCCGGCCAGGTTGAAATCCTTGTAGACGGCTTTCAGGCCTTCCGCGGTAACCGCTTCGACGCCCACCAGCGCGCCCCTGATCCGCGCTTTCTTCATGGCATCCAGAAACCCGGTGTCCTCCGCGGCCTCCATGGTGATTTGCGTGAAGAAGGTCATGTCGGTCGGCAGTTCTGACAGTCGCTCCATCAACTCGAAGCGCTCGGCGCGCATGGCCTGGAGCTGATCCACTCTGGCCTGGTTATTCTGCCGCTTTGCCAGTTCGATGTCTGTCAGGGTGACAGGATAAAAATTGTCGTCCGCCAGGGCGATAAAGCGGAAGCCGCGGCGTCGCAACTCTACAATTTCTTCGATGACAGGGTGGGTCGCGCGCTGCCGGGGGCGTTGTCCATCCGTGCGCCATACAGAACAGAAAGAGCAGTGCTTCGCGCATCCGCGCACCGTCTGCACCGATGCCCACATGTAGCTGTCGGGCGGCAGCAGATCCCACCGGGCCTGCTTGAAGTCGTTCGCCTCTACCCTTCCGCCGTTGTAGATGCGTTCGGGAGTTCCGGCCGCACAGTCACGAATAACACTGTTCCAAACGATGTCGCCATCGCCCTTCACCACGGCATTCGCGCCGCCCCGGTCAAACGGCTCCTCCGAATACAGGGTGGAGTGGATCCCGCCGAACACAACCCAGGCGCCGCGCTCACGTGCAGCCCGTCCCACTTCGTATCCCCGCAAGGCGTTGCCCGTGTGAATACCAATGCCGACGACGTCGCCCCGCTGAATGCGCTCCAAATCGAGATGCTCCAGAGTTTCATCGCAGATTTCGGGATCGCCGAACGACGCATCGGTCGCAGCAGCAAGGACATACAGCCACCTTGGCGTGATGACTGCGGTCCCGAAAGATGTATCGCTTGGATTGACTAGATGGATTCTCATGTTTGCGGTGGACGGGCCCACCCAGTGTAGCAGCAGATCTAGGGCGATCCCTAGCAGCGGGATTTTGTTTCGCTTTTCCTCGCCTCAGGATGCTGTAGAAGGCCCCGCAAGTACGCGAGCGGGGCTGCGGCGGCCACGGGGAACTACTACGCTCGGCTGGGTAAGGATCCGAATCCGTCCAGTTGCGCATCGGGGGGCGGTCCACAGCCGATCTACTACGGCCCGTACACCAACTGGGGAGGGTACTCGTCAATCTTTCCACCTGGCGGCTACTCGACCGGCGTCGATATCTACCTTGATGTGCCCTATGCGATGAGTCACCTGGATACCCGCTTCGACTGGTCTTCGGCGATCAGCGACGCGTCTGGAGGCTTCCGGCGTGACTTCGTCTTCAATGTCGGGACGGACGCCCTTGGGTTCGTGATCACCGGCGGCAACAACGCGACCCGTTGTGGCGCAAACCCGGCCGATCCTGGTCATTCTCCGGTGATCCACATCACCACGTCTGGGTGGTACACCTTCAAGCACACATTCAGCGGCGTGGCCGGCGGGCCGCTGGCCGTCACTTTGGAGGTCATGCTGTCAGGCTCGAACGTCCCGCTCGGTGCGTGGGTACGGAGCGACCCCACGGACATTATTGGCGTTACCGTAGGCGGTAATCGCTACGGCTGGTTCGTCCAGAACGAGTTTGACGGCCTTCCGATCGACAACAGCTTTCGCACAGGAATCGTGAGTACGCCGGGATGCGAAATCCAGATCAGCGACGGCGGGTGGATCACGGCGCTCAATACCGACACCGGCACCTTCGGCGGTAACGCCAAAGTCTCGCTCTCCGGGGTCTCTACCGGTCAGCAGGAATATCACGATCACGGGCCGGTGCAACCGCTCAACGTGAACACAATCGACGTGCAGGCTGTCGTCTGCACCAACGATCGCACGCAGGCACGCCTCTTTGGCCATGCAACGGTTGACGGCATGGGCTCCTATGAGTACGAGATCGACCTTAAAGATGCGGGTGAGCCCGGCACGAATGATATGTACCGGATCATGATCCCGGGTGTGGCCTATGACTCAGGCCCGCAGAAGCTCGGGGGAGGTAACGTACAGATCCGCTAATAGGCTCCTCTCTCAAAATCGGGTAGCGGTAAGCGGCGCGACGCACCGCTACCCGTCAATCAGACGACCTTGACCACAACCTCAGAGCCGGTGTAGACTTCCCCCACTGCTGTCGTTTTAGATTCTTTGCTCAGGGAGTAGTCAAATGCGCTTGGCTCGTCTTCTCATCTTCCCGTTCCTGCTCGCTCTCACCGCGCTGGCCCAAAGCGATCGCGGAACCATCACAGGCACCATTTCCGATCCGGCAGGCGCACTGGTTCCCGGCGCTCCCGTCGAGGCCCGCAACGTTGAAACCGGTGCCGTTTATGACGCCGCCAGCTCTGCCACCGGAAACTACACGCTGGCCCAGCTCCCTACCGGCAATTACGAACTCTCGGTCACAGTCGCCGGATTCAAAAAATATGTCCGGCAGGGCTTGTTCCTCCCGGTGGCCCAGACCTTGCGGATCGACGTAGTCCTGGAGGTCGGATCGAATACCGAATCGATCACCGTCAGCGAAGCAGCGCCCCTACTGAAAACCGAGAGCGGCGAGCTGAGCCACAACGTGACCTCGCAGAGCATGGATCAGCTCCCAATACTCGGCATCGGCAACGCGCAGGCCAGCAGCTCAGGCATACGGAATCCGCTGGCGGCCGTGCAGCTCATCCCAGGTACGACATTCTCGGGCTCGAACAACCTGACGCGAGTGAACGGAGCGCAGGGCAACACCGACGCGATTCGCATCGAAGGCCAGGATGCTACCAACGGATACTTGAACGGCTTCAGCCAGCACACTCAGCCGAGCGTCGACGCCATCCAGGAGATTTCGATCCAGACCAGCAACTTCTCGGCGGAGTTCGGACAGGTGGGCGGCGGTTTCTTCAACTTCACGATGAAGTCGGGCAGCAACCAGTTTCATGGAAGCGGGTACGATTATTTCGTCAACGAAGCGCTGAACGCCACGCAGCCGTTCATCAACACGCGGGGAGTCCAGCGCAGGAACGACTACGGCGGCACGATAGGCGGTCCGGTGTGGATCCCGAAGATTTATGACGGCCGCAATAAGACTTTCTTCTTCTTCAACTGGGAGCAGTTCCGCGAAACCCAGAACTATAACAACGTATTCATCAACGTTCCGACACCGCAGTATCGGGCCGGCAACTTCGCGGCGTCGTCGACTGGCCGCTCACTGGCAACCGATCCACTGGGCCGTCCGATCATTGAGGGAACCATTTACGATCCGAAAACCCAAAGGCCGGTGAACGGGCAGATTGTCCGGGATCCCTACACGGGAAACATCATGCCACTGGCGGACATGGACCCCATATCGCTGAAGATCCAGGCGCTGATGCCGCTTCCCAACGTCCCCGGCGCGACGATCATAAACAATGGGCTCTTCCCGTTCACGGGCTCTTCGATTACGACGATTCCGGCCATCAAAATCGATCACTCCCTGAGCGCCAAGGCCAAATTTTCGGTGTACTGGTCCACCACGAAAAGCGATCGCGCAGTAGGAATCGGCGGAAACCAGGGCGACGGATTACCCTACCCCATTACGGAAGACAAGGGATTCTTCATTCGATCGCAAACTGAGCGGGTGAATTTCGATTACACGCTGTCGCCGACCTTGCTTCTGCACCTCGGCGCCGGATTCCTTGACCACCGCTCGGACACGGTCGGACTGGTTAACGACTACGACGCCTTAAAAGGGCTGGGATTAAAGGGCATTCCCGTCGTTGGGACGTTTCCTAAGATCCAGACGATTTCGAGTACGCGCGGCGGCATGAAAGACATCGGGGCTAACGACGGAGCCATCGGACGCGGGGTGCTTCCCACGTCCAACGCCAGTCTCACTTGGGTCAAGAACAACCACACCTTCAAGGCCGGGGCGGAAATGCGGCTGGAAGGATTCATCGGGATCATCACGACCAACAGCACCGGCTTTTTCTCATTCAGCGGCAACCAAACCGGACTGCCCTCCACCAACGGCCAGAACCTGGGCGGGGGTACGGTGGGATTCAACTACGCCAGTTTCCTCCTGGGCGCAGTCAACACGCTCAACATCACCCAGCCGCCGAATTTCCGGCTGGCAAAACAACAGTGGGGATTCTTCCTCCAGGACACCTGGAAAGTGACACGCAAACTGACGCTAGATTACGGCCTGCGCTATGACTACTCGACTTACTTCAAAGAACAGTACGGCCGCCTGCTAAACTTCTCCGCCGGCGTGCCTAACCCCTCGGCCGGCGGACGGCTGGGAGCGGTGATCTTCGAAGGAACCGGACCAAATCGCTGCGGATGCAATTTCGCGAACAATTATCCGCTGGCGCTGGGGCCGCGGATCGGCATGGCATATCAGATCAACTCTAAGACGGTTCTGCGCGCCGGCTTTGGAATCGTATACACGGGTACGGGAGATATCAGCGGAACCACGGGAGCGTTCTCGGTCAGCAATGCATTCAGCAACCCTCAGTTCGGCGATCCATCTATGTATATGCGCGATGGCATCACGATACCGTTCTCGCAATATCAATGGCCGAACTTCGATCCGGGCCAGTATCCCAAAGGAACATCGCTCACTTCGCCCAACGTATTCTACGATCAGAACGCGGGACGGCCAGCGCGACAGTACCAGTGGAGCGTTGGGCTACAGCGCGAAATCTTCAAGAATCTGGCCGTGGAAGCCTCGTACGTGGCGAATCGAGGCGTTTGGTGGAATTCACCCGGACTCGTTAACGTTAATGCGGTTACGCCCCAGCTCCTGGCGAGTTACGGGCTCGACATCAACAGCGCCGTAGACCGGACGATTCTGAACGCGACTCTCAACAGTGCGAATGCAGGCAGGTTTCAAAACAAGCTCCCCTATGCGGGCTACCCAACAACTTCCACAGTTGCGCTCTCCCTGCGCCCTTATCCGCAGTTCGGCGCTCTCACCACCTGGTGGTCGCCGTTGGGCAAGACCTGGTACGACTCGCTCCAGGCCAAGGCCACCAAGCGTTTTTCGCGCGGCCTCTCGGTTACAAGCGTCTTCACCTGGCAGAAACAGTTGGCTATGGGTTCTCCGAACGTCCCCAACACAGGCACAACGGGCGGCTCGGTCAATGATGTTTTCAATCGCGCGCAGAACAAATACCTGAGCCAATACGATCAGCCGTTCCTGTTCAACCTTTCCGCGGCGTATACGACACCCAAGACGGGCGGCAGCAAAATCCTGTCGTGGGCTGCCCGCGACTGGACCATGGGCGCGTTCCTGGCATATTCGAGCGGCATGCCGATCGCGGCTCCCGCCTCGAACAACGCGCTCAGTTCGATCCTCCAGCGGGGAACATTCGCCAACCGCGTTCCGGGCGTGCCGTTGTTCACCAAGGATCTCAATTGCCACTGCATCGATCCCAACAAGGAATTCGTGCTGAATCCGGCCGCATGGAGCGATCCACTTCCGGGCCAGTTCGGGACGAGCGCCGCCTACTACGACGACTACCGGTACCAGCGCCGTCCCGTGGAGAACCTCAACCTGGGCCGAACCTTCCGGATTAAGGAAGGAATGACCTTCAACCTCCGGGCCGAGTTCACCAATGCGTTTAACCGGACCCAGATGGGCAACCCGACAGCGCTCAACGCTCAGACAACCCAAAGCAAAGACCCTACCGGTAAGCCCACGGCCGGGTTCGGATATATCAATTCCGCGGCTGTGGCCTCGCCGGCGCGCGCGGGAACTATCATAGGCCGGTTCCAGTTCTGATAGAATCACCGGAGCAGCATCTCGCACAGGAGGTTGGTCTAGATGACATTCAAGTTCAAGGCTGCACTGGTTGCCTGTTCCGCTTTACTTGGGACCGTGGCGCCGATTCTGGCGCATCACTCATTCGCCGCTGAGTACGACGCAACCAAAACGGTTACCGTCAAGGGAACGATCAACAAGCTGGCTTGGGTAAATCCCCACGCTTACGTGTATGTAGACGTCAAGGACGCCAGTGGCAAGGTCACCACCTGGGCCTTCGAGTCGCTGAGTCCGAACGCGCTTTCTCGCCAAGGCTGGAATCGAAACTCCCTGAAGCAAGGCGAAGAAGTGACTGTCGACGGCTACATGGCCAAAGACGGCAAGCCCCTGGCAGACGGTTCCATTCATGCGAATTCGCGCGGAATCACACGGGCCGACGGCCGAAAGGTATTCGTAGGTTCCTCAGCGGACGACGTGCCATACAAATGAGCAAGCGACATCTCAGTTCCCTGCTGGCCGCAGCGGCCATCGCCGCGCTTCTGCCGATGCTGCCGGTTGACGGAGTCGCCCAATCCGACGACGCGAAGACCAAAACCGGCAAGACGGGAAAAGGCGGCGGTAAGCAAGGCAAGAACGATCAGAAAGACACTCTTACGCCTGCGGGTCCG
The DNA here is from genome assembly GCA_025463005.1 of Bryobacterales bacterium. Lineage (GTDB taxonomy): Bacteria > Acidobacteriota > Terriglobia > Bryobacterales > Bryobacteraceae > Palsa-187. The sequence continues at coordinate 4,531 of JAOAPR010000133.1, read as the reverse complement.
ACCCCCAGAATGCCCGACAGGAAAGTGGACCTTTCGGGGGTCTGGACCCCGGGTTTGAGCTTCACTCAGATGGGGCAAGTACCTCTGCAGCCCTGGGCAGCCGAGGTACTAAAGCAACGCCGGGACACCTTGAGCAAGGACGATCCCGAGGGCCACTGCCTGCCAGCGGGCGTACCGCGTATCTCTCCCTTTTTGCAGAAGTTCGTGCAGACTCCTACCCTGCTGGTGATCCTCGATGAGGGCAATATCCACAGCTATCGTCAGGTGTTTCTGGACGGCCGCCCGCACCTGGACGATCCGGGACCCTTGTGGATGGGTGATTCCATCGGGAAATGGGACGGCGACACACTGGTTGTCGACACCATCAATTTGAACGACAAAACCTGGCTGAACGGCCAAGGAGTGCCCCACAGTGAGGATCTGCACGTGGTGGAACGCTTCCGGCGCCCCGACCTAGGGCACCTGGAGATCGAGATCACCATGGAAGACGCCAAGACGTTCACCAAGCCGCACACCTTCACCCGCACATACCTGCTCAGGCCCACCTGGGAGATCCAGGAATACGTCTGCAACGAGTTCAACGTCGATGCCGACCACCTGGTAGGAAAGTAGCGTCCGCCGGCCTAGTCCTCCGGCCCCGATAGTACTGAAGACAAACTAGATGCGCCCTAGGGGACCTTTGGCGGCTCTCCGGGCTCTCTACCTAGTGCTTTCCCGCCCCATTTCTCCGATCCTGTAACCAGAGGATAGAAAAATGCGCAATCGTCTGGTGTGTTGCATCTCGGGAGGTCTTCTCGGATTCGCTCTTTCCGGAACCCTCAATGACGCCGTAGGACTCACGCCGACGGTCGGCACGGTGTTCTCCGTGGCGGTGGGTCTGGCGCTTGGGTACGTGGTCAGCACGTTGATCGACGTGTTCAAGGCCAAGCCGGATGCTCTTCTGCCTGGCAGACCCGACTGACGATCGCTATTTTCCGACCAAATGGTTCTGCTCGGTGCAGAACCGCTCCTGGATTTCACGATTCGCCGGCACGAAAATGCGGGTGAACGTGTACGGTTTGGTCAGGGACTTGGGGTCCTCAATGGTGTATTGAATCTGCAGGTGCCCAGGATCCGGACGCCGGTAGCGTTCGATCACGTGCATCGCGTCGCTGTGCGGCTTGCCTGTATCGTCCAGCCAGGTGCGATCGTTAAAGCCGATGGTGTCGACCACCAGCGTCTCCCCTTCCCATTTTCCGATTGAATCGCCGGTCCAGCTATTGGGTTCCAGGTCGAGGTTGTGGGCGCGGCCGTCCAGGAAAAATCGCCGAAAACTGTGGGTGTTGCCCTCGGACAGCACCACTATAAGCTGCGGCGTCTGAACGATCTTGTAGGGCAACTTCGTCATCCGCACCACGCCGTTAGGCAGGCAGTAACCCGCGGGGTCGTCTTTCGCCAGGTTTGCCTTGCGCTCCTGCCACAGCTTGAGAGCCTCCGGCCGGTACGGCACCTCACCAGGCAGATCGCCGGATCCCTGGACAACCCAAACTCCCGATAAATCCCCTTTCCCGTCCGGCGTAAGGGGAAGATACTGGGCCGCTGACTGGGCGAGAAGACTCGTGGTTGCGCAGGTCAGCACCAGCAGAATCGAGCGCATCACTTACCTACCAGGTGCAAGACGTCCGAATTGTTCTCGTTGCAGACGTACTCGCTCATCTCCATGCCGGTCTCGAGAGTCGAGACCCGTTGGATCACCCACGGCTTGGTGTAAGTGCCCGGGTCTTGGATTGTGATTCCGATATCGAGATTCCCGAAGTCCCGGCGATGGTATCGTTCGATCACGTGAAGCTGTGTAGTGTGCGGATGACCGGCCATATCGAACCAAAACTTGTCGTTGAATCCGACCGTGTCCACCACCAGCGTGTCTCCCTCCCATGACCCGATCGAATCGCCGTACCACATAGGCTCGATGTTGCGGGGATGCTCGCGTCGATCGAGAAACATCTGGCGGAAGCTGTGGATGTTGCCTTCGAACAGCATCAGCAGGAGCTTCGGAGTCTGGACCAGTTGATAATGATACGGAGCCGCGCGGGGCACTCCTCCCGGGAGGCAGCGGGCCTCCGGGTCATCGGCCGAGTAATTCTCGGTGCGCTCCTTAGTCAGCTTATCCGCCCACGGCAGCATCGCGGGCAGTTCCTGGTTGGGCAGCGCACGCTGGCCGTTCCAGATTCCCGAAAAATCAGGCTTGCCGTCCGGCATCCGCGGAACCGGTCCCTTGGGTCCGGCGGGAGGAAGCGCCTTGGGAGCGGCCGCGCCAGGGGGCACGATGATCTTCCCCGTGACTTCGATCTGACCTTGCGCGGTGGCAGGCGTGCGCGCCAGCGGCAGCATAAGGCTTGCCGCGACAAGGCTGACAGCCCAACCAAGATAACTCTTCTTCACCTTATTTATCTCTTTACCTTACTTATCGGTTACATCCGCCGAGGACCCGCCGAATACCCTGCGCCCGTCGGGCAACGTGACCCGTCGCGCATTGGCCATGGCCTTGGTGCCGTCTTTGGGCAGAAAGCCTTCCACTGTGATCTGATCCCCTTGTTTCAGAGAATCCTTCCTCCAGCCCTGCTTGAGGAGCACTGGAATCGCTCCCAGCTCGAAATTCCAATTGGTCACCTTGCCGGTCGCGTCCTTCACGTCGACATAGAAATGAGCGTGCGGGTTCATCCACTCCATCTTGGTCACGGTACCCGTGACTTTCATCGTCTTGTTGAAGTCGTACTCGGCTTCAAAGGAGTGGTGCGCGAGCATCGGAACCACCAGCGCGAGCAGGATCGGGCCCGCGATCAGGATACCCCAGCAGGTTCTCATGGAATTCCTCCAGTATGGACGTGAGCTATCGTACACCTACGTTTGTAGCATCTATCATGGTCCAGCGGCTGTCAAGGGAGAGCTGAGCCTGTTAAGGCTGTGGGGCGAAACCAGCGGCGGGTAGCACAGGAGCCTCGGCAAAGTTCTGAGGCAGCTTACCGGTCAGGCTGCCCAGGAAGGTGACGATAGCCTTCGTGTCCTGATCGGAGAGCGTCTTGCCCAATTGAACTTTAGCCATGATGCGAACGGCTTCCGGCAACGTCCGGACGGATCCGTCGTGGAAGTACGGTGGCGCTTTGGCGGCGTTGCGAAGCCCCGGCACCTTGAACACATACATATCGGCTGGATTGTTCGTCACGTCGAAACGCCCTTTATCGATCGCTTTGCTGCCTGTCTCTTTCCAATAATCTTCGACGCCGCCGAATTTCCGGAACATACCGCCGCCAACGACCACGCCGTTGTGGCAGCCGCTGCAGCCGGTATCCATGAATATCCGTAGTCCCTGGCGCTCAGGCTCCGAAAGAGCTTCGGTGTTACCCGCAAGGTATTCGTCGAAACGAGCCGGCGTCATCAGAGTACGTTCGTAGGCCCCGATAGTCTTACCGAAATTACCGATCGTCACGGGGTCCGGGTCGTCCGGAAATGCCTTCCGAAACAATTCGGTATAGCCAGGGATCGCCTTCACCTTCGCCATGGCGCTTGCGTTGTCAGGATTGCCAAAGCTCACTGGGCCAGTGAGAGCCCGGCTAGCCTGGTCCTCTACGTTCTCGCGATCTCCGCGCCAATGAGCCTTGAATTGCAAGGCAGCGTTGAGCACGGTGGGCGCCCTGCGGTCATTGAGCTGGTCGAACGCTCCCTTGGCCTTCGGCAAGCCATCCGTACCGTACAGCGCAGACAGATGGCAGCGCGAGCAGCTTACCGTGCCGTCAATGGAGAATCGAGGGTCGAAAAACAGCTTTCGCCCGAGTTCGACGCGCTCGGGCGTGATCGGAGCATCCGGAGTGGCCGCGTTCGCCGGAAGCGGCTTGAAGGTGTCTTCCGCATCTTTAAGCAACTGGGCGTCATTGCCGACCGCGGGAGTGGGGATTGTCGCCACGATCATGCTCGCGCCGACTGCTACGGCCACAGTCGCGATAACTGATCCTGTATTACTGGTCACAACGGCTCCTCAACTTGAACTTTCTTGCCTGCGATCTGTTTTGATCGAAGCACCTGCTCTGCCACAGAGACGGCGGCATAGAAAGTTCATTGACCTTCCGAGCGGTGTCGGCGCGCGGACTTCCCGAGTCCACCGGGCGACAGTAGAATCGCTACTGCCGGTCGCGTCTTTAACGCTTGGAGATTCTAAATCGCTCCATAAGCCATCGCGCGCGAGACGCCGACCCTGCGCATCTTGCCAATCAAGGTGGTCCGTTTCATGCCCAGACGTGCCGCCGCGCCGGCCGCGCCGCCCACCACCCAATTGGTCTCCCTGAGTGTATTCAGGATGTGATCGCGTTCCGCTTCCTCCAGGGTGACGGGCTCGGTCGGAACCGCCGCGGCGGATGGCATGGCCGCGAGTTGTAGCACGTCACCCTTGGTTAGAATCACCGCCCGCTCGATGACATTCTGCAATTCCCGAATGTTCCCGGGCCACGGATAGTGCACCAGAGCCTCCACGGCATCCGCGGGAATTCTATCGATCTGC
>JAOAPR010000115.1 GCA_025463005.1 Bryobacterales bacterium | reverse complement strand
CAGCCGCCCACACTTGGGCGTGTGGTTTTAGAGTCAGGGCAAAGTAAAGGCGACCAGCGATTGACTATTGTTTGGAGTTCCGCTGACGCCGCCCCCGCTCGCGGCGATGATCGCCACATACTGTTTGCCATTTTTGCCTTGATATGTCATCGGCACCGCAGCAGCGGTGTAGGGGAGCTTGGTTACCCACAATTCTTTACCAGTTTTCGAATCAAACGCACGAAACCGGCTGTCAGTTGTCGCGCCAATGAAGACCAGGCCTCCTGCCGTCACGATGGGACCGGCGCTGCCCGCGGCTCCAGCGCCCTGCTTGCCCTGTGGCAGGCTTTCGACCAAGCCCAGTGGAACCTGCCATGCAAAATCCCCCGTCTTCGCATTCACGGCGATCAAGCGGGCCCACGGCGGCTTCATACAAGGCCAGTTGCCTAGCGTGCGGCCATTTGCATCCTTGATCAACGCCGTGAAACCGTTCAGGCCTTGTGGACCGCTCCTAACGTATTCGACCAAGCCTTCGGAGTTACCGGGGGTGTATTTGGGATTTTTTTCCAGCCAGCCAGTGACGGGGCTGTCCTTCGTCGCCAGAAAGATGTAACCCAGTTTCGGATCTGTGGCCGTAGCGCCCCAGCTGACGCCGCCGCCGAATCCCGGAAAGATGACTGCGGGTTTCGTAGCAGCGCCTTCAGCGTGGAAGGGCCACGGCGTATAGGGACCCGCGTTATAGAAGCCCCACTTCTCGTACAGGTCCTGGCAGGCCTTGGCGTGATCCGGCGTCGTGTCCGCAGCAGTGACCAGGTCGTCCTTCGTGAAGCTGACTCGCGCGATCGGTGGTGGTTTCACCGGAAAAGGCTGCGTAGGGGAATACCACTCTCCAGGTACGTCGCCCTGCGCAACCGGGCGCTCTTCAACTCCGAACACGGGCTTACCGGTCACGCGATCCAGAATGAACATGTAACCGATTTTCCCGACCTGCGCCAGCGCAGGGATCGTCTTGCCATCTTTCACAATATCGATGAGGCCAGGCGCCGGCGGAAGATTGTAATCCCATAGCTCGTGGTGGACAGTCTGGAAGTACCATTTCAGTTTCCCGGTCTCCGCGTCCACGGCGACCGTCGAATCGCTGAACAGATTGATACCGGGCCGGTCTCCACCATAAAAGTTGGCTCCCGGCTCACTGACAGGCATATAGAGAATGCCACGCTGCTCGTCCACCGTCATCGCGAACGCCCAGACGTTGTTGCCCGTGCGATTTTTCCAACTGTCGTTCTTCCAGGTGTCGTTACCGACCTCGCCCGGCCGCGGTATTGTGTGGAACTCCCATATCTGTTTGCCCGTGCGGGCATCATAGCCGTGCGTATCGCCGAGCTGACCGCCAGCCTGATCTAGCGCCGGGTTTATATGCCGCTCCCCCGGCCCATAGAAATTCGTTCCGAGCAGGATCATGTTCTTGTAGATCGTAGGAGCCCCTGCATAGGTCACGGTCAGGTCGACCTCACCTTCTTTTCCAAAGCCCGGGTCGACCCTGCCTGTAGTTGCGTTCAGCGCCATCATCTTGTGGCCGGTAGTGAAAATGATGCGCGGGGGGTTATTGCGATCTCCAGGCCAGTAAGACAGGCCGCGTTGTGACGCCAAGCCAGCCTTTAACTCGTAGCGCCAGATTTCCCGCCCCGTTTCGGGCTCCAGCGCGACGACGCGGTTTCCCGCGGGCATGTACATCACGCCCTTCACGACGATCGGCGTGATTTCTTGAAAGATTTCATTAGGACTGGGCGAAGTCAGGGTCCTACCTTCCGGCTGGAGGCGATAGGACCATGCCTGCGTCAGTGCCGAAACATTGCTGGTGTTGATCTGGGTCAGCGGTGAATAACGGGTGCCGGCAAGGTCGCGGTTATACATCGGCCAATCGGCTCCGGCTTTTGCGCCTCCGCCCCCTCGGCTTGTCTGTGCAAACAGCGCCGGCATTATGACGCCACCGGCCAAGATGATCATCCACGCAGAGGGCATGATTCGATTCCTCTCGCACAAATCACTCAAAATTGGAACCGCGCCACCAAGGTGCCTTGCCTGGGCGCACTGGACGTCGTTGCGTTGTTGATATATCCGAAACCGGCGCTGGTTTGGCCCGTAGCATTCTTAATCTGTGTCGCCAGGGCATTCACCGCCGTGGGGTTATTGGGCTCGCTACGGTTGAAGATGTTCGTAAATTCCGCCCGGACTTGCAGGCTCATCTTCCCTTCTGCGCGGAAGCGGAAGGTGCGGGCCAGACTCACGTTCTCCAAGGGACGGCGCTCGTACCGATAATCACTGTAGTAACCTGCCGCCGTGCCAAACTGGCCCGCCGGCGGGTTGACCCACGCCGCCGGATTCAACACGAAGGTCTTGTTCGGGTCAAAGCAGTGGCAGTTGAGATCCTGCGTGAACAGAGGCACGCCTGGCACGCGGCTCATCAAAATCGCAGACGAGGTGGAAGTTGGTCCAGTACTTCGGAAGAGGATTGAACTAAGGCCGTTTTGGGCAAAAGGAGCCGGAATCGGCATCCCGCTCCCGTACCGCAAGACCGCGCCGACCTGCCAATCGCGTGCCGCCGCCGACAGCACTTTACTTGGCAGGCCATGGTTCGCATTCAGCTTGGGCGTAGTGTAATCCCCGGAAACCACAAACAGAAACGGCTGATCGAAGCTGGAGAGGTGCTTGTTTTGCTGGCGGTTGAATATATCGTTCGTCAGTGAGGTGATGCCGCGGTCGTCGTCGGGGCCTAGTTTTAACTGCTTGCCCCAGGTGAATGAGGAACTGAAGTCCAGACCATGGGACAACCGCTTGGTCGCTTTCGCCTGTAGCGCATCGTACCAGGTGTCGCCCAGGGGCGAATAGTGGAAATTGGTGAGGCTACTGAACATCGGGAACGGCCGTATCGCTTGGGCCACAGTCTGGTTGGCCGGGAACCCCGGATAGGGCAGGCCGCCGAACCCGCGGGATATTGCTAGCGACGAGCTTAGAGGAGCGGCCAAGAGTGTGAGATCGGCGGGGTTATTAAGGCTGAGTCCCACCGCGGAAAGGGTCTGCTGCCCGAGAGCGTTGGGAGAGATGAGAACGGAAGCGTTCCACCAGGCACCCCGGTTGCCCACATAGGTGGCTTCTACCACCAGATCGCGGGCGATCTCCCGCTGCAGTCCGATACTCCACTGCAATATTCTGGCGGGCCGGCCGGCTTGCGGATCAAATTGCTGGGGCGGCGTGCTGATCAAGCCCGGCTGTGTAAATTGACCTGGGTCGAAATTGGGCCACGTAATCTTATAGGGCAGGCCATTCCGCAAGAAAAAAGACGGGTCTCCGTAAGATGGCGCAAAGAAGCGGTATAGGGAACCGGTGGAAAGCGAGAGGAAGTTATTGTCGTCAGTTTTGTAATAGGAGACGCCGACGCCGACGCGCAACACCGTCTTGGGAATGATCTGATAGGCGACCCCAATTCGTGGCCCGAAGGCGAATGGATAGTTGTGCGCGAGTTCACAGTTGCAGCGTCCCCCACCGTAGCCCTCAAAGGCCACGGCGCCAAGCCGGCCACCCGCATTCGGGTTTGCCGTGCTGGCCGAGAATTCGGCAATCCGGCCGTATTGCTCTTTCAAGTAAGTCGTAAAATCGTATCGCAAGCCGTAGTCCAGAGTAAGTTTGCGAGTCACCTTCCAGGAATCCTGTACAAACCCGGAGAGGGAATGGCTTCCCACCCGCGTTTTCGTAGGCACGCCGGTATAGCCGTTATCAACCGCGCCGAGAAGAAAACTGGCGTAGGAATATCCCACACTGCCGCCCGCTAGGGATACCCCGTTGAGGGCGGGGAGCCCGGATTCTATCGGATCGAAGATCAGCCAACCGTTGGTATAACTCTGGGTGAAGTTCGGATATCCTTCCAGGGTCAATTCCCCGCCGGCCTTGTATGTATGATTGTTGCGAACCCAGGTTAGGCTGATGTTCCCTGTCGGTTTGGTGTTGAGTAAGTGGCTTTGCGCTCCAATACCCATGCCAGGCCCACCACCCTGGGCCCCACTCAAACTCTGGAGACTCGGGAAAAGCTGAGAGTAGGTTCCCCTCAAGCCGATCTCTTGGACGGGGTCGAACTTGGGCACTGGCTGGTCCTGGACCGTGTGCAAAAGGCCCGCGCCCAAATGCAGCAGCAGTGTCGGCGTCAAGGTCTCATCGAAGTTCAGGCGGATCGTATGGGCCACGATAGAGGTGGGGACGCCTGTCGTGATCGGCTGTGGCAAGGCGGTGTTGCTCGGGGTAAAGGTCGACGTTCGCGACCAATACCCAGACACCTTCGACTTAGAGCTGAGCAAGTAATCAGCCTTCACAGACGGAATGTAGGTCAGCCTAGGATTCGTAAAGGTGGTCAGGTAGTTATTGACCAAACCGGAGCCGGTCGGCAGGGGAACCAGCGCCTGGACCTTGGACGCGACCGGATCAAAGTCGCTGAACGGAATCGTATTGTTGGTGTACGGGTCTCGGGTCCGCTGGCCATTGGGGGCGAGATGGTCCGTTTTCGGATCGTAAATCGTGTTTTCAAGGATCGCACGGCCGAGCGGATCGGATGCACACGGCGCTGCGCAAAGAGTACGATTCGTCAAAGCTTGGCGAAAATCGCCGTTGCGATAGGCCAGAGTGGGAACGGTAAGCGGCGAGTTGTTGTTAACGATGGTCTCGCGGAACTGCTCAAAGTTGAAAAAAAAGAATGCCTTGTCGTGACCGTTGTATACCTTGGGAAGGTACACGGGACCGCCCAGGGTAAAGCCGTAATCGTTTCTTCGCACCCGGTTCCGCAGCAGATGCCCGCGCCCGTCATTCGTGAATGGCTGGCCGGCGTTGAGCGCCTCGTTCGCAAAGTATTCGTACGCGCTTCCATGGAGCAGGTTGCTGCCGGACCGCATCGTCGCGTTGAACATGCCGCCGCCAGCCAGCCCAAACTCCGCTGCATAATTGCTGGTTTGAATCGAGAACTCCTGAATCGCGTCCACGCTTGGCTGGGTCATGGACTGTGTGCTAATCAAACCATTGGTTGCATCCTGCCCCTCGATCCGAAGAGCCTGCGTGTTACCAGGCATGCCGTTGACGCGAATGTTGCTATCGGGCAAGTAATTGCTGCCCGGAAGCAACTGTAAAACGGCGTAGGGATTCCGGATGCCGGCACTGCCGGCGCTGGCGCCAATCCCCAACACCGGAAGATTATCCAGCCGCTCGGTGTTGACGTTATGACTCAACTCGCCGCTCTCCGTCTTCAGCAAGGGAGACGCTTCGGTGACAGTGACCGAATCTGTGGTCGCACCCACCTCCAGAGCAACGTCAATGCGCAGGGTCTGGGCCACGGGGAGCAGGATATTTTGCCGGATATACTTCTTAAACCCCGCCACCGTAACTGACATCTCGTAGGTCCCAGTTGGCAATTGGGCGAGCGTGTAATTGCCGGTGGCGCTGCTAGCTGCTTTATAGAGCGCGCCAGTTTCCACGTTACGGCATTCAATCGGCGCACCGGCGACCACCGCACCCGCCGGGTCGGCGATGGTGCCGGTGATGGTGCCGCGGTCAGTTTGAGAAAACGCGGCCAAGGCAAGTACGAACAAGCCCGGGGCGATTCTTAGTGAGCGCATGGATTCCCTCCCCATAACTTTAGATAAGGCCCAGTAACGTAACGCCAGGGCAAGCCCAACTCTCAAAAACCACCGACAAGCTACAGCACGGCAGTCATGGTGTCAAGGAGCCCACCCCCCTGCATGCATGACTTGCCGCTCGTTTCAGAGCCAAGGGGTTGACAACGTCGGCCAGTTTCGTGAGACTCAGCCTACTATCATGGACTCAAAGTAGGAGGCATGGAATCGATGCGCTCTGCGTGGATAATGATCTTGGCTGGAGGAGCAATGCTTCCGGCACTCTTGGCACAGGCGGGCAAGGCGCCGAACGCCGCCGCCGACTGGCCCATGTATAACCGCGACCTGGCCGGAACGCGCTTCTCTCCGCTAATCCAGATTAACGCCGGCAACGTCGCGAAGCTCATTCCGGCGTGGTCCTATCGCTTGCGCCCGGATGCCAACTCCTCGGACGCGGCCAGTGTGAGCGAGCTCACGCCGATCGTTGTCAACGGAGTGATGTACTTATCCGCGGGCAACCGCGTTCTGGCGCTGGAGCCGGAAACCGGCAAGGAAATCTGGCGCTACGAGCTAAGAACGGGCCTCGCGCCACGCCGCGGGGTGGCATACTGGCCAGGGGATCGAAATAATCCGCCGCGCATCCTCTTTAACAGTCTTCACGAAATCGTGGCGTTGAACGCGAACACGGGCAAAATCGACCCGGGGTTTGGCAAGGAAGGGGCCATGCCTGTGGACATTCCCTTCGCGGGAGTTCCGACCATCTACAGGAACGTCATCCTCGATGGCTCGAATGTGTATGGGCCCGGCGAGCCCAATCTTCACATGCAGGACAATGTGCCTGGCGGCGTGCCGGGCGACTCGCGCGCCTACGATGCCCGTACAGGCAAAATGCTGTGGACCTTCCACACCATCCCGCGGCGAGGCGAAGTGGGCGCCGGCAGTTGGCCGGAGGATGCCTGGAAAGGGCGCACCGGCACTAACATGTGGGCCATCACGATGACGGTGGATGAACAACGCGGCATCGCATATATGCCCATCGGCGGTCCGGCTGCGAACTACTACGGCGGCGACCGCAAGGGTGACAATCTATTCTCCAATTCATTAGTGGCGGTGGACGCCCAGACCGGGAAACTGAAGTGGTACTTCCAGACCGTCCATCACGAACTGTGGGACTACGACCTGCCCCCGGAACCGGTCCTGCTCGACATTGTGAAGGACGGGAAGAAAATCCCCGCCGTGGCGCAGACCGGCAAGCTTGGCTTAATGTTCATCCTCGACCGCGTGACCGGCAAGCCCGTATTCGGCGTCGAAGAGCGTCCGGTACCGCAGGGTAATGTGCCAGGCGAGTGGTATTCGCCCACGCAACCCTTCCCGGTAAAACCACCCCCGTTGGCGCGACTCAGCTTCAAGCGAGAGGACATGGTCACCGCGGAGGACACCACTCCCGAGCATGCGAAAGCCTGCCAGGACCTGTGGGAAAAGGCGGGTGGGTTCGACAACCAAGGTCCGTATACGCCGTGGCTTTTTCGCTCCCCCGGCGACACTTCGCGCAAAGCAACCATCATTTTCCCCGGATTTACGGGCGGCATAAACTGGGGCGGAACGGCGTCGGATTCGAACTCGGGATATGTTTTCCTGAACACCAAGGACAACGCCGGCACAGGCTGGATCCAGCCGAATCCGAAATACGGGAAGGAGGAAGGGCTGCTTCCTTACGAGGGAATCGTTGGTGGCTTCAGTGCTCCCGGCAAGGACCAGAACGGCAATGCGGCCGGGAATTGGCCCTGCCAGAAGCCACCGTGGGCGCGTCTGATTGCAGTAAATGCGAACACGGGCGACATCGCGTGGCAGACGACTCTGGGAATCATCGAGGGACTGCCGGAAAGCAAGCGGAATGCCGGCGCGAATGGCAGCGGTGGGCCGATTGCGACGGCCGGGGGGCTGGTGTTCATCGGCGCGACCAACGACAATCGCTTTCGTGCCTTCGATTCCAAGACGGGCAAGGAGCTTTGGACCACCAAACTCGACTACAGCGTGACCGCGGTGCCGATGACCTATCAAGGTAAAAACGGAAAGCAGTATGTGGCGGTGGTTGCCGCCGGCGGCGGCCGGGGTAACAATCAATCTCTGGTAGTGTTTGCTTTACCGTAAGCATCGAAACTCCTGGGCAGCGGATCCGTGTGATGAACGCCATTATTGTCAGTCCAGTCGACAGACCACGGAGAGATCGGCTGAACGTTCGAATCCAGAGCCTGCTGCGCTGGCCCAGGACCACGCCCAAGCCGCCTCGGCGGAGTCCGGCCGCGCGGCGGCGGTTAAGCAGAGACTCAGAGAGTTATGTTTGGGTCACCACCCAGGACTCGATCCGTGTTAACAACAACACCGCATGAGCCGGTCCTCCGCGACAGAAAAACGCTGTGATTCAAGATAGTTAACGCGTCCCAGTTCGAGGGCTGTTAATGGGAATCGCGTCGACTCGAGTCCCCGTTTGGTCAAAATATTCATGCGGCGCGTTTGTAATATTTGAGCAGGCCGCCGAGTCGGTGACGACACTCAATCGTCTGACCCTGCCGGTGTTGCTTGTTGCTCCTATCCGGGAAGAGTAACCGGTTGCTTTTCCCCTGATGGTTTCGTTCGCTGTGATAATGTCGGCTGTACTCAGTCAGGACGCGCGACAGCGGACCTCACCGAACAGGATCAATTTGGATAGGCATTCCTGTTTGACCGAGCGGATCCATCGTTCCGCGAATGCATTCAAATCTGGGCTCTTGGCTGGCAGTGGGATCGTTTTCACGCCGCCGCTTGCCAGCGCCGAACGAAACGAGGCACAGAACTTCGTGTCGCGATCGTGCAGAACATAGCGGCTGGGATGAAGATAGCCCCAGGTGTCCTGCGTCGCGCTACCGCCAATCTGCTCCATCCATTCTTGATCTGGATGTCTCGTGATCCCGGCCACGATCACGCGGCGGCTTTCCA
>JAOAPR010000221.1 GCA_025463005.1 Bryobacterales bacterium | reverse complement strand
CGCTACACCCGAAACCTGGCGCAGATCAGCGGCGATCTGGTCGTCAATGCGTACGATATGACCGTCGCCGCCCGTTCCGTGGTCGACGACAACTACGGCTGGGAAGTGTGGCAGATGGCGAATCGCTATCTGGCGCAGCAGGAAACTTCCACTCTCGAAACCGTCCGGCTCACCGCGGGAGAGATTTGGCTGAACACCAAGAGGCTGCGCATCCGCCGGCGATTACCGCGTCCCAAGCAGCGAATGAAGCCTATCGGGCTCAAGGCCCGCAAGAAGGAAAACGTTCCCGGGGAGTGGGCTAAGCAAACCACCGGCGAGGCGATCTGCTCGTATCCGCCGGAAGATCTGGTGATCGAAGACTACGGCCGCTTTCTCAAAAAGAAAGCTAAGGCGATCCTTTCCGAAGAGCGCGTGCGGGTGGAACCGTTCACCACGTCGATCCTCGATGGCATTGATATTCGCGAAACCATCCGCAATTGGCATCAACGCAAGATCTATGTGCGCCAGGCCGACCGGCTCGCGGGCGAAGTCGGCTCGGTGGTGGTGGTGTTCGACGAGGACCGTGACGATCGGTATCAGTACCTCACTACCTGGCTGGGCGAGCATCAGAACGAATCCGACATGGCGTTTTATTCAACGCACCCGTTCGACAATATCGTCGGTCCGGGAATCGGCCGGGCGGAGTATGGCGGATTGCTGATGACTCTGCCGCCCCGGCGGCTATTCGACGTCTGGTCGGACACCGATTACGATTTCGCCGAGTCGAAGCCTGAGCGGTTGTTGCTGGCTGGACTCGATTATTCGACGGAGCGCTTCGTCGTATATGTGGCGCCCAAGCCGCCGCGATCGGTGTTTCGCTCTATCGCGGCGCATTTGAATCGCAAGATTCTGTACGTGCCGATCGGCCAGCTTTCACCGACCAAGCTCAAGAAACTGCGCGTGGTGCACGTCCTCGATAGCTACGAGCGGCGCGAAGAGGCTAAAGAGTACCTCTGGTAGCGAGGCAGATCAGAACGTAAATCTCGCCACCAGGCTACCCTGCCGTGAACTGGGCGTTCCGGTGGTGGTAGTGGCCGCGACGCCTGCGGTGTTGATGAATCCGAATCCTGCGGACGTGGCGGATCCCGGCTGGCAAGCACCACCGACGCAGGTTTGCGTCTGTTTCGCGTTGCTGAACGTCGGGTTCGGCATCTGAGCGCGATTAAAGGCGTTGCTGAACTCGATCCTGATGTTCAGGTTTGCTCTCTCCGTCATGCGGAAGATGCGGCCCACGCTTAGGGTTTCATTCGGACGCCGCTGGAAGCGGTAGTCGTTGTAGTAAGCAGCGCCGGTGCCCCATTGTCCGGGAGCCGGATCGGACCACGCGGCCGGATTTAAGACAAACGTTTTGGCCGGGTCGAAGCAATGGCAATTGAGATCCTGCGTAAACAGGGGCTGGTCGGGCACCCGGTTAGCGAAGCTCAACGCGGTCGTACCGGTATTGCGCAGAAGCAGAGTGTTCAGATTATTCTGCGCGAGCGGAGCCAGGATGGGCAAGCCGCTGGCGTACGCGAGCAAGGTGTTCACCGTCCAGTCGCGAACGACCCACGACCCCGCCTTTGCTGCCAGCCCGTCACCGAATCTAAACGTCGGCACCGTGTAGTTCACGGCGACATTGAACGTCAGGGGCTGATCGAACTGCGAAAGATACTTGTTCTGGCCACGGTTGAACACGTCGTTGAAATAGTTCCCGCCCACTGGCGCGCCTGTACCGGGCACAACCGGATTGCTCGCGGCGCCCATTTGGAATTGCTTTTGCCAGGTGAAAACAGTTGTGAACGCTAAACCATGCGAGAGCCTCTTGGTTCCTTTGAGCTGCATGGAATCGTACCAGCTCCTGCCTAGCGGCGACCAGAGAGATGTAATGCTGCTGAACTGCGGAAACGGCCGGAGCGACTGCGCTACCGTGGCGGTGACCGGAAAATTCGAGTAGGGGACTCGGTTGCGAAAAGCCCCGGCGTTTGCCGAGTTCAAGGGAGCAGTCAGGATTGTCCGGTCCGCGGCATTATTGATGTCGAGTCCGAGCGACTTGAGGCGTTCGGGCGTGAGCGCATTGGCGTCGATCAGGCCCGGCGCGTACCACCAGGCTCCGCGGTTGGCGACGTAGGCCGCTTCCACTACCAGGTTCTGGCCGATCTCGCGCTGTAGGCTGACGCTCCATTGAATTTGCCTGGCCGGACGCCCAGCGTTCTGGTCGTACCAAACCGGGGGCGCCTGCGTTGTTGCGTAGCCCTTCTGCGGATACTGTGAGGGATCGAAGTTCGGGAACGGCAGGACCGCTTCCGACGGTATGCCGCCCTGCAAGGTGATAACCGGATCTCCAAAGGCCGGAGAATTAATAGCCTGTGGGGCGGTAAGGCCGCCCTGCGTGGCGCCGTTGGCATCGCCGGTTCCGGCATAGACGATACCCCATCCTCCACGAATCACCGTCTTAGGATTGATTTGGTATGCCACGCCTAACCGTGGCCCGATCGCGTACGGATAGATTTTTGCGAACGAGCAGTTGCAGCGTCCTGGCCCGTCGCCTTCGAAGATCACCGCTCCGGGCATTCCTCCCTGGCCGGCGTTCGGCGTGGTGGGCGAAAACTGCGCCAGCCGTCCGTACTGTTCTCTGAGGTAGGTCGAATAATCCCACCGAAGCCCGTAATCCAGCGTGAGCTTACGCGTAACCTTCCAAGTGTCCTGGAAAAACAACCCAATCTGGTGTTTGCCGAGACGGATCGTGTCAGGCGGCGCGATTCGCACCGAATCCGGCATGCCCAGCAGGAAGCTCGCGTACGGGAACCCGATGGTGCCGCCACCGACCGTCGTGGAGTTCAGGTACGGAAGCGCTGTCTGGTTGGCACTGAAAGTGTAAAGGCCGCTGGTGTACGCAAACACTGTAGACGCGTTTGAGTCGAGCCTGAGTTCGCCGCCCATTTTGTAAGTATGGTTGTCTTTGACCCACGTGAGGCTGGTGTTCCCAGTAGGCTTCTCATATAGCAGAGGATGGCGATTTGTCGAATTGCCGGGGCCCATGTTCTTCATCCCGCCCTGCGGCTGAGTCGCGGGGAACTGAAACGAGGGGAACATTCGATTTACCGTAGCCCCCTTAAGCCCCAGCTCTTTTGCCGCGTCGTAGTCCACTACCGGCGGGTCGTCCGTGAAGTAATCGTCCTGATAGCCGATACCCGCGTGGAACAGCAGCGTCGGCGAGAGCGTGTAGTCGAAGTTAAGGCGCTGTGCATGCGCGTGGATGAAGGTTCCGATAGCCGCTGTGATCGGCACCGGCAGTCCATCCGAACCGCCGAACGTCTGCGAGTACTGGCTCGCGGTACGGGTCTGCTGCCAGAAGTACGATAATTTCGCCTTGGAACCGAGGGAGTGGTCCGCTTTGATCGCCGGAATGTCGGTGACTCGATCGCTCACGTAAGGATAGATCGCGTTGTTGGTGAGAGATGAGCGCGTGGGCGCCGGAATGAGTCTTTGGACTTTGACCGAGACCGGATCCATCTGAGTCAGCGGAATCGAATTGTTGGCAAACGGGTCGCGGTAGCGCCGTCCATCAGCGGCGATTTTCGTGCTGGCGGGATCGTAGATCGCGTTCTCGAGAATCTGGCGGCCCAGCGGATCGGCTTGCGCGGCGGTGCAACTGGCAGAGGGACAGAGGATTCGACCCGTGAGAGCAGGACGAAAATCGCCGTCGCGATACGCCTGAACTGGAACCAGAATGGTCTGGTTGTTGACGTTAACCTTTTCGCGAAATTGCTCCCAATTGAAGAAGAAGAACGTCTTGTCGTGGCCGTCATAAATTTTGGGAATGATGACGGGCCCGCCCACCGTGAATCCATAGTCGTTCCGCCGCGCCACCGGCTTCGTGTTGACCCAGGGAGTGTTCGCATTAAAGGCTTCGTTGACGAAATAGTCGTACGCGGATCCGTGAAGCTGGTTCGTGCCGGACTTCATCGTGTAATTGAAGAACCCGCCGCCCACCTGCCCATATTCAGCCGCATAGTTGCTGGTCTGAATCGTGACCTCCTGGATCGAATCGATGCTGGGCTGGACCTGGGCCTGCGTCGCCGGAACCTGCCCGTTACTGGCGTCCTGGCCCTCGATGCGGTAGGAGGCCGTATTTCCGGGAGCGCCATTGATCCGGACGTTGGAATTGGGCTGCACGTACGAACCAGGAAGCAGGAACGCGACCGCTTGAGGGTTGCGGATTCCGGAGCTGCCCGCAAAGTTCTGACCGATCCCGAGGATCGGAAGGTTGTTCAAAGTCGAAGTCTGCACGTTGTGGCTCAATTCGCCACTTTCCGTTTTCAGCAGACTCACATCCGCCGAGACGGTGACCGATTCCGCGGCGGAGCCCACCTCAAGACCAATGTCCATCCGAAGGACCTGCGCTACTTGAACGTCAACGTTCTGCCGGATGTACTTCTTGAAACCCGGAACGGAGACCGTCAGTTCGTAGGTTCCCGCCGGTAATTGCGAGAGCGTGTAGTTGCCCGTTGCGGATGTGGCCGCCTGATACGCAGCCCCGGTCTGGGCGTTCTTGGCTTCAACCGGCGCGTTAGCAACTACCGCGCCAGCGGGATCGGAAATGGTGCCGGTGATTGTGGCGCGATCGCCTTGAGCGAAAGCGACCGAGCAAACGAATAGCAGGCTTGAAATAAATCGCACGCGCACGAGACTCCCCCTAGTTGTCCGGGCGCCCAGCCACACAGCGAACGGGGCTGCCTCAAACGTACTGAGGGGGATTTTAGGCTTTGATGAAACAGGATGTCAAGCGGCTCCCCGCTTTAAACAGTCGCGAGGGCCGCTGTCGGCGATGGCGCTGCGCCTTGCGTTGCAGGATCGAAGCGAACGCTTACCAGCGAAGACAAACCCGGCTCCTGCATGGTGACGCCGTAAAGCGCTTGGGCGGCTTCCATGGTGCGTTTGGCGTGAGTGATCACGATGAACTGCGTTTCGGCGGACATTTCCTTGAGTAGGCGAGTCAGGCGCTGGATGTTCGGTTCATCGAGCGGCGCGTCGACCTCGTCCAGGATGCAAAACGGGCTGGGAGTGTACCGGAAAATCGCCATCAGCAGAGCCATTGCGGTGAGCGATTTTTCACCGCCCGAAAGCAGGGCGATATTCTGCAATTTCTTGCCCGGGGGCGAGGCCATGATGTCGATGCCGCTATCGGCAAGATTGGTCTCGTCGGTCAGACGCATTTCGCCCTGGCCCCCACCGAACAATGTGCGGAACATCTCGCGGAAGTTTTCGTTGATGGCGTCAAAGGCTTCTTTGAATCGGCGGCGCGACTCGATATCCAGCTCCTGGACCGCCTTTTCCGTGTCGCGAATCGAATCCAGCAGATCCTGGCGCTGGGTGTTGAGGAAGTCATAGCGCTGCTGCGCTTCCTGGAATTCTTCGAGCGCCTGCGGGTTCACGGGCCCTAGCGCCTCGATGCGCGTCCGGATTTCCTGGGAGCGCTGCTCGACCTCTGCAACGCCCGCTTCGTCGAGCATTGTCTCTTCGGATGTGGCGATCTCCGCGGCAGAGGTGTTCAAATCCCGCCGGCTCGTCTCGTCGAGATAGCGGAGATCGCCTTGCTTGCGAACTAGCTCCACTTCAATCGCGGCGCGGCGCTCCTGAGCGGACTGCGCATCCGACCGCAAGGCCTTCAGGGACTCGTCGAGCGCGGCCAGCGAAGCGCGCCCCGCGGTCTCTGCTGCCGCCAGGTTTTCGACCCAAGCTACGGCCGAAGCCGTCTCGTTGGATAACTGTCCGGCCCTCTGATCCAGTTCGATGTTATCGGCCAGCAGCCGCGCGCGTTCCACGCCCATGCGCTCCAGTTCACGCTCGAGCTCTTCGCGACGCGCAACCATCTGCTGGATATGCGCCTCGATTCTTGCCGCCGCGGACTTCTCGCCGCGAAGGCGCTCGTCCAGACCGGCCAATTCAGCTCGCACGCGCGCGTGCTCCTCGCCGATCGAGTGGGCGTGAGTCTGTAAGCCCTCGTACTCGCCGCGTGCCAGCTCCAGAGCTTTTTCCTGATCGAAGCGCTCCTGCTCGCGCTGCGCTACGGCAGCCTGGCTCTGCTCGCGCTGCCTGCGGGAACGTTCGTCTTCTCGCGAAAGACGCTCGAGCTCCAGGCGTGCCACCGAAAGGCGCGAGCCGGAACGCGCATATTCTTCGGCCAGTTGCCGCTGCTCGTGATCGAGCGCCAGAGCGCCCTTCTCCTGGTTCTGTTGTTGCGCGCGGATGTACTCCAGGTCTTCGGCCAGTTGCGCCGAGCTCCGTTCGAGCTCCTCCAGCGTTCCGGTCAGAGTGTCGGCTTCCCGCTCGCGCGCTTCCACCTGCGAGGCGAGCTCGCGAAGCTCGCGCTTCAACGCCAGCGGACCTCCGCCGGTCTTGCGGCCGCCGCTCACGGCGTGGCCGTGATAACTGACTCCATCCGGAAGCAGGAAATAGCTATCCGGATGCGTGGACGCCAAACGTTGGGCCGCGGCGTGATCGGTCACCAGGAAGCATTTCCCGAGCCGGGGCAGGGAGAACGGCTGGCTCAGCCGGAGCGCATCGCCCAGGCGTCCTGCGATGTAGGGATCGGATAAACCGTCCGTTGCAGGCGTCGCTTCACCTTTGTTCACCAGGAACGTCACGCGCCCGTCGGATTCGGCGCGCATCAGCTCGACGCCGCGCTCCGCTTCCGTCCAATCCGAGACAACTACATACTCCAACTCTTCGTGGAGAAACGTTTCGCAAGCCTTTTCCCACGCCGGATCGGTGACTTCCACGAAATCCGCCAGCACGCCCGCGGGCTTAAAACCGGAGACTTGCCCGTGTTCGATGGCTGTGAACAATCGCTTAACGGATTCAGTTGTGTAGGCGCGATGGGACAGAATTTCGTCCAGTGATTCGCGGCGAGCCTTCTGGCGCGACAGCGCGGCGCGGATTTCATCCAGGCTTTGGCGAGCGGCGGAAACAGCGGCCTGGCGCGCCTTCAGGTCTTCTTCCACGCGGTGCCGCCGGTCGGCCAGCGATTCGAGCTCCAGTTGCTGTTCGGAAAGTTTCTTGGACAGCTCCGCCTTCACCTGGTCCAGCCGGGAGAGATCGCCAGACGCGCTCTCCTCTTCTTTGCGGGCGCGCGTGGAATCGCGCTCGATCGCGGCCAGGTATTCGTCGATCTGGACCACCTGGTTGCGCAGCGTCGAAACTTCGCCGAGCAGTTGCAGAACGCGCGTGCGAGCGGTCTCGAGTCCCCGTTCGCGCTCGCGCAGATCGTTCTGAAGCGCGTCTCGCTCAGCCGTCTTCTCTTGCAGGCGGTCGCGCAAGGAAGTGCTATCTGCTTCCAGGCGCGCGATGCTTTGGGTGTGAACGTCGAGCTCAGCCTGTCCCTGCTGCCGGCGGGTCTCGAGGTCCTGCGTTTCCGTTTCGTTTGCAGCCAGACGCTCGCCGATCGCGCCAATCTGCTTGGCCTGCAGCTCCAGCCGGCCACGGGTACGCTCGCTTTCCAGATTCAATTCGGCCACGCGCGCCCGTGACGCGGTCAGCTCGGCCTCCGTGCGATAGCAGGATTCCTGAAGGCGGGTGTGTTCGCCTTCCTTTTCCTGAAGCTGCACGGAAATTTCGTTGAATAAACCCTGCGCCTGGCTTAGATCGAGCGCCATGCGGGCTGCTTCGCCCTCCAGCATTCGAAATCGCCCGGCCACGGCCTGGCGCAGAAATGTGACCATTTCCGTGCGCAATTCCTCGTAGCGGCGAGCCTTGGATGCCTGCCGTTTGAGCGAATTCACCTGCCGCCCGACTTCTTCCAGGATGTCGAACACGCGCGAGAGATTCTGCTTGGCGCTTTCGAGTTTAGCCTCGGCCAAGCGCTTGCGCGTCTTGTATTTCCCGACGCCGGCGGCTTCTTCAATGATGGCCCGGCGATCGGCCGGCTTGTTGGAAAGAATCTGGCCGATGCGGCCCTGCTCGATGATGGCGTAGCTTTCCGGACCCAGGCCTGTACCGCTAAACAGATCCTGTATGTCGCGCAGACGGGCGGTTTTCCCGTTGATCAGGTACTCGCTTTCGCCTGACCGGTACAGCCGGCGCGTGATCGTGATGTCTTCTGGACTCGCCTGCTGCGCGTGGCCAGCGCCATTACCGTTGCCATGAACGTGATCCTGATGGTGCCCCAGCGGATCCACCATGCTCAACGTAACCTGCGCCATCCCCAGCGGCTTGCGTTCGCGGGTGCCGGCGAAGATGACGTCCTCCATCCGAGTGCCGCGCAGGCTCTTGGCGCTTTGTTCGCCTAAAACCCAACTGATCGCGTCACTTATGTTGGATTTGCCGCAGCCGTTCGGCCCCACGATGGCGGTAACGCCGGAGCCATGGAACTTCATCTCCGTGCGATCGTAGAAAGACTTGAAACCGTGGATATCGACGCGTTTAAGCTTGAGCAATGCCGGCCCCTTTCATAAAAGATGTTCTCAAGGGGGAGGGTTGCCTCCATCCTAAACCGATCAGAACCGAAAGTAAAGCGGGTGAACTACTGAGCCTAGTGGTCTCACGAGAGCACACACTAGATATTGGGGTGCTGGCACCGTAATAATCACGTCCGGCTCCTGTCTTAGCGGGTAGGGAGCGCGATGCTGGCAGTAACAAAACAAGAGGATCCTGTTCCTATTATCTCCAAGGCGCTGGATGAGATGTACCGCGAGCACCATCTCATGGTGTTCCGGGCGGCCTACCGGGTAACTGGCAACGCGGCCGACGCCGAAGACGTCCTCCAAACGGTTTTCCTGCGAATGGTCCGGAGAAACGACCGCCAGGATGAGTCAGTGGATGCCATCGAGCATCCCGAAAACTACCTGCGCCGGGCGGCGGTACACGCGGCACTCGATCTGGTCCACGCCAGGCGTGCCGGATCAGGGGTGGATTTAGAGCGGCTGCCTGCTACCGGCGGCTCTCGTCCGGACGAGGGTGATTTCCGGGACCTTCTCCGTCACGCCCTGTCCGAGCTTCCGGCGCGTTCGGCCGAAATCTTCACGCTGCGATTCTTTGAGGGGCTGACCAATCCCGAGATCGCCAGCGCCTTGGGAATTTCTGCGATCACCGTGGCGGTTACACTCCATCGCACGCGACGGACATTGCAGGGGAAATTGAGGGCATCATCATGACCGACCAGGATTTCGATCGTTTACTGAGTTCGATCCGTGACGACGTGCCCGACCCCGAGGCCGCGCGGGCTGCTGCTGAGCGCGTAAGGCAACGGCTCGGCGCCGACAGCGTTAACGATATCTGCGCGCAGTTTCGCGCTGATTTCGAAACTTTTCGCGCCGGCCAACTTGCTGAGGGCCGCAGGATGCTGCTTGAAGATCATCTGCATTCCTGCGTGCTCTGCCGCCGCGAATACTCAGGCGTTCGGAATGCACCGGTTGTCACGATTTCAGGATCCAGGCCGGTTGCTATCCGGAGGGCAGCATGGGCCGCTGCGGCGGCGGTCGTGATCGGAGCCGCGGCGCTCGGCGCCTATGCGCTTTCTCCCCAGATCGATCGCGCTATGGCGCCCTCGGGTGCGCGCGCGACGGTCGCCAGCGTGGTCGGAACGCTGGTGCTAGTTTCCGAATCCACGACCGCGCCGTTGGCAGCCGGAGCCGCTATCGCCGAGGGTCAGGAAATCCGTACGGGCAAAGGTTCGCGGGCGGTGATTAGCCTGCGGGACGGCTCTCGTATCGAGATGGGCGAGCGCTGCGATCTAGAGCTTTCCGAGCGCTGGAGCGGCAAAACGATTCGCTTGGCGCGTGGCAGCGTTATGGTGGAAGCCGCCAAACAGGGTCGCAGCCGCCTGGAAGTAGCGACGCCCGATACCCTGGTGTCGGTCAAGGGGACGATTTTTGGCGTGACCTGGGGTTTGAAGGGGTCGCGAGTCTCGGTGGTCGAAGGCGAGGTCAAAGTGGACCACAGCGGTGCATCGCGATTCCTGCATCGCGGTGAGCAGACGGCCACGGATCAAAGTATGGCGCTGACGTCGGTTGCCAACGATATCGCCTGGAGCCAGAATGCCGCGCAGTACCTGGCGCTCTTGGGCGACCTGGCGGCGATCCAGAAGCAGATCGACCAGATCCCGCCGCCGGGACTGCGCTACACCTCGCGGTTACTGGATCGAGTGCCGCCTGGCTCGGCGGTGGTCGCCTCCATTCCGAACCTGAGCCAGACGCTTTCCGAAGCCACGCGGATTTTTGAAGACCGCGCCCGGCAGAGCGCATCCTTCGCCGAGTGGTGGAATGGGACGCCATCGCGGGCCATCCGCAAGGCGGTGGATCAGGCGCGCGCTGTGAGCGATTACCTTGGAGACGAAATTGTCCTGGCTGCGCCGGTGAAGGGCGCTCCGATTGTACTGGCCGAGGTGCGCCGCGCCGGGCTCAACGAGTATCTAACGCAGATCGGGAACACCGGTCCTCGGGCGTTCGAGGGCAACCTGGTGGTCCTGGGTGCGACGGCGGTTCCTGCCGTCGGACAATTTCCGGCGAGCCCGCTGGGGGCTCGGCTGCTCGAAAGCTATCGTAGCGGCGCCGGACTTCTTTTAGGCGCGAACATGGAACAAATCGTCTCGCAACACGTACCTGTTTCTAACGTGCCTGATCCAGCCGTCATTGCCGGCGTCGACAATCTTCGATTCGTGGTCGTCGAAAGCAAAACCAGCCTCGCTTTGCCGATGAATACGGCTTCATTGACGTTTTCGGGCGCGCGGCACGGACTGGCAAGCTGGTTGGCTGCTCCGGGTCCCATGGGTTCTCTGGAGTATGTCTCGCCCCAGGCAAGTTTCGCTACTGCATTTGTGACTCGCGATCCGCGCCAGTTGCTCTCAGAGCTGCTCGCAGCCGCGGGACCCAAAGCCGCCGAGTTCGTGAATACCATTCAACAGCATGCCGGCTTCAGCCTTCTGGACGATGTGGCCGCGTCGCTGGGCGGCGAAGCGACCATCGCCGTAGATGGTCCGCTGCTGCCGTTGCCGAGCTGGAAGATCGCGGTAGAGGTCGACAACCCGGCGCACCTGGAAGGGGCGATCGAACAGGCCGTGGCTGCGATCCGCCGCGATGTGCCGGACAGTGGAATCGCACTCGCCAACCAGAGTGTAAACGGGCGAACGTTTTACGCTCTTACGCTCGCGAAGCCCGCCATCACGATCGAGTATGTGTTCGTCGACGGCTACTTACTGCTGGCGCCCAACCGCGCTCTGCTGATGTCCGCCATCGACGCCCGGGCCTCCGGACAGACGCTGCCTCGCTCCGCCAGTTTCCGGGCGCAGCTGCCGCTCGACACGCAGGTCAATTTTTCCGCCGTCGCGTACTACAACCTGGGTAGCGTCGCGGGACCCATCGTCGATCAGCTAAACGCCAGCGGTCTGTTGACGCCCGAGCGGCAGAAACAGATTTCGGCGCTCACCGCCAATCGTCAGCCTACCCTGGTGTACGTCTACGGGTCGCCCGATCAAATCCTGGTGGGCAGCCGCAACAGTATCGCCGGCCTGGGATTGGATACGCTGTCCGGCCTGGGATTTAGCCCGGCCGTTGCGCCTCTGGTGCGAGCCCTCTCGCTCGCTCCACAATAGAACACAATAAATAGAGATGGATCCCGTCATCGAGCTGGCCGGTTTGAGTGTCCGCTTCGGCGATCGGGAAATCCTCCATAACCTGCGTGTCGCTCTCTCCGGCCGGACTATCGGGCTTCTCGGCCCGAACGGGGCGGGGAAGTCGACGCTGATCCAGACCCTGCTGGGGTTCGTTCCGCTCAGCGCCGGGTCGGCGACCATCTTCGGGCACGACATCCGCCAGCAGACGCGCGAACTTCGGGCGCTGGTCGGGTACATGCCGGAGAACGACGCGTTCATCGCCAATCTGACGGCCGTCTCATTCGTTCGCATGATGGGCGAGCTGGCAGGTCTGCCGCCGGACGCCGCGCTGGAGCGCGCTCATGAGGTGCTGTTTTACGTCGGGCTGGGCGAAGCGCGCTATCGCCTTCTGGGAACCTATTCGCTCGGCATGAAACAACTGGCGAAGCTGGCGCAAGCGATCGTGCATGGGCCGCGGCTGCTGATTCTGGACGAGCCCACCAATGGCCTGGATCCGCCCGCGCGCCTGCGGATGATCCGCCTGATCAAGGAAATGAAGCAGACCGGAAGCATGCACCTGGTGGTGTGCTCGCATCTGCTGCGCGACGTGGAAGAAACCTGCGAGGAGGTTCTGATCCTGAAGCAGGGACGCATTGTGCACTATTCGAATCTGGAAGAAGAGCGGCGGGCCAATAAGCGCTTCGTGGAGCTGGAAACAGTGGGCGATGAGAAGGATTTCGCCGGGGCGCTCACCGCCCTGGGCTGCGAATGCGTGGGCGCGGGCCTGGGCCGGATCAAAATGGTTCTGCCCGCCGATTTCGAGCTGCGCGAGATCTACCGGCTGGCCGCTGACCGCGATCTGCAACTGCGCCGGCTCAACTATCGCCGCGACACGCTTGAAGACATCTTCCTGAAAGCGATGGAGGCCTAACGTGGCGGTTTACAAACGTACTTACGCCGCCTACGAAGGCGCGTTGACACCCGCCTGGTCGCGATTCCTGATCCTGCCGCGTTATAGTTTCGCGCGCCTGTGGCAATCGAAGTTCCTCGTGATGTTTTTCATGGCCTGCTTCTTTTATCCGCTGGGGTGTATCGGCTATATTTACCTTGCGAACAACCTTTCCATCCTGAGCTCATTCGGGTTTCCCGTCGGTCAATTCTTGAAGGTCGATGCCAGCCTGTTCCTGTACTTCTGCTGGGTGCAGGCCGCCTTCACTTATCTGCTCACCGCATTTATCGGGCCGAGCCTGGTATCGCCTGATCTGGTGAACGGTGCGATGCCTCTTTACTTGTGCCGCCCCTTCTCACGGGCCGAATACATCGCCGGCAAGATGAGCGTGCTGGTGTTTCTGCTTTCGCTGGTCACGTGGGTTCCTGGCCTGATTCTGTTTGTCATTCAGGGGAGCCTTGCGGGCTGGGAATGGACCAAGGCGAACCTTTGGATCGCCGGATCGCTATTCATAGGAATGGCGGTGTGGATCCTGGTGCTGTCGCTGCTGGCGCTGGCTTTGTCGGCCTGGATCAAATGGAAGATAGCTGCCGGCGGACTGGTCCTGGGCGTGTTCTTCGCCGGCGCCGGCTTCGGTACGGCGCTGAACAACGTGATGCGTACCAAATACGGCACGCTGCTGAACTTGACCGAAGTCATGTACACCGTGTGGTCCAAACTATTCCGCTTGACGCCGGATACCGGCATCTCGGTTGAAGCCGCCTGGATCTGTCTGGGCGTGGTCTGCGCAGTCTGCCTTTGGCTGCTGGCGCGCCGTGTCCGTGCATTCGAGGTTGTGAAGTGAACGATCGCTTGGTTAACGATCGGGTTGTTCTGGATAACGTCTCGCGCTTCTACGGCGAAGTGCTGGGCGTGAATCGCGTCACGCTGTCGGTTCCGCCCGGAATCACCAGCCTGGTGGGTCCCAACGGATCCGGCAAGACCACGCTGATGAACCTGATGACGGGGCTGGTGCGTCCGACGCGTGGTGAAATCCGGGTCCTGGGTATTTCGCCGGCCGATCCGGAGAGAATGTTCCGCGTGTGCGGCTACGCCACGCAGTTTGACTCGTTCCCGCGCGGTATGACGGGATTTCAGTTCATCTACTCCTATCTGCGCCTGTTCGGCAAGCCACACGATGAGTGCCAGCGAACTACTGCATTTGCGATCGGCCGCGTGAATCTGGGCGATGCCGCGCATCGCAAGATCGCCGGCTACAGCAAGGGCATGCGGCAGCGCATCAAACTCGCGCAGGCAATTGCGCACGATCCTCGCGTGCTGGTGCTAGATGAGCCGCTCAATGGTCTGGATCCCCTGGTGCGCGCTGAAACCATCGCTCTATTTCGCGAATTCGCCGCGGAGGGCCGCCACGTCATCGTCTCCAGCCACATCCTGCACGAAGTGGACACCATCTCCGACCAGGTGATTCTTCTCAGCAACGGCTACGTCGTAGCCGAGGGCAAGATCCATGGAGTGCGCGAGGAGATGAGGGAGCATCCCATGCAGGTGATCATTCGCTGCACGCGAGCCAATGTTCTGGCTTCACGCGTGTTCGAACAGGATCATGTGGTGGAGGTGCGGCTGCACGCCGATGGCGGCGGGTTGCTGGTGAAAACCCGCGATGCGGATCGATTCTACAGGGCGCTGAACCATCTGGCCCTGGACGGAGTGGGCATCGAAAGCGTCGCGCCGGCCGACGATAATGTCAATTCGCTGTACGAGTACTTGATCGGCGGAGAGGAGAGCACGCGGTGAACCAAACAATGTTGCGCCAGTGGCTCACTCAAATTGGTCTTGTAATCCGCCTGGAAATGCGCAAGACGTTTTTGTCGCGCCGCGGCCTGTGGGTGTATCTGCTGGCGCTGGCTCCAGTGCTGATCTTCCTGGCGCATTCCGTTAGTGAGCTGAACAGCCGCAAGGAACGCCGCGCGCTCAACGACGCCCACCCGGTCTCAACCGCGGCCCTGCGGTCAATCGATCGAGGCATGACCATTGAAGAAGTGGCCGGGAAAGTTGGCGAGCCGTTTGCCAAGAATGAATTCCACCGCCCCCGGATCAGTGTGGATATTTACCAATACACCGACGGAGAAAACATCTACACTTTTCAGTTCCGGAACAATCAGCTCGTGGACATCAATGAACGTGATCGGGACACCATCGCCAAGGACTCCGTGATCTTCGCCGGCGTCTTCCAGTTTTTCTACCTCAGGCTGGCGATCTTCTTTGGCTGCGTGGGCGTGTTCACTAATCTGTTCCGGGGCGAAATGCTGGACAAGAGCCTGCACTTCTACCTTCTCACGCCCATCCGCCGCGAGATCCTGACGGTAGGCAAGTACCTGGCCGGCCTGATCGCCACGGTTGCGATTTTCTGCACCAGCACCTTGCTGCAATTGGTCGCACTGTCGTTGCATTTTACGGGCAGCGAAATCTCCGAGTATCTCGCGGGTCCCGGCTGGGGACACGTCGCGTGGTACCTGGGCGTGACTGCGGCAGCGTGTTTGGGATACGGCAGCATCTTTCTGGCTTGCGGACTGCTATTCAAGAATCCTATTATTCCGGCGGCTACGGTTCTGGTTTGGGAAGGCGCTAACATGTTTCTGCCGGCGGCGCTCAAGAAGGTGAGCGTGATTTTCTATTTGCAGTCGCTGAGCCCGGTGGTTGCGCCGCCGGACGCCAATCTGCCGAGGTTCCAGCGATTGCTGATTACCTCAGCCGAGCCGACTCCGGCAGCGTGGGCCGTGTTGGGACTACTGACGCTAACGATTCTGGTACTCGCAGTGGCGGCGCGCAAAGCTCGCACGCTCGAAATCAACTACAGCACAGACTGATTTGTGTGGTGTGATCGATAGCAAGTGAACTGGCCAGGGACTCGCGCCCCCGGCCAGATCCTCCACTTGTGCTCTAAAATCGTTCCCCGAATCCGTTCTAAAGCCGCTTCGATCTTTGTATCACACTCACGCGGTGGCGCGAACAGTCAGACACTTGCCGAACGCTTCGAAAAACAAATCCAAGCTCGGCTCGTTCGCCAGCGGTCCCATCACCCCGATACGAAAGATCTTGCCTGCGAGCGGGCCGAACCCTCCCGCGACTTCGATGCCGTGTTCATCGAGCAACTGCTTGCGCACTTGAGCGTCATCCACGCCCTCCGGCACGCGCGGCGTGTTGAGAGTGGTCAGTCGATGCCCCGCTGGTACATGCATCTTCAGTCCCATGGCTTCGATCCGGCGCACAAACGAGCCATGCGCCTTGAGATGACGTGCAAATCGCTGCTCGATGCCTTCATCCTGAATCGCGGCGAGCGCCTCGCGCAGTGCATAGAATGCCGGTACCGGCGGCGTGTGATGGTACTTCTTGCCGTCGTAGTAATCCATCAGCATCTTGAGATCGAGATACCAGATGCGGTTGGGTGTGGTGCGGGTGTTCAGCCGCTCCACCGCGCGCGGCGAGACCGTGAAGGGCGAAAGTCCCGGAGGAGCGCTCAATCCCTTCTGCGTGCAGCTATAGGCGATATCGATCCCGGTTTCGTCCACCTTGATGGGTACCGAACCGAGCGTGGTGACGCAGTCGGCGATGACCAGCGCGCCTAGTTCGTGCGCCGGACGAGTGATCGCTTCGGGCGGCTGCATCGCTCCAGTCGAAGTCTCGCCGTGGATGAACGCGACCACCTGCGGACGTTCCTTTTCGAGGAACTCTCGCGCCTCGGTTTCGGTGAACACGTCTCCCCACGGCTTTTCAGCACGGACCACATTGGCCCCATGGCGACGGCCCATTTCCGCGATGCGCTCGCCGAAGAATCCGTTGACGAAGATCGCTAACTTCGCGCCCGGATCGACGAAATTGGTAACGGCAGTTTCCATTCCCGCGCTTCCGGTTCCGGGGATGACGAGAGTGTATGGATTCCGGGTGCCGAACGCCGTGCGCAAGCCGCTGCGGACGTCGTCAAATACCTGGTAAAGGAACGGGTCGAGGTACCCGACCAGCGGTTTGGCCATGGCTTCGTAGACGCGGGTTTCCACCTGCGACGGGCCCGGACCAAAAAGTAAACGGCGTGGGGGATTAATAGCCGGCATTCCCGGCTACTTGGCGGGCTGCGCGATTGCGGAGCCCTTCTCCATGGAAGGGATTCATAAACCCGATTATAACAATCGACCCGTATATCGCGTCCACGGAAATGGTCATGTTATCCTGAGGTGCAACATCTGCAAGATGGCTTCTCCCGGGCTCGTAGCTCAGTTGGTTAGAGCGCCTGCTTGACACGCAGGAGGTCACAGATTCGAGTTCTGTCGAGCCCACCACGTTCCCACTTTCGCAGTACATCGCGGAGGGGGAAGTTCGAGGTACACGCTTTGCGCACTTGTGTATTTGTTCTTATCGCGATTCTTTTCCAAGTCGGTCTGTTTGGTAAAGCCTCGGTCGCAGAAGGCCACCTTCGGCTCTACCATACCCACACCGGAGAACATCTCGATATTGTGTACCGCCAGGGCGATACCTACATTCCCGCGGCTCTCGACAAGCTGGATCGTTTCCTGCGCGATCATCGCACCGGCGAGGTGCATCACTTCGATCCCCGCCTTTTCGACCTTCTCTCCGATGCCACCCAGGCCGTCGGCCGTCCGAACGCGGAGATTCACATCATCTGCGGGTATCGCGCGCCGAAGAGCAATGAGTACCTTCGCACGCACACTGCAGGCGTGGCGAAAAATAGTCTTCACATGCAAGCGGAAGCGATCGATATCCGTCTTCCTGGGACCCGAACCTTAAAGTTCCGGGACGCGGCCTTGGCCCTGGGGCGCGGCGGCGTGGGATATTATCCGGCTTCGGATTTCATTCATGTGGACGTCGGCCGCGTTCGCCGCTGGTGATCGGAGCTTCCCTTGTCTTCAGACGTGTCTTCACAAGATGTACGAGCTCGATTAGCCGAAGTCGCCCGCAATCTGGGGATCGGCAAGATCCAGCGCCATATTATCCTGTGCGCGGAACAGACCAAGCCCAAATGCGCTCCTCGTGAAGTCACGATCGAATCCTGGGATTACCTCAAGAGGCGCCTCACCGAAACTAAGTTGACCGGGGCCGACGGCTGCGTCTACCGAACCAAAGCCAACTGCCTGCGCGTCTGCGAGCACGGACCCATCGCGGTGGTTTATCCCGATGGCGTCTGGTATCACTCGGCCACTCCGGAAGTCCTCGAACGCATCCTGCAGGAGCACCTGATCGGCGGCCATCCTGTCGAGGAATTCGTCTTTGCGGTGAATCCTCTGCCCGCTGCTGAAAGCGTAGATCAGACCCGATAGGGCACCCCTCCCTTGACGCCCACTCGCAATGGGCATACACTGCCACAAGCTAATCCAAGCAGAGCCGCTCAAAAGGGGTGTGGTCTATGCGTTCCGTATTTTTCGCAGTCTGCTGTTTTCTCACTGCAGCAGTTCTGGTCGCGCAAAGCGACCGCGGCACCATCACAGGAACAGTTTCCGACCCGGCTGGCGCCGTCGTTGCGAATGCTCCGATTCAAACCAGAAACATCGAGACCGGCGCCACCTACGAAACCGCCAGCTCGAGTACCGGCAACTTCTCCGTTCTGCAATTGCCGGTCGGAACGTATGAGATAACAGTCGCGGTCCAGGGATTCAAGAAATACATCCGGGCGGGCCTGCAGGTTGGGGTTGCCCAAACGGTTCGCGTCGACATACCGCTCGAGGTCGGAGCGACCTCGGAGGCTGTCACGGTCACGGAGGCGGCTCCTCTCTTGAAGACCGAGAGCGGCGAACTCAGCCACACCGTCAACGTCGGCCAGTTGAATCAGCTTCCTTTATTCGTCGTCACCGCGGGACTTCGCAACCCGTACCGAATCATGGACCTGATTCCGGGCACCGTATCGGCCGGCGACATCCGCGTCAACGGCGCTCCGTCTAACTCTGCCAACTACCGGATCGAAGGGCAGGACGCATCGAATGCCCAGTTGCCCAGTTTCCCCACGCAGAACCAGCCGAGCGTCGACGCCATCCAGGAAGTCGCTGTCCAGACCTCCAATTTTGCCGCCGAATATGGGCAAGTGGGCGGCGGCGTCTTGAACATCACCATGAGGTCAGGGACCAATCAGTTCCATGGCAGCGTCTACGAGTATTTAGTCAACGAAGCGCTCAATGCGGGCCAGCCCTACACCGACAACGGGAACGGAGGCCTCATCCGGCCCGTTACTCGAAGGAACGACTACGGCTACACCGTCGGTGGTCCGGTGTGGATTCCCAAGATCTACGACGGCCGCGATAAGACTTTCTTCTTCATCAGCTGGGAACAATACAAGGTAACGCAAACCAACGCTAACGATCCCAAGACCGTACCTACGCCGGCCTATCGGCTAGGTGATTTCAGAGCGGCGATTCTCCCGAACGCACGAGTGATCGGAACCGATCCCTTGGGCAATCAAATGTTGCAAGGCATGATCTACGATCCGAATACGACTACGC
Organism: Bryobacterales bacterium; assembly: GCA_025463005.1. Lineage (GTDB taxonomy): Bacteria > Acidobacteriota > Terriglobia > Bryobacterales > Bryobacteraceae > Palsa-187. The sequence continues at coordinate 855 of JAOAPR010000221.1, read as the reverse complement.
TTGTGGGCGGTTCGTCGGTTCGCACTCAGTTCCCAAACAACACGATTCCCACAGCCCGCTTCGATCCCGTCTCGGTGAAGCTACAGAATATGTTTCCGGCGCCCATTGGAGCCAACTCGGGTGCGCTCATCAACAACTTCATCAATCCTTATCCGAGTTCCGACAAACGTTACGTGCCGTCGATTAAGGTCGACCAGGCGATCAGATCGAAAGCGAAGCTCTCCTTCTTCTGGCAGAGGTCCGGCCAGGATACTATCGGTGGCACAGGGTTGCAGCAGGGGGACGGCTTGCCCGGCCTGCTCACAACGTCGCTCGCCTCTTTCGTCAAGTCTCCTCTGTACCGGCTGAACTTCGACTACACCGTCACGCCGACGATGTTGCTGCACTTGGGCGCGGGCTACCGTCAGACTCGTTTCGGAACTCCGTCGCTGACTGCGGACGGGAAAGTCGTCTCCACGGAAGCGCCCTACGATGCCGAAAAAGAACTCGGCTTGAAGGGCGGCTTGCTTCACCTGTTGCTTCCGCGCATTGCATCGTTGTCGGACCCTTTGTTGGGCGGCATGAAGGATTTCGGCGAGACCACCCCAGCAGTTTACCCTGTGACCCAGACTCCTACGTTTGTGGCCTACCTGACATCCGTCAAGAACAATCACACGTTCAAGTTCGGGTCGGAATTCAAGACTGAGGGGTCAATAGCCCCGGCGATCGGCAACGACGGCAGTTACACCTTCGCCGCCGACCAGACCGGCCAGCCGTTTCAGCAGACTCCTGTGCAAGGAGCCAATGTCGGCTTGGGATACGCTAGCTTCCTTTTGGGCCAAGTCAAGACGGTCGGGATGACCGGCCCCACCGATC
>JAOAPR010000096.1 GCA_025463005.1 Bryobacterales bacterium | reverse complement strand
CCGCCCGTGCGCAGCGGCACAATGGCTGCAAGCGCGTCGCGATAGAACGGACGCACGTCCGGCACGGTCCCGGTGACCGTCACGCCCTTGAAGTCGCCTAACTTGAGCACCGCGGGAGTAGGATTGGCTCCTACGATCCACAGATTCAGTTCGGGAAACCGTTCGCGGAGGAGAGGCCAGATGCGCTGCGTAAAAGAAGTCGCAGCCTCGACGTTCGGATAGTAGTCCATCAGCCCGACGAACACGATCTTGGGAGCCTGATGTGAGACGTCCGCCCGCGCGGGGAAACTTGCCACATCGACCCCGTTTTCAATCACCGTGATCCGGGCCGAAGGCGCAAGTCGCGCCAATTCCTCCCGTTCCCTTTCGCTACAGACCACATGCCCGAAGGCTGTCTTCAAAACATTCCGTTCGAGCGCGGCGAGTTTCGAAGCGGTGAGGCGGCCATACCAGCCCTTCGCTGGCGAAGAGACGGTGTCGCTGAAGCGCCGCATCGCTTCCGATTCGATGTTGTGCCAGCTGTAGACAATCTTCGTTGAGTTCCCCCCGCGCCGTCCGGCTGCTTCACCGTAGCGAATCATATGAATGCTGTCGAGGTGAATCAGATCGAAAGTCTGTGTGCTGGTCAGGCGATCGACAGCCGCACTCATTGCCTCTGAGGTGTAATTCAGAATGGGCAGCGGCCAACGTCCAAGCAAGCCCTGGACTAGCTTGATGGGTCCATAGGCTGGGGGTTTGGGAATCGCCACGACTTCCTGGCAAAACGGTAAATCCTTGCGAGTGAGCGGCTCAGCACGGGAATCGGTAAAATGGAGATACGTTACCTGCCCGCGCTTGGCCAAGGCTCGTACGAAATGATACTCGCGTAATTTAGCCCCACTTCGCGTCGGCCAGCATTGCCGGGGAGAGAGAAAGAGGATGCGCACCGTTAGCAGCCGAATCGACTTCCTGCTTTATAGCACGGGAAGAACATCTGGCGTTTGAACAATAGCGGGGGCACCGTTAGATTTGATCCCCTGCGTGGGAGGCTCAGTAGTGGGCAGGCTCTGTGTAGGACCAATCCTCCAGGACCGAATCTCTATGGACAGCCCCGCCAGTTGCCGATACCATAGGGCTAATGGGTCGGATGCTGACCACAAGAGCTTTGCGGGCGCCGGTCAAGCAACTAGCAGCGCCATCGTCCGATAAGCCTTCTCCCTTGGGAGCGGTTGCCAGCCCCTCGATTGCTCGGGCGGGTACGCCGGTTCACGAAGATCCCCAGCAAACCAACCCGTTGAGGAGACTCGCCTTTTGTTTTGGGTTGGCATTTGTGTTCACGGTCTTTGGTGTGGTGCCCGAGCTGATGTTTAAAATCACGGGGATGAACACCTACGTGATCTACTGGGTTGCTCCAGCAGCGATTTTGGGGACATTCTGCACCGGCGGGATTAGGCGGACGTTCCAGCACCGGGCGTCCTGGTATTGGCTAGCCTTTTTCCTGTGGATGGTGGTGGGCATTCCGTTCAGCTATTGGAAGGGTGGCTCAACCTCTCTTATCTACGATTATTCCCGAGTGTGCATGACGATGATGTTGGTGATCGGTGGTTTGGCTACCAAATGGAAAGAAATCCGCGCGGTTTTTTACACTATCGGGATCGCCGGGGTAGTCAATCTGTTGACAGCACGCATGTTTGCGAAAGAGCAAGGCGGACGCATGAACATGGAGTCGGCAAGTGGTACCATTGGCAACTCCAATGATTTGGCGGCCCATTTGATCCTCGTACTGCCGTTCATCCTTTTCATTGCGATGGATCGAAGAAGGAATCCATTTCTTCGCTATGCAATGCTGCCGGTGATGGCCTACGGGGTATGGGTAATTTTGGGTACTGCTTCGCGCGGGGGACTCGTTGCGCTCTGCGCCGTGTTTCTATTTATGCTCTTGCGCGCCACACCTATGCAACGTGTGTTAGCCGCTCTGGCCGCAGTGGTGCTGGCGGTGGGGAGCTTTGCGATATTGCCCGGTGCCACGCTCAACCGCCTGGGAACGTTGTTTGGCCAGGAAAACGACGAGGCCCAAGAGTCCTCCGGCGCACGGAGTTATCTGTTCAAGACCAGCGTGCGATATACGCTTCAACACCCGATTGTCGGTATAGGCCTTGGACAGTTTTCGAGTTTTGAGGGGAACCAAAGCCGGGCGGAAGGCAAACACGGGAGCTGGCATGAGACGCATTGTTCCTGGACGCAGATCTCATCTGAGTGTGGCATTCCGGCGCTCCTTTTCGTTATCTTGGGCATAAGTTCCGCGCTCGTTCTCGTACATCGTACCTGGCGCAAGGCGCGCACTCAAGGGTTCAGGGACATTTCCGATGCTTGCTTCTGCTATCTGGTCGCTATGGTGGGCTTTTTGGTCGCGATCACTTTCCTTGCCAACGCGTACCGGTTCTATTTGCCGGCCATGATTGGGTTGGCAATCTCAATGAGTTTCGTGGCGAGACGTCACATGTCGGCTAAGGCAGCAGACGATCGGCGCCTCGCAGGCATCATTGCTCCCCGACCGCTCACGGTCCGTTAAACTAGCGAGGACCCCCGGCAAGAAATGCCAACGCGGATCTTGTATGTTCATGCAACCTTTGTGCCTCCGCCCACCAATCTGGAAATCGACCGGTTTTACCTCCTCTCCCAAGATTTAGAAGGTGACGTTCTGCAACCCGTCTGGTTTCGCGCCCCCGAGGAAGTAGAGGCCGTTTTTGGCTCGGGATCTTATCCCATTTATACAGTTGGCAGGTTCCGGTATCACTGGGTCTTATCCCGCCACCAGGGAATCCGTCAGAAAGTCGCCACCTTCTGGTTCTATCTGCGGAAAGGATTGGCGCTCTACCGGGAGCGCGGGTACGATTGCATCGTGGCCTATTCGCACATGACCACGGGCCTCTGTGCCGGATTGCTGAAGGTGTTCACGGGTGCCAAGCTGATCATCGAAATTGCGACCACTCCACAACTGGTGTATTTGACCGAGCGTCCGAATCCAAGGTGGACAGAACGGTTGATGCATCTGTACTCAGATGCCTGCTTGCATCTATCGATGCTGCTGGCAGACCGCTCTCACTTTCTCTTCCCCCAACAGCTTTCCACATACCCGATGTTACGGAAGGTCAAGAACTCCGTATTTCACGAGTTCGTTCCTATCTCGATCATTGAAAGACATCCAGAAACCGCATCGGAGACGTATGTGTTGCTGATCGGTGCTCCGTGGTATTTGAAGGGTGCGGACATTCTGATCGCAGCGTTTCTTAGACTCGCGCCGGACTTTCCTCAGGTGAAGCTCAAAATTCTGGGGTATTTTCCGGACGGGGACAAGCTCCACGAGCTGATCGGAGGGGATTCGCAAATCGAAGTGTTAAAAGCGAGGGCATATCCGGAAGCACTGCGTATCATCAGCGGCGCAGCTATCGTGGCGTTACCTAGCCGGTGTGAAGGTATGGGCCGGGTGCTGATCGAGGGAATGGCGGCCGGCGTCCCTTTGATTGGTTCCGATGTCGGTGGAATTCCGTTCATGATCCGTGACGGGGAGAACGGCTTCGTGTTTCCGGGCGGCGATTCCCGCGCGCTTGAAGCGCGGTTGCGAGAGCTGCTTTCGAATAGCGAGGAGCGGCGAAGGATGGGGCAGAACGGGTATCAGCGGGCGCATGAAGAGTTAAGTGAGAAGGTCTACGTAGAACAGTTCACGCGCATGGTGAAGGCGGCTGTGAAGGGCAACGAATGAGCCCGGGGAGCGACGACAACCCGCGCAAGTTGGATCTTCACTTTGCGGGTGGAGTCGCCTGGACGGCCGGTGCGAAGTGGGTTACGCAACTGCTCAGCTGGGCCTCCGTGTTCGTGCTGGCCCGGCTGCTCTCGAAATCCGATTTCGGCATTTCGGAGATGGCCAGCTATTCGTTCCTGCTCACCAACATATTGGCCGAATTCGGGATCGGTACGGCCGTGCTACAGATGCGCGAGTTGGAACGGGGAACGTTGGCGCAATTGCATGCTTTTTCCTGCCTGCTCGCCGCGCTGGCTTACCTTGCTTCCATTCCATGCGCGCCGCTGATCGCTTCGTTTTTTCACGTCGAACATCTGACGAGCTTGATCCTGGTCAACAATTTGGCCTTCTTCTTTACCGGGTTTCAGGCGGTCCCGCTGGGAATGTTGCGGCGCGATATGGATTACCGCCGTCTTTCGCTGGTGGACGCTTTGCAGATTTTGGTGCAGTCTGTGACCGTAATCGCAGCGGCATGGTGGGGTTTGGGTTACTGGTCTCTCATCATCGGCGTAGGAGCGGCGAGAGCAACCGGATCGGTACTGATCTCTTACTGGAAGCCGATTCCGTTCGCTATTCCGCGATGGCGAGACATTCGCGCTCCGATCCAGTTAGGCCGCCAGGCGGCCATCGGCAATCTGGCCTGGACGTGCTACACACAAGCCGACGGTGTAGTGGTAGGCCGCGTACTGGGCGATTCGGTTCTGGGAGTGTACCGCATCGCGACTACTCTAGCCAGCGCTCCGGCGGAAAAAGTAAGCGCATTGATCATGCGCACCACCGGCCCCCTTTTCGCCAAGGTTCAGAGCGACGCGGCGCTGGTGCGCCGGTACTTTTTGAATCTAATGGAATTGCTAACGTTGATTGAATTGCCCCTGATGCTCGGGCTGGGAGTGATCGCGCGGGAAGCGACCGCGGTGATTCTGGGACCCAATTGGACAGGCGTGGTCCCGATCCTCCGATGGCTGGTCTTGTTTATGACCATGCGAACATTGGCGACGTTGATAGACCAAGTGTTGCTTTCCCAACGTGCCACCCGCTTCAGTATGCGGATGTCGCTGTGGAACCTGTTGGTAATGCCGGCTGCTTTCGTGGTGGGCGCTAAGTGGGCGGGCGCCAGTGGAGTAGCGGCAGCCTGGATTGTGCTCTCACCGCTCACCTTTTTTCCGCTGGTTTGGATGGTGTCGCGAAAGATCCAAGTCACTTCGCGCCAAATGGGGACGGCGCTCCTGCCAGGACTCGCCGGCGCCAGTGTCATGGTGGCCGCCGTAGGCGCTCTGCGGGTCTGGCTGCCACTGGAACACTGGCCACCCCTGGCCAGCCTGCTGCTGCAGGTGACCGTCGGAGCGGCGATGTATGCAGGCGTGTTATTGACCTTCTTCAGGGAACGGGTTTTGCGTTTTGTGTATTTTCTGCGCGATTTGCGCCGCGAGAAAGAAGTTCAAACTGGTACAGCTCAAGTCTCGGAATAACGGATGAGGGGGACAATTTCGCGTTCCAGTACAAGGCGGCCGGGAGAAGGACAACCGCTTCGCGTTGTCGCGCAGGCTGAGGTTTTTTCTCGCACTTTGAAACGCGTGAGGGTCTGTTAAAATTGGGTTCTAACCAAATGGCCCCGGACGAGAAACCCACCGCTGACCCCAAAGTCATGCGGCGCACTCGGGTCTTATCGAACATAGCGTTGCGGACTCTGGCACGTGCGCTGGTTCATGTGCAACCTCACCGCTTGGGTCAAGTCTCGGAAGCCTACGAAGGCGTCTTCCGAATACGTCCTTGCGGACTTTCCTTGAAGTACGAGCTAGGCCCCCGAGATGCGGTAGGAAACGTCCTACTGTGGTGTGGGCCTCGTAATTTTGAAACCGGGACGCTGTCGGTATTTGCCAAGCTCGCCCAAAAAGCGCGGGGCGTTCTTGATATGGGCGCCAATACTGGCATTTATGCCATGATGGCCTGCGCCGCCAACTCGAAAACCCGCGTGATTGCCTGGGAACCGGTACCGTATTTATTTCGGAAGTTGGAGGCTAACATTGCGTTGAACGGTTTTACGCACCGGTGTGACCTCCGTCCCAACGCTCTTTCCGATACAGTGGGGCGTTCTACGCTCTATGTTCCGGTGGATTCAACCATGGCAAGTCTGAATCCCGCGCATTTGAATAATGAAACTGCTCGCATCGATGTCATCGTGGAAACAGCAGATAGCGCAATTCCTCCAGATTTTCCCGTTGATCTGATCAAGCTGGATGTGGAAAGCTATGAGTACCAGGTTCTGTGCGGGATGCGAGGGATCTTAGCGCGCCATCGCCCCGCTCTGGTCTTCGAATGCCTCACCACCACACCAGCTGAACCTATTGAAAGGTTGTTAAGCGATTTGGGCTATAGCCTCCAGCAACTTACCCGGTCTGGCCCCATCGACCTAGCGCATATTGTCCAAACTCAGCCTGTTGTCGCGCATAACTACCTCGCCACTCCCCGCGAGCGACAGTCAAACAGGATCTGAGAAAGATTATTTGTCACGCATCCGGATAGCGAGTAAAGACCCGGGCCCGCAAGCGCGCCAGACTGTACAGGAGCTTAGGAACCAGTCTTAGTAAAATCGCAACGAGCGACAACTTGATCTTCTTTTTATATTTAGACGCGTTATCGAGATGCGTGGCTGCAAGCTGAAAATCTTGGTCCCGGAATGCCTCCTTGCCACGAGCCAACGCGATGTCGCCCTGCGTGATTGTAATTCTCTCCTGAACAAGTGGCACAAGAGCGCGCGGACACGCTGAATTATCAAGCAGCTTGTGGTACGCCTTCATCCGACCTTCGCACATTTTTGATGTGCTTCCTGAAAGGCTGCCTCCTCTCAGGCGATATCGCGCAACTACACGAGGGTGCCGTTTGAGTTTTCCTTGAAGGGCGATACGGAGCCACAGATCGTAGTCTTCACAGTGAAAACTGGTTTCGTCCCAGCCGCCAGCATGAATGATCGCTTCACGACGAATCATCGGTGTGTTGATGACCGTGGCCGTGGCGTGAAGCAAGCTCACAAGCGAGGGCGCTTCCGTCTCCTTGTTAAGATCGCTCAGGCGTCTGCCATCGACCGGGCTGCCTCCGAATACCTCCATATCCCCATACACAAGAGCTACGGCCGGATTATCGGCTAATTGTTCTGTTTGCACTTGCAGATAGTCCGGAAGGTACGCGTCGTCGCCATCGAGCAAGGCGATATACGGAGCTCGACTAAGCCTGAAGGCCGTATTACGGGCCACCGACGGGCCGCCATTGGGCTGAACGTGATACACAATCCGATCGCGATATGGAGCGATGGCTTTTTCAAGCTCGGCGCTATCAGGTGAGCCGTCATTCACAAGAATCACCTCGAAAGCTCCCGGGAACTGCTGAGAAAACACCGATTCGAGAGTCTCTCCGATATAGGATGCGACTTGATAGGCTGGGATGAGAATGCTTACGAGAGGGGTGCTCATTCCGGCTTCAGTTCAACGCGCCTTCTCTCTGAGACTCATGGTAACGCAGTCGAAGCCGGAGATGAATGCAGAGCAGCGCGTATTCTTACCTGGTAGCGTGTACGTCATACCAGCAATGGGACAGCGGGACTCCGCCGCGAGTATAGCCTTGCTGAATGCGCTCGTGCAGACGTTTCGCTCGATCCAAGGATAGCCACTCGCCGAATGTTTGTTCTGCAAACGGCCCTGAGCATCCCTCGGGGAACGTCCAGCCGCTGACATGGAAGGTGTCGAAGTCTACCTTTAGGCCGTTCGGCAACAGTCTACCGAGTTTACTCTTTCGAAGAAAGCGCCACCCAATCTCATGCTCGAAAATGGGAGTCGCGCTGGTGAAAGTCCCTTGGTTTAACACCTTGAACCGCGTATAGCCGAGCGCGGCAAGACTGCCCATGATGTTGTCACCGTGCGACAACTCCAAAGAAATGTATTTCGGCAAGTTTGCCGGATCCATGGACCTCAGACATTCCTGATCCATCCCTTCGATGTCGATCTTCAAGTAGTGGGGCACACCGTGACGCTTTAACAGTGTGCGCATGGTGATCGAGGGAACTTCGACCATAACCGCGGGATTTCCCTCACGAGACGCAAGCTCTCGGTCAAACGCACTCCAAGCAGATTTAACCTGGTTGACCCAGAAGGGCACCTTCTGCGAGTCGCTAGGACCGATGCACACGTTTTCGACGATGACGTGCTGGTCGCTAAATTTAGTTCTTAGTTCGGCAGCCAGGACCGGATTCGCTTCAACAGCCACTACCCTATACCCGCAGAAGGCATAGTATGCCGTATCGTCTCCGACGTGTGCACCCACGTCGATTATCAAAGGTAAAGTCATGTTTTCAAATGGCTTTCTCCCTCAATTATAACGTGCTGGAGCGCTGACAACTTCTGACTTGGCGCGCTGTAAGGCCCCGTGAGGATTACTTCTAATCTCCTTATCTATCAACGCAAATGCTCTCGGAAGATCCGGATGCCGTTAACTTGAGTTAAACTGACAACTTGCGGAATCAGCATGCACGATAGCGCGACGACTGTGTTTGTGCTGTCGGCGTGTCTTCTGCTGTATCTCCTGTTCCTTTATCCCTTGCTGCTGGCCGTATTTCCGTGGCGGAACCGGCCTCCGATCGCCAAAGATCCAGCGCTGTTGCGGCCGGTCACGGTTCTTCTTCCGGTCTACAACGGCGAAGCGTTCCTGCGCAAAAAGCTGGAATCCATTCTCGCCTTGGATTATCCTCGGGATCTTCTCCAGATTCTGGTCATCTCCGACGGATCCACGGACCGAACGGACGCCATCGCAGACGAATTCGGCTCCTCCGGTGTACGTCTGTTACGCGTTCCTCGAGGCGGCAAAGCCGCGGCCTTGAACGCCGGCATTGAGCAGGCACGGGGGGAGATTCTGTTCTTCACCGATGTCCGCCAAGAGCTGGCGCCGGATAGTGTGCGTCACCTGGTGGCGTGTCTCGCGGACCCGAGCGTAGGCAGCGTCACGGGCGAACTTCACATCGTTAAAGGCGACAGCCACGAAGAAGCCGACATGGGACTGTACTGGCGCTATGAGGTTTGGGCCCGGAAGCAAATGAGCCGGATCGACTCCATCTTTGGAGCCACCGGATGCATCTATGCCATGCCCAGGAAACTGGTGCAGCCGATTCCTCCGGATACTCTCGGTGACGATGCCGCGTTTCCTTTGGGCGCTTTTTTTTGCGGCTATCGGATGATCCTGGATCCCGAAGCGAAGGCCTACGATCTGGCGTCACCGCTTGGCTCGGAGTTCGAGCGCCGCAGACGCACGTTGGCGGGCCTGTGGCAGGCCGTGGTCCGCCGGCCGGAACTGCTCGGTTTCCGGAGCCGGATGTGGCTGCACTTCCTGTCGCACAAAGTAGGACGGCTGGCACTGCCGTGGCTGGCTCTTGCGGCGCTGGGGAGCGCGTTCTGGCTACGTTCACCGTGGCGGGAGGCGACTCTGGGGTCAGCCGTCACAGTTACTGCATTGGCGGCGTTCGATTCGCTGCTTCCGCAAGTCTGGAGAATAAAGCGGATCACCTCGCCGGCCCGCACGACTCTGGTGATGCTGGCAGCTTCGTTGTGCTCGATTACCGTGTTCCTGGTGCCGCCACAGCGCCTGTGGAAGCGAACGATAGTGGGAGCAGAGAAGCTAGAGGACTAGGCCGGCTGTTCCTGGTTCCACCGGTTTTGAATAGAACAGACGTCCTGGACAGCCAGCGAGTGATCCACACGAACGCGCAGGCGGCTGCAAGGGGCTTGGATTTCCTTGTGCTGGACGTGCCCCAGATAAATGGTATGACTGGTCTGAAGTCCGACAGGAGTACCTGGGCTAATGGGCGCCCCACCGTCCGTCAGTTCGAGCTCGGCCCAGCCGCGTCCAGAGGACACTAAATGACCGCTTCTCTCAGTATTTTCAGGTTGGCTTAAATCCCGTAGCACTACGACCGACCCATCACTCATTGCCGCCTATTATACCCGGCGGCTCGAAACGGGCTCGGCAATTTCGAGCGATTCGAACTCAGGTTTCGTGGGCGTGCCGTGAGCTGCCAGTTCGCGATTGAGCCGGAGGAGTTGTGGGGTGAGCTCGTCGGATTCAGACCCGAGCGGGGCCAGCGTCGCGGGTTCACGATGCTGGAGCTCGACACCGAACCATTTCGGAGTCGGACGCTGCCAGCCTTGTTTGCGATTCTGTCGGGCGAGGTAAACTATGGTCACACTAGTACCAGCAGCAAAGAGGTAGGCCAAGAGTAATTGGAGCATCACTATAATCTTATCGGTGGCACCTCACAGTACTATTAGAGCTTTGCCTTAAATCTTGACACTCCTATCACCTAGCGCCGACAATAGACTGGGGATCCGGACGTGAAGGATTTAATGTGGCTGGGCCTTAAGGCCTTCCTCGTGTGTCTTATTCTGACACCGATCTTTCGCGACATCTTCCGTTCGTACGGGATCGTTGATAAGCCGGATAGGCGCAAGGTCCACGCCCATCCAATACCGCGGATAGGGGGTATCCCCATCGCGATTGGTTATGTGGTCGCGCTCTACCCTTTCTCGACCGAGTCGCATCTTTTGACGGATTACCTGCCGCTGGCCTGGAAAATGATCCCGGCCGCGGTGCTGATCTTCGTCATCGGCCTCACCGACGACTTGATCGGCTTGAAGCCCTGGCAAAAGTTACTTGGGCAACTGGCCGCCGCGGCGCTGGCCTATTGGGCCGGGGTGCGCGTGGTTGGTGTCGCCGGGTTCTTTCCGAACGAAATCTGGACGAGTCTTCCGCTCACTTTATTCTGGCTGCTGGCCTGCACGAATGCGTTCAACCTTGTGGACGGCCTGGACGGTCTGGCTGCCGGAATGGGGCTGGTAGCGTCGCTGACGATGGTGGTTGCGGCGCTGCAAGAACCGAATCTGCCGTTAGCCTACGCCAGTATTCCATTGGTGGGAGCGTTGCTTGCGTTTCTGTGCTTCAATTTCAACCCCGCCACAGTTTTCTTGGGAGATTCCGGAGCTATGCTCATCGGGTTCCTTCTGGGATGCTACGGCGCCGTGTGGGCGCAGAAGTCCGCGACCCTGGTGGGCATGACCGTGCCGCTGCTGGCGGTGTCCATTCCGCTGCTGGATGTTTCGCTCACGATCCTGAGACGCTTTCTCCGCAATCAGCCGATTTTTTCCGCGGACCGCGGGCACATCCACCACCGTTTGCTCGACCGCGGCCTGGCGCCTTCTCGAGCCGTCCTGGTGCTCTATCTGGTGTGCGCGGCGGCGGCGGCCTTCGCGCTCCTCCTGACACACCCCTATGCGGGGCGCTTTTACGGACCCATCATTCTGGTGATCTGTATCGTGGTTTGGGTTGGCATCCGTCAGTTGCGCTACGCCGAATTTGGCATCGCCAGCCGCCTGTTGTTCGGTGGCGAGTTGCAGCGGACCCTCGGTGGCCAAATCCGGCTGGAGATGCTGGCCGAGAAACTAGGGGAAGCTGAGTCCGAGGAGGGCTGCTGGCGGGTGTTGGCCGCTAGCATCGATGACTTTGGGTTCTCGGCGGTGGAGCTTTCGCTGCGCGGACACAACTGGCACAAGGGCATCGCCGGGGCGGCCGATTCGGAATCTTGGTCGCTGCAAGTTCCGCTCAGCGATCAGGACTGGCTCCGGCTCACGCGTCCGTTCGATTGCGGAGTGCTGCCGATGATGGTAGCTCCGTTCCTGGATACGGTCCGCCGGGCCATTCAAAGCAAGCTGCAGGACTGGGATCGCGAAGCGGTTCTTTAAGCATCACATCACGGCCGGCTCCGTCGTGCCTAGCATGCTAGACTGCGTTTTGAGCACCCCGTTGCGCTCCCGACCCCGCCACTCGCACCAGCGCGTGTTCCGGATCGGGGACATGATCGTAGTGGCCGCGTCCTTCACCGCGGCTCAGCTTCTCGTCTCCAGAGACGAGTTCTGGCTGAGTCTCCAGGTAGATCCATGGGGCTCGCTGGGCTCACTGGTGTTGGTGTTCGCGTGCGTAACAGTCTGCCTGGAAGTAGGCGATCCTCAGCAATGGGATTCAGTGATGGACAGGCTCCGGCAGATCTCCCTGGCACTAGGGGTGGGATTTCTGATCGAATCCTTTCTCGCCTATTCACGCTTCACCGCCTTGTCTCCCGAAGTGATGCTGGTCGGAAGCGCGCTGTGTGCGCTGCTGCTGACGTCGTGGTATTGGATCTTCGGAATCGCGGTCCCAGCCTCTCGCGCGCCCCTGAAGGTCCTGCTGCTTGACGCCGACCCGGTGTTCGAGGCAGTAGTGCCCTCTCCGGTGTTTCGCGGCCGCCGCTGCGAGATGTTAGGCCCCTTGAAGGATCCGAACACCTTGGGTTCCGTGATTCACGAGCATCACCTGGATTACATTGTGGTGCAAGAGGCGAATCGTGAGCTGCCGACAGCCTTGCTACTGGAGTTGCGCTCGGCTGGTGTGGCGATTGAGAGCGCCGCGGAATTCTATGAATCGGCGCTGGAACGAGTTTCAACTCGCCATCTGCATCCTCGCCGGTTCCTGTTCGGCGAGCTTACGCCGAAACGCCAGAATCTGGCTATCCAGGCCATCTACTCGAACGTCGTCGTGCTGATTGTGCTAACCGTCGCGCTTCCGCTGCTGTTACTGATCATGCTCGCGTTGAAGGTGTCGGCCCCTTCGCAACCTGTTTTCCAAAAGCAACGCTGCGCGGGACTCAACAACGTTCCGTTCACTCTCCTGCGGTTTCAGTCTCGATCCTGGTTGGGACGCTGGTTGAAACGATTTGGGCTGGACGGCCTTCCGCAACTCCTAAACGTAGTGCGAGGTGAGATGTCGCTGGTGGGTCCCCGGCCCCAGCGCCTGGAGTTCGCGAAGGAACTGGCTCAGCACATTCCATATTATGGTGAGCGCCTAACAGTTCGACCGGGCTTAACCGGCTGGGCACAGATCCATGCTCCGGATGCGGACGCGCTGTTAGAGCTGGAATACGACTTGTACTACACGGCAAATCTGTCTCCAGGGTTTGACCTCAGGATCATTATCGGCTCGTTGCGAGCCAACAGGTAACTGTCGTCGTCCCGCGCGCGGACACTACTTGCCCAGGCGACCGAGGATGTCCGTCACGTAATCCTTGGTCTCGGGGATCTCGGGAACTGAGGATGTTCGGTCCACGCGAGTGATTCCGGCGTTGTAGGCGCTGAGCGCCAGGGCGAGATCTCCGTGGTAGCGATCGAGCAGCTGCTTCAGCAGCTTCGCTCCGGCCGAAAGACTCTCTTGCGGATCGAACGGATCGCGCACCTCGAACTGCGCTTGCGTCGCGGGCATGAGCTGCATCAGGCCCTCGGCGCCCTTAGGAGAAACTGCACAGGGGCGGAACCCCGACTCCTGACGCGCGACCTCCCGGACCAATGCCGCATCGACGCTGTGTTCACGAGCGACACTGTCGATCATCTTACTTAGCTCTAGCTGGGCGACCGGTTCGCAGGCGTAAACCACCGGCGGCGGAATAGCGAACGAGCGCGGAATCGCTGGGGGCACCGGCGACTTGATGAACTTGAGCTGCTGCTCAACCGAGGCGTGCTGCTTTTCGATCGATGCGGCCATTGCGGCGCGGACCCGATCGGCCTGCACGCCAGTGTCCTGCATCAGGAAGATTGTCAGCCACCACATGCTATGTTTCCATCGGCCAAACGATTGGAAACATTTAGCTATTTGCGCGCACGCGTCAAGCGGTAAATATAGGCCAGGACCTCCGCCACGGCGCGATAAAGGTGCGCTGGAATCTCGCGGCCCACGTCCACCGACTTATACAACGCCTGGGCCAGCGGCGGATTCTCCACCAGCGGGATGTTGTGTTCCAGGGCGCGCTGCCGGATACGCAACGCGAGGTAGTTCTTCCCTTTGGCCACTACCATGGGCGTCGCCATGGTTTCGTGATCGTAGCGAAGCGCGATGGCGTAGTGCGTCGGGTTTACGATCACCGCCGTGGCCGTGGCGACGTTGTGCATCATGCGGCGGCGGGCGAGATCGCGCTGCAGGCGGCGGATCTTGCCTTTCACGTGGGGGTTTCCGTCGGTATCCTTGGCCTCTTCTTTGACCTCCTGCTTGGTCATGCGGAGATCCTTCGTAAATTTGCGCTTCTGGCGGAATAGATCGATCAAGCCAAACACCAGAAACAGACCGGCGGCCTTCCAAAGAACGTCCTTGATGGATGCGCCGACTTTGAGAAGCCCGGTATCCAGGCTCATGAACGGGAGAGTGAGAAGCAAGTCGGCGTTCTGCCGGGCGATGGAGACGATCACCATAGAAAACAGCACCAGCATGGCCGAGGCTTGCAGAACCGCGGCCGGACCCTGGAACGCCATATTCTTGATCTTGCCGAGCGGGTTGAACCGGCCGAAGTCGGGCGTGAGTTTGTTGAGGCTGAAGCCGAAGTTGGTGACAAACAAATGGACGCTCAACGTTAGGATCACGGTGAGTCCGCCGGCGATAGAGAGCGGGATAAACGCGCGCTTGAGCAAGGTCGAGGCGATGCCGGGAACAGTGGCGACACTCAGGTTGGCGTGAAAAGCCTGGACCAGCGAGGCCCGCATCATTTCCTTCATCGCGCTGAGCCAGCCCGGGAACCAGGCGAAGGCGATCACGATGAACACCCCGAATTGAGTCGCCGCCACCAGCTCGCGCGAGGTCGGGAAGTTTCCCTGAAGGCGGGCTTTGATGAGACGCCGCGCTGAGGGCTGTTCTGTCTTACTGTGGGAATCGGCAGCCATTACGGGGGAGGCTCACGCTAGCAGAAGCTGGCGGACCAGGCGCAGAATCGGACCCGAAGCCTGTGAGAACACTTTCGGAAATATCAGGAGAAGCCATGCCAGCAGCCCCAGCGAGACAAGCATCTTGATGGGAAATGCCAGCGTGATGAGCTGCAGTTGCGAATTCAGCCGCGCCAGCAGGGCCAGCGAAATATCCACGATCAGCAACAGCGCCAGCAGGGGAAGCACCAGGCGCAGGCCAGTGCTGAACATGGCTGCTCCGGTCTGGATCACCTGGTTGAGCATGGAGGTACTGAGCACCACTTGTCCAGGAGGATGCACGCTGAGACTCTGGGCAAAGGCCAACAGCACCTGGTGGTCTAACCCGGTGGCGAAGAAGAGCAGACCGGCGACGGTCTGGGCGATAGCCAGCATCACGCTGGAGTCGGCGCCGGATGTCGGGTCGATGGTGGAAGCGAACGAATAGCCGGCTTGCAGGCTGATGATCTGGGCTCCCATCTGAAATATTTCCGACAGAAACGCCACGGCGATCCCCACTCCGATCCCCAGCCCGGCCTCCGCGAGCAGCCATCCCACCAGCGTTCCGAAACTCAAGCCCGCGGAGGAGATCGCGGGCCAGCGTGGAAGCAGCGCCAGGGTGATGCTGGTGGCCAGCGCCGCGCGAATTACGTCAGGACCCGCCTTGATCCCCGGCAGCGGCACGAACACAAACACGCCTGACACACGCGCCAGTACGAGAAGGAACGCATACAGCGTGCCGATCTCGAACTTCAGCTCAGTGCCCATACTTGGCGATGTCGGTAAAGACGCCGGCGGTGTACGCGGTGAGCTTGTTGAGCATCCAAGGCATCAGGAGCACGAAGCCTCCCAGGAACGCGGCCAGCCGGGGAAAGGTGCTGAAGGCCGAATCCTGCAATGACGTCGCCACCTGGATGAGGTTCATGACAATGCCGACACAGAAGCCGATCACCAGCAGCGGCGCGCTCAGCCAGAAGGCTGCCATCAGGGCTTCACGAATTATATGAATAGCGTTTTCGGACGTCATGAATCAGGCTCCGTTGCAAAAAATCAATAGAAAGATTTCACCAGCGACCCCACCACCAGATTCCAGCCGTCCACCAGCACGAACAGCAGAATCTTGAAGGGTGCCGAGATCATCACCGGCGGCAACTGGATCATCCCGATCGACAGAGTCACCGACGCGACTACCAGATCGATCACCAAAAACGGAAGAAACAGCAGCGCGCCGATCTGGAATCCGGTTTTGAGCTCGGAGAGGATGTAGGAAGGAATCAGAACCGACAGGCTCAAATCCTCCACGTTTCTCGGGGGAGGAGCTTTGGTGATTTCGACGAACAACTTAATGTCTTTTTCCCGGGCGAAGCGGGCGAGGAATGTTTTGAGCGGCTTCGAACCTTCGTCGAACGCCTGGCTGGCCGTCATCTTTCCCTGATCCATCGGCTCCCAAGCCTTGTGAAAGATTTCCTGGGCTACCGGCTGCACGATCACAATGGTGAGGAACAGAGACAGCCCGATCAGCACCTGATTAGAAGGAGTCGACTGGGTGCCGAGCGCCTGCCGCAAAAAGTGCAGCACCACGGTAATGCGCAGAAACGGCGTTATGCACATCACGGCGGCAGGCAGCAACGTAAGTAGCGTAAGGGAGATCGCGATCTCCATCGGCATGCTCAGCGTGCCGTTGCCGCTGGAACCCACACCCATTCTGGCCAGCGGGGAATTCGCCGCGGGTGCGGCCACGGCCTCTGTCCCGCCTAACAGCAAGAGTAAAGCGCTTCGGGTCATGTGCGGTTCAGTTCTCCAGTCCAGGGGCGGGAAGCGTCACCGCCGGACCGCTTTCGAGGAGATTGCATCCATGCGGCGAGAGCCCGACCAGCAGAGTCCGGTCGGCCAGGCGGACCAGGTGTAAAGAGTGCTGCGGTCCGAGCGCCAGACGGTCGATCACCTCGAGCCGCGGCTGTCCGGGACGTGCGGACCGGCGGAAACTGGTCCGCGCCCATCCCTTGCGTTTCAAGAGCCACAGAGAGCCGCACAGCAGTCCCAGGACCACGATCACAGCTAACAATTGTTCAGTCGATTCCATTGGTGTTTATTCGAAGTGCTGTTCACTCGCCGTTGGCAGTGTGAAATCCGGTCAACCGCACGGACAAAACTCCGCCCATTCTTACCAGCTCGCCCGATCCGAATCGCACTCCGGCGACGTTGATGTCGATCTTTTCGCCCACCGGTCTGGACAGCTTGATCAGGCTCCCCGGAGCGAGCGCTACGATCTCTCCCACCGTCAAGCTGCACCGTCCCAGCTCCGGTTCAAGCGGCAAAGGCAGCTTGCCGTAATGCGCGATTTGTTCTTGCAAGGTCACTTATCAGTCCCGAGTCGCGAAGTTAGGCCTTGATGTTGAGCAGCACCTGACTGAGCTGGTCCTGGGTCGTAATGACCTTGGCGTTCGCCTGATAGCCGCGCTGATAAATGATCAGGTTGGTGAATTCGCGAGCCAGGTCAACGTTGGAAGATTCGAGCGATCCACCCAGGAGCTTCCCACGGTTGCCCGTTTCCGGCAACCCGACGGTGGGGGTAAGCGTCTCGGTGCCCAATTGGAAATTATTGTTACCTACCGACACCAGCGAATCCGGGTTTCCGATGGCGGCGAGGGCAAGCTGCGCGATGGCAACCTGCTTTCCGCTGGAGAAGGTGGCCATCAGGCTGCCGCCGTCTCCCAGACGGATGCCGGTAAGTTGCGCAGCCAGGACTCCGTCCTGCGAGGTGGCCGAAGCTGAGGAGGTTTGCGCGAACTGGGTCAACAGCGAAGTGCCGTCCGGGGCGTACGGAGACCAATCGATATTCAGATTGTTGGCTCCGCTGATCAGCCCGGTCGTGGTCTTCACGTTCACCAGAGTTCCGGCCGCGGGAGTGGTCAACTTGCCGGCATTATCGAACTTCAGACTGCCCGATGCCAAAGAAACTGGCGTGCCGGCAGTGCCACCAGTAGTGTCCTCTCCAGGAATGGAAATGTCGTAGTTCCAGGCGTTCGAGCCCGTCTTGGTAAATTTGAACGTCAGGATATGCGTGACGCCGAGGGAATCGACGACCTGAACCGGAGTCGAGAATCCGACGCCGTTGGCTACGGATGCATCCAGGTTTGCAGTCAACGTCATGTTCTTGGTGGCGGCCGGAGGTTGCGAAGCGACTGCAGTAACGGAAATGTCGCCGATATTTCCGGTGGTGTCGAGCACGCCATTCACAGACGACCATCCTTGGACCTTCTCGCCCGTGCTGGTGACCAGGGTGCCGGTTGCATCGAACCGAAAGCTGCCAGCCCGCGTGTATAGCACGCTGCCCGATTTCTGCTTCAGAACGAACAATCCGTTCCCTTCGATGGCAGCATCCAAGGCGCCCGCAGTGGGCTGGATGGATCCTTGCGTGAACTGCTTAGTGGTGCCGGTGGTGGCGACGCCCGCTCCGATCGACGTGGAACCCGACGTCTGCCCCATGATGTCCTTGAACAGGATCGCATCGGATTTGAATCCGCTGGTGTTCAAGTTGGCCAGGTTGTTACCGACCACGTCTAAGGCCGTGTTGTTCGCGGCCAATCCGGAAAGCGCTGTTGAAAAAGACATGCCTTAATCTCCTCTTAGTGTTATGAATGTGCCAATTAATTCGTTGTACCCGTAGTGCCGGAGGTGCCACCGTTCTGATCTGTTGGGGAGCCCGATGACGATCCGCTGGACGAAGCCGACGATGTGGGCGTCAGTTCCTGCCGAATCCCAATCAATTGCTCGAGCTGGCTGAATTGCGCCAGTTGGCTGAGGAACTGAATGGAGTCGGCGGGCTGGAGCGGATCCTGATTCTTGATCTGGGCCACCAGCAGTTGCAGGAACGTATTTTCATTCGCCAGGCCGTCAACGCTTGGATTGGCCGCGGGCTTGGTGGTGGCGGACGTCGTGCCCGTAAGCTGCGTCACATCCGCGGCTGGGGTCTGACTTTGAATCTGCATAATGGTTGTCTCCTAAATACTCCGTCCTGTCCTAATCTTGTGAACCGTGCAGCGAGGCTTCCATCTCATCGAGCCACGCCGGCCGTTTCTGGCGATCCTGTTGTTCGCCCTGCTGGCCCGACCGCTGTCCATCCGACCCGCGACCCTCGCGGTCCGGTTGATGGTTGTCATTTTGCGACGACGCTGCGGCAGAGCCGGGTTTCCAGATCTCGGCGGGCATGCCTCCATCGGCCAGGCGCTGTGTCAGATCGCTCAGATGGCTGCGCAGGTTCTGGGCCAGGGCCGCGTCGGCAGTACGCACGGACACGCGAACTTCGCCGCCAGACTCGACAAAGCGAACCTGCGTCGAGCCGCCATTGTTATCCGGTACGCGAACGCGGATATCGCGTGCTGATGTCGGCGGCGCCGCGGGAGGTTCGATGATGTGTTCGGTACGAGCCGGCGGCGCCACATACTGCGGCGTTGCGGGTCTGGAGCTCGGGGCCGCGTCTCGCGAGGTTTCGAGCCGCGGAAGAACCATATCGGTCCGAGTGTCTAGCCGGGCATCCGTCCGCGCCGGTCCCTCAAAGGCGGCGCCTGTGTTTTTCTTGAGTCCCGGCTTGATCTCCGCTTCGGCGTTCTGCAAAATCTGAGCCGTGGCCGCATACCGGACCGGAATGCGTGCCGGCGTTTGCGAATCAGGGACGGCGGCGGGTTGTGCCGGATTTTCAGGAGCGCCTTGATCGGCGGTTTGGGGAGCGGCCGTCAGGCGCGCGGCGAAAGCCAGCGCCGAGGGACTGGATGGCGTGGAATCCACTGTTTCTTGAACCGCTGCGGCAGCCGGCTCCGGAGGAGCAGCGTCGGGGAGCTTCAGTTCAGCCCGTGAAATCGGCTGATTTTGGGGGGACATCCCTGTTTTGGCGGATGTCGTTGTTTCTTTCGGCGCCGGAGCGTCGACGGCGATGGGAACGATGGGAGCTTGGGAGGAATCGGCCGTGGCAGGCAGAGCAATGTGCATCACGGGTATCGGATTGGGCTCCGCGGAGGGCATGCCTGGGGCGTCAGAAGGACGCGACTGCACCGGCGGCGCAATATTCTCGGTAGGCACGCTTGTTTTGGCGTTCTCATCTTGCTTGATCTGCCCGCCCGGCTTGATCTGCTCGCCCGGCTTGGTGTGCTCGTCAAGTTTGACTTGCTCGTCGTCGGGCTTGGCGAGTGTCAATACCAGGGGCAGAATTTGTTTTTGGGGTTCGGCAACCTGAACGGGCAGGAGTGCGATTTGATTCGCATCTTCCGCACGCACATCCCGCTTCTTGGTGGATTTGCCAGGGCCACTCTCCGGACGCCCGCTGGACTTGGTTTCCTTCGTGCCGGGGTCCTGACGTTCGAGCTCGCTTTGGAAACTCTGCGGATCGCCTTGTGTGCCCGTTCCTTTTGTGTCCGACGCAGATGTAGATGGCGGCGGAGGCAAGTACGCCGAGGACTCGAGATTCTGCACACCTGCTGTCATGATTCGCTACCTCGTTATGCAAGTTCGCGGCCATATGCAGTTCCAAGATGCGCGACGGTTCGCAATGAATCAGTTAGCGCGGCGAGCAAGCAGCAGGCGACAGGTCAAGATGAAGAGGAATCGTCAGAGCTTCAACGAATATCGTCGGGAACCTGACGAAGCGGCCGCAACGGGCCGGTTAGTCATATCGCAAGTTTCATTGAAAATTCTAGGGAAATCGTGTTCGGCGAGCTTTGGCGTGGCGCGTGCAAT
This sequence comes from Bryobacterales bacterium, assembly GCA_025463005.1. Lineage (GTDB taxonomy): Bacteria > Acidobacteriota > Terriglobia > Bryobacterales > Bryobacteraceae > Palsa-187. The sequence goes on along the minus strand of JAOAPR010000096.1, from coordinate 58,429 downwards.
TCTCCCGGCACAGTCTATGGACCAGATTTCCGCAACTGCCGCGAGTGGACTCCGTGCCCGCATGGAAGCGCTGGACATTCTGTCCAACAATCTCGCGAACTCAAACACTGGTGGTTTTAAGCTCGACCGCGAGTTCTATAGTTTGTATCAAGGCGAGCAGGCGCTCCCCGCCAACGGCCAGCAAACGACCACTTTGCCGGTAATTCAAAAGGGCTGGACCGATTTCCAGCAGGGACTGATCACGCCTACCGACAATCCGCTGGACTTGGCGCTGTCGGGCAAAGGATTTTTCGCGGTGGACGGCCCTTCCGGCCCGCTCTATACGCGCAACGGCGCTTTCAAGCTGTCACCAGCAGGGGTACTGACCACTGCGGACGGTTTCCCGGTCCGCTCAGTGTCACCTCTGAATCAGCCGTCCAAGAAGATCCAGGCTGCTTCGCAGGGTCCGATTCAAATCGCGGCCGATGGCACGGTGCAGCAAGACGGCCAGACGCTGGGGCAGATTCAGGTTGTTGATTTCACCGATACCGGTGCCCTAAGCAAAGTGGGCAACAGCTATTACCGCGTTACTGATCCGAAAGTGAAGGGGACTCCCGCGACGGACGCGACGGTAGGCCAGGGCAAGATCGAAAATTCCAATGTCGCGCCGGCGGAATCGGCAGTGCGGCTGGTGGATTTAATGCGGCAATACGAAATGCTGCAAAAGGCCGTCTCCGTGGCGGCGGATATGAGCAAACAGGCCATCGACCAGGTGGCCCGAGTCGGCGCCTAAAAACCCGGCAAGGAGAACAGAATGATTCGAGCTCTATACAGCGCTGCCAGCGGGATGACCGCCCAGCAGTTGAACGTCGATAACATCGCGCATAACCTGGCGAACGCCAACACCGCGGGGTTCAAATCACGCCGCGCGCAGTTCCAGGATCTTATGTATCAGAACGTGGTCCAGCCGGGCGCTTCGGCCGGTTCGCAGTCCGTGGTACCAACCGGCCTGCAACTTGGCTTGGGAACGCGCGCCGCGTCGAACGAGATCGTGTTCACGCAGGGTGATTTCTCTCAGACCAGCAATCCCCTGGATCTTGTGATCCAGGGCAAAGGCTTCTTCCAGATTCGCCGCGCGACCGGCGACCTGGCTTATACGCGGGCGGGCGATTTTCATCTCAACAAAGACGGGAACATCGTGACTTCGGACGGCGATCTTCTCGACCCGCAGATCACTCTGCCGCAGGATGCACAGTCGATCACCATTGCCCCGGACGGAACCGTGAGCTTCACCCAGCCCGGACAGAACTCGGCTCAGGTAGCCGGACAGATCCAGCTCGCGAACTTCCCCAACCCGGCTGGCTTAAATAGCCTGGGCCGGAATCTGTTGACGCCGACGGATGCTTCAGGCGACGCGATTGTCGGCAATCCGGGTGGCCAGGAAGGCTTGGGATCGCTGCTGCAGGGTTATACCGAGCAGTCCAACGTCAGCGTGGTGGACGAGTTCGTCAACCTGATCGTGGCCCAGCGCGGCTACGAAGCCAATTCCAAAGTGGTGAAGGCCGCCGACGAGATGTATCAGCAGATGAATAATCTGACCCGATGATCTTCATGGCACTTCCCTTACTACTCGCGATCACTCCACAACTCGACGCGTGTTTGCCCATCCAGGACGACCGGATCTATGCCCGGGACGTCGCTGCCGCCGTTCCCGCGTTTGCCACTGTCGCGGCCGATTTCGCTCTGGGCTATGCGCCGGCTCCCGGAACACGGCGGGTTTTCAAGGGTGAAGCGCTCGAGAGGCTCGCGCGCAATCAGGGCGTTACAGCCGAGGCGTTACCCGATGTCTGCTTCGAGCGCGCCATGGAGACGCTAAAGGCCCCTGAAATTCTGGAGGCGATGCGCGGCGCCTGGAATGGCTCCGATGTGAACCTGGAGCTTCGATCCTGGACGCCGCAGATCGCCCCGCAAGGCAGAGTCGTGTTCCCGCGTGCGGGGCTGCAACTCCCCGCCGCGTCCGATCCGGCCGCGGAAGTGGTCTGGCGCGGATACGTCGTTTACGGAAATAATCGCCGCTTCGGTGTATCGGCGCGTGCCCGCATTACGACCAGCACAACTCGCGTGGTCGCCGTAGCCGATCTCTCCGCGGGTGCTCTGGTTCGCGAAGACCAGGTTCGCCTGGAAAGTTTCGACACCTTCGCTCTGGATGATCGTCCGGCACGGCATCTGGAAGAAGTTGTGGGATACGTCCCCAGAACGCTGATTCGCTCGGGTTCAACAGTTCTCCGAAATCAAATCAGTCGCGCTCCCGAGGTCGCCAGAGGACAGGTGGTGCAGGTAGAGGTTACGGCCGGAGCCGCGCGTCTCATGCTCGAAGGACGAGCGCAGACCGACGGCGTCACGGGCACGACGATCCTGGTAAAGAATCTGGCCAGCGGGAAAGATTTCCGGGCCCGCGTCACCGGCAAAGGCAAGGTAAGCGTGCAATGAGAATTTCCACGATCGCTGTCTTAACGATTTGCATCCCGATCTCCGTCATTATTTGCACCGGGGCGAAGGCGGCCGGGAAACCCAAGAAGCCGCAGCCGGAATCGGCGCTGGATCAAACGCTGGACCAAATTTCAGCAGCGCAAGGGGCCGAGCGCCAGGCTGTACAACCTGGCTCTTTGTGGACGCCCACGTCCCTGTTCTCTGACCTGACATCCGATCTTCGCGCGCGCCGCGCGGGCGACATCGTCACCATCCTGGTGCGCGAGAACGCTTCGGCAGTCAGCACGGGCACCGTCAAAACGCAGCGCAATTCCAGCGTGCAGAGCAATATCACGGCCGCTGGCGGGATCACGCGTGCGGTCGGTCCGCTGGCTAATCTGGCCAAGGCAGGCACCAACACCGCTTTGGACGGCCAGGGCACCACCACGCGCGACACCACGCTGACCGCCACGATTTCCGCCGTGGTCACGCAGGTGCTCCCCAATGGCAGCCTGGTGATCCAGGGCGCCAAGAACGTGCGAGTGAATTCGGAAAATCAGGTGCTCGCGGTGCGTGGTATCGTGCGCCCCGTGGATCTGAGCACGGCCAATGTCGTTTCGTCCGACCGGATCGCGCAAATGGAGCTTGAAGTCAACGGAAAAGGCGTGGTGGCGGATTCGGTGCGGCGGCCATTCATTCTCTACCGCCTGATCCTGGGCCTTCTGCCTTTTTAGGAGATCGAAAATCGTGAGATCGAAGTGCATTGTTTTGCTGGGAGTCGCCGCGCTGCTGGCCGCGCCCGCCGGAGCCGCCACACGACTCAAGGAACTGGTATCGCTGGAAGGCGTGCGCGATAACCAGCTCATCGGCTACGGCCTGGTGGTCGGATTGAACGGAACCGGCGACCGCAAGCAGACAGTATTTTCCACTCAGAGCTTGACCAACCTTCTCCAGCAGATGGGAGTTTCCGTGCCTCCCTCGGCCGTTACCGTTCGGAACACGGCCGCAGTGATGGTGACGGCAACGTTGCCCGGCTTCGCACAGGAAGGCGTGCATATCGATGCCACCGCCGCGGCCATCGGCGACGCATCGAATCTTCAAGGCGGATTGCTGATCCTGACGAGCCTGCGGGGAGTCGACGGACAAGTGTATGCGATGGCGCAAGGCGCAGTGGTGACCGGCGGATTTGTCGCCGGCCGATCCGCTAATAGCCAGACGGTGAATCATCCCACGGTGGGTCGCGTGCCTAGTGGAGCGATCGTGGAGCGTGCCGCGCCTTCCCTAACACCCACCGGACGTCTGAAGCTGCAGCTACGCCAGCCCGATTTCACCACGGCGGTGCGGGTCAGCGACATAGTGAACAAGAAGTTCGCCGGAGCCACACCGGTGGCCCGGCCTGAGAATTCCGCGCTGGTATCCATCAATGTGCCGCCCGAATTCACGTCTCGCGTAACCGAGTTCGTGGCCGGAATCGAAGCTCTTGAAGTAGATGTGGACCGCCCGGCGCGCGTTATCGTCAACGAACGCACCGGCACCATCGTGATGGGCAAGGAAGTGCGGGTTTCACCTGTGGCCATTATGCATGGCAACCTTACGGTTGAGATCCAGACGATCCTCCAAGTCTCTCAGCCTGAGCCGTTTTCGCAAGGCCAGACGGCGGTAGTTCCGCAGCCGAATGTAACCAGCGGCGAAGAAAAGGCCCGCAACATAGTCCTGAAAGAGGGCGCTACGGTGGAGCAGTTGGTACAGGCGCTGAGCTCGATCGGATCCACGCCGCGCGATATCATCGCGATTCTGCAGAGCCTGCGCGCGGCCGGTGCGCTCGAAGCCGACCTGGAAGTAATCTGATGTCGATACCGCCTATTGCCGGCGTCGTCGGCTCGCATACACCGGATAGCCCGGAAAAAATCAAGAACGCGGCATCGCAGTTTGAAGCGCTGCTGATCGGTCAGATTCTCAAGACCGTACACCAAGACTCGAACGAAGGATGGGGCGGCGAGTCGGACCCGGCCTCTGCGTCCGCTATGGATTTCGCCAACGACTACTTTGCGCGCGCCATGGCCGCGAAAGGCGGATTGGGGCTCAGCAATATGATCGTGGCTGGGCTGCAGCGACAGGGGTCTAAATAGGTTCGGGCTTACGCGCTCCAGTCGCGCGACGGGACCGGAACAGCTTCCTGGTAATACTCCCCCGAACGGTCGCCCACGCCCTCTGACGGCTCCTCCGGTTGGTGGGGTTCGCTATGCTGCACCGGATGCTTCACTGCTTGATTCGCCTTCGCCAGCTCCGCGCAAACGCCGCTCCAGCCTTCCTGCAGCGTGGCCAGAATCCCGATCGCCCGATGAAACGCTTCGTCTGATGGTCCCGCGTGGCCTTTCAGAATCTGTTGTTGAATGTAGACGTATAACGCCGCCAGCGTTTGCGTGAACGAAGCGCCGACCGAGTGATCCAGCGCGGCCATCAGCTCGTTGACCGCCTCCTGCGCCCGGGTGACTTCGCGCGACCGGGCCATCGCATCGCCGCTTTTCAGATGAGCAGTCGCCTTCTTCAAGCTCTGAATGGCGACCTGATAGAGCATCTCGATCAATTCCGACGGCTGGGCGGAGAGAATGCGGCTCTCCAGATACTCGCGCTGCGCCTGCTGCACTGGATCGGGGCTTTGCACGAAGTTCATATCGCAAATGGCGAGACGATTTCGACGCTTTCATGGGCCGAACTATTTTGCCCGAGCTGTAGTGTACCCCCGAACAGGGGTATATACCCCCGCATCAGGCGGTACTAAGATTTTGCCCGGTAATGGCGATCTTATTCACAGGTAAGGACCTGGGTGGGATCCTGGCCGGCGAATTGGGAACGTGCAGACGCTGGTCATATAACCAAACCTCTCCGGGTTCTAAGTTGAATCTCCTTCAAAGAAAGTTGGACACAGGCGATATGCTCTGGATCGGTTCCGGCAGGGACACCGTACTGGCAGAAGAAGTAGCCCGTCACACTGGACTAACGGCCACCATCGCGGCCACAGATACACAGGAATGGAAGAAGCGCGACACCCGGCGCTGCCGGGTGATGGTGCTGACGCTCCCGGCTTCGTCCGAGTTTGTGCAGGAAGTGATGTCGGCGGCGCAGGCTGGGGTACGCCCGCTTCCGGTTGTGATTCTGGATCGCGACGGCAGTCTCGACGAATCTCTAATCGGACCCTCGCTCAATTCATTCCGGCACGTGGTGGGAGACCGGTCAGCGGAAGAGATCGGCGCCAGTGTATCGGCTGCGCTGGAAGCCGCGGCGCAGAAGAGTTCCTTCGAGTCGCAAGAATCGTGGAACAAACTGCTGGTCGGCGAGAGCCAGCCCATGCGCGAGCTGCGGGCGATTATCCGCCTGGCAGGCCCGCGCCAGTCGACGGTGCTGATCACCGGAGAAACGGGCACCGGTAAAGAGAGGGTCGCCCAAGCCATCCACCTGGCCAGCCGCCGGTTGGGAGCTCCGATGGTCGCGGTGAACTGTGGGGCGCTGCCGGAACATCTGATCGAGGCAGAGCTGTTCGGCCACACCAGAGGCGCCTTCACCGGCGCGGTGGGACCCAGAGTGGGCCGATTCGAACAGGCCAACCGCGGCACGCTGCTCCTGGACGAAGTGGGCGAAACGCCTCTGATGCTGCAACCCAAGCTGCTGCGTGTACTGCAAGAGCGCGAATTGCAGCGCGTGGGGAGCTCGGAAACGGTAAAGGTGGATGCGCGCATCATCGCGGCTTCCAACATCAATTTGGAGCAGGCGGTCGCGCAAAAGCGCTTCCGCGAAGACCTGTATTACCGGCTGAACGTGATCCCCATCCGCGTGCCGACGTTGAGGGAGCGCCGGAGCGACATTCCCCTGCTGGCCGCACACTTCATCGAAGCAGTGTGCCAGCGCGAGGGCCTTCCGCTGAAGAAGCTGACCGCGGAAGCCCAGCGCAGGCTGACGGAATTCGAATGGCCCGGCAACGTTCGCCAACTGGAGCATGCCATGGAGATGGCCGCGGCCTTGAGCGGCGAGCGCGAAACCATTTACCTGGGCGATATCGAATCGCACCTGCAGCCGGCATCGCGGGAAATGGACGCGCAATCCGACGACTTCCAGTTGGACGTGCCCACCGACGACCTTCCGTTCGAGGATCTCATGGGGAAGGTAGAAAAGCTGCTGCTCGATCAGGCGCTGCGACGCCACGGCGGCAATAAGGCCAAAGCCGCCAAAGCTTTGGGCCTCAAGCGCACCACCCTGCTGTACAAATTGAAGGCGCAGGAGTGCGTCGCTGGAGCGGCTTAACCAAACGGATTAGATGGCGCAAAGCACCTTAACAGCAGCAGCAACCGCGCGCCCCAAACTTCTGGCGTTGCCCGGTTCACCGGTGGGCTTGAGCGAGATGGCCGTCCCGATCGCCGTCGTAGCGATCGTGATCGCGCTGATCATGCCCCTGCCGTCGATGCTGCTGGATTTCCTGATCGTGGTGGACATCACGCTGTCCGTCATCGTGCTGCTGGTATCGGTGTACATCCGGAAGGCAGTCGATTTCAACGTATTCCCTACTACGTTGCTCTTGCTGACGTTGTACCGGCTGGCACTGAACATCTCCTCCGCGCGATTGATCCTGCTGAACGGGAACAGCGGCACGGCGGCTGCGGGCCATGTGATCGAAGCCTTCGGAAGTTTCGTGGTGGGCGGCAACTACGTCATCGGCGCGGTGATTTTCCTGGTTCTGATTGCCATCCAGTATGTGGTCATCAATCATGGCGCGGTGCGCATCTCCGAAGTTACGGCACGATTCACCCTGGATGCCCTGCCCGGCAAGCAGATGTCGATCGACGCCGATCTCAACGGGGGCCTGATCGATGAAGCGGAGGCGCGTAAGCGCCGCAGGCAACTGGCTTCCGAGGCCGAGTTTTATGGAGCCATGGACGGCGCTTCGCGTTTTACACAGCGCGACGCGATCGCCAGTATTCTGATCACAGGCATAAACATCATCGCCGGATTCCTGATCGGAGTCCTGCAGCACGGCATGGAACTGCGGCGCGCGCTTGAAACTTACACCGTGCTGACTATCGGCGACGGGTTGGTCACAGTAATCCCCGCACTGATGATCTCAATTGCGGGCGGCTTGATCGTGACCCGCACCGCATCCGAGGACACGCTCGGCGCCGAATTTCAGAAGCAGGTCTTGGGCAATGCCCAGCCGCTGATGCTCGCTAGCGGAGTCCTGATGGTGCTGGGACTTCTGCCGGGACTGCCGACCCTACCGTTCCTGTTGTTGGGCGGCGGAGTAGGCTTCGCGGCCCTGCGGCTGCGTCAGAAAACTGACGCCGAAGCCGCGGTTCTGACAGCCGGCGACTCCAAACCGAAAGAAAATCTCGAGGGTCTGCTGAAGCTGGAGCCGTTATCGCTCGATGTGGGGCTCGGCTTGGTAAACCTGGTGGAACAAGGCCAGCAGTCGCCACTTCTGCAAAGGGTCGGGGCCATCCGCAGACAGCTCGCGACTACGCTTGGATACCTGCTTCCAGCCGTCAAGGTGAAGGACAACGTCGCCCTGCGTTCGCGCGAGTACCTGATCCAGATGCGCGGCATGGAAATCGCGCGCTTCGAGCTGATGCAAGGCCACGAACTCGCTATTTCGAGCGGAACCGCGGACACCGGAATCGCCGGTAAGCCGGCGCGCGATCCGGCCTTTGGATTGCCCGCTTTGTGGGTCCGCCAGGACCAGGCCGACATGGCCCGCAGCGCCGGATACACCGTTGTCGATCCGGTCAGCATCATCGGAACGCATCTGACCGAAGTGGTCCGCCGGCATGCCCATGAACTGTTCACGCGACAGGACGCCAAGAACTACTGCGACCGCGTTTCCCAGGACAATTCCAAGCTCATCGAGGATTTGGTACCAAAACTGCTCTCCCTAGCAACGATCCAGCGAGTATTGCAGAACCTGCTGCGCGAACGCGTGCCAATCCGTGACGCAGTGGGAATTTTGGAAGCCATGGGAGAAGCGGCGCAAACCACCAAGAACCCGGTCCTGCTGACGGAATACGTCCGGCAGTCGATCCGCCGCGCCATCACGCAGCCGCTGGTGAACGCGCAGGGTGAGCTGCCGGCTTACCTGCTGGAGACTTCGCTCGACCGTGCGGTGGAATCGTCCGTGGAGCATGGCGAATGGAACAGCGTCGCCAGCCTTGCGCCCGAAACCATCACCGACATCCTGACCCGGTTGAAGCGCCGCGTGGACAAAGCGGAGTCCGCCGCGATCGTGACCGGTTCGGGAACGCGTTATTTCCTCCGGCAACTGGTGGAATCCAGCCTGCCGAACCTGACGGTGCTCTCACACAATGAAGTGCCGCCGGACGTTAAAGTGCGCTCGCGCGGGGTCATTGAATGAAAGACGCAAACGGCATGAAGATCAAGTCCTACTTCGCCAAGTCCGTGGACGAGGCGATCGCCAAGGCCCGTGTGGAGCTGGGTTCGGAGGCGCTCCTTCTGAACACGCGCAAGATCGCGAATACTGGGCCAAATTCCGGTAATGCCGCCGGGTATGAAGTGGTGATGGGCGTGGCCGGATCAGTTCCTGCGCGAGAATCCGTGCGAGAACCTGCGCGCGAACCGGCGCCTATGCGAGCGGCTGCGAGTCCTGCTCGTGCAACAGTGTCAGCGGGCGAATCCGCTCCGCGAACCGAAATGACCGCCCAGATGGGAAGGCTCCGGGCGCAAATGGACGAGCTCCAGAGCTTGCTGGTGCGCTCCGCGAAGGCTTCGTGGACCGCGCAACGAATCGTTCCCGAGGTCGTGGACGTGTACACGCGCCTAATCGCAGCGGAGGTCGATCCGGTTCTCAGCAAAGATATCGCCGATCGCCTGGAAGCCGCGATGGCGACCGATGCTTTCTTTGAGTACGCCGGCCCGGAACCCGAGGGCGCTCAGAATCGCTGGAAAATCTTGAAGTCCGATCCGGCTCGCGTCGAGGAATTCCTTCGCGTCGAGCTCGAAAGCCGCGTGCTCCTTCGTCCGCGGCTGGGCATGGATGGAGCCAAGAGCGCCGTCGCGGCCGTGGTGGGTCCAACGGGTAGCGGGAAGACCACCAGTCTGGCCAAGCTGGCAGTGGCCGCTAGCGCACAACGTCCGGTACGATTGGTATCACTCGACTCATCACGCACGGGAGCACAGCAGCTCTTAAATTCGCTCGCGACTCCTGCCATTATATTCTCGAGCGTCGATTCCATAGAGGATCTTCCGAAGCTGGTAGCAGACGCGCGCAGGAAAGAGTGCGTGCTGATCGATACACGTGGCTTTAGCACTCACGAATGGCCTGCCGCCGAGAAACTGGCTGCCGCGCTAGCCGCTTGCGGCGACGTCGACGTGCACCTGGTGGCGCCGGCGTATATGAAAGCCCGCGATCTCCAAAACTGTATCGAGCGGTACCGGCTGTTCCATCCGTCGAAGCTGCTGATCACCAGGCTGGACGAAACCGAAACGTTCGGCACCGTGTTCTCAGAGGCGGCCCTCGAGGGTCTGGCGCTCTCGTTCCTGTCGCACGGCCCCCGCATCCCCGACGATATTCGCGCGGCTACTGTAGACGATCTGCTGGCGTTGGTTCGGGAGCGTCCGCGGGCGCACGCTCAGGTGGCTGCATCGGCGGCGTAGGTAACGAATGTCCACCCTCAGCACCATCGCATACTCCGGGCCGGCGGCAGACCCGTCGAGCGAGCGGGAACGGCTCATTCTGGAGCATCTGCCCCAGGTGCGCTGGGTAGCGACGCGGATTCACGAAAAGCTTCCGGACTCCACCAGCCTCGAAGATTTGATCTCGATCGGCATCGTGGGGCTTATCAATGCGATCGATAATTTCGATCCGCAGTTCAACGTGAAGCTCAAGACTTACGCGGAGCATAAGATTCGCGGAGCAATACTGGACAGCCTGCGTGGTCTGGACGGAGTGCCTGCTCACAAGCGCAAACGTGTGAAGCAGATTCAGGCGACTATCGGCGCGCTGGAACAGCGCCTGCAGCGCGTGCCCACGGAAGAAGAGATTGCGGCCGAGCTGGGGATCAGCCTGCAGGCATATCAGGATTCGCTGTTGGAGCTTCGTGCAGTCAGCCTAGGCAGCCTGGATGCAGCGCCGCGGCGCGAGGATTCGCGCAGTCTCATCCATTTCATCGCCGAACCGGAGGAAAATTCGCCGGCGCGCATTCTGGAGCGCTCGGAACTCGAAAAGCTGATCGCCGAAGGCGTGAAAAAGATGCCGCGGGTGGAAGGGCTGGTACTGGATCTTTATTACCGCCAGGAACTCGGTATTCGTGAGATCGCGCCCATTCTGAATCTGCACATCACGCGCGTCTCCCAGATCAAGGCGCAGGCGATCCTGCGGCTGCGAAGCTACCTGCAACGCCATTGGCCCACCTCCAAGGGGACGTATTAACGATGGACAAACACGAACTCATCTCCGGAATCCTGGACGCCTTCACGCGCGCCGTATCGGAAGCTCTGTCCGAAGCCGGTCCCGAAGATATCCGGCTGGATTGGAGCCTGACTCCCGATCCGCAGGACAATGCGGAAGCTTGGACGTGGTGGTCGGGCGGACTCAGCACCGATCCCCGAGCGAACTTTTTTATCGGCGGACCCGAGGGAACGTGGGAAAAGTTCGGAAGAAGCGGCAGCTCCGAGAATACACAGGAGAACGCCTTCGCGCTGATCAGCCGCTGTTTTGCAAACGCCGTCGAAGCGCAGTTCGGAGATCGCGCGGCAGCCCAGGATTCAGGACCGGCGGACGCGCCATCTGCAGACTGGACCCGGATCGCCATCGAAATCCGTTATCCCGCCGGGCAGTGGCCGAATGCTTGTTGCGTCCTCAGCTCGGAATTCGAGAATGCGCTCGGCGGTCCGGTGAAAATCGAGCCGGCTATCGCGGCCGTTCCCTCGCGCCCTGTGCGGATGAATTCGAGCGACATGCTCATGCACGTGCAGGTACCGGTGTCGGTCTCCTTCGGCGCGACACAAATCCGCATGAAGGATCTGCTGAATCTGACCGCCGGATCGGTGGTGGAACTCGATCGGGCGCTGCATGACAACGTGGAAGTCCGGGTAAACGATCGCGTAATCGCGCGCGGCGAAGTTGTGGCGGTAGATGGCCATTACGGAGTACGGGTGCTGGAGCTGGTTTCGGGAGAACGACCGTGATAAGCCGGATCGCCATCCTGCCGTTCGCGAGCGTAATCGCAGGCTTCTGCTGGAGAGTTGCCCACCGCGCACATGCCGACTGGAAACGGCGGATGCGCCTGCTGGAAATGGAGCTGCGCCTCGCGGATGCGTTCGAATCCTTTTATCAGGAGGTATTCAGGTTAAAGCAGTATCGAGTACTACGGCCTAACGCCTCAGGGCGGAATGCCGCATTTATTCCTTCAACAAATGTGAGTTCGCTGCGATATATAAAGGGGCGCGAAAATGAAGATTGACGAGCGCAAAGCCTTGAATACTCAGAAACCTCAGTCTGGCAAGGTTTACGAGACGAAGGCCGACACCTCCTTCAGGAGCGCGAAGAAGTCTTCCGCGGCCCGGGAAGACGGCGTGGCCTTGCAGGGCCAGGACCAGCTTCGCGTGCTCGCGATGGCTCCCAGCGCGGAAGAAACCAGCCGCGTCCAGCGTCTGACCCAGCTCGTGCAATCCGGGCAGTACCAGGTTGATCCCCTGGCACTGGGTGGCGCCATGGTCGCAGCCATGCTCAAGGGTTACTGAGCACGGACTGGACATGACACTCAAAGAGCGCTGCCAGGCCGGCGAGGCAAAGTTGGAGCAGGTTTCCATCTCTCTCCTAGACCCTCGACCCGAAGTTCTCGACCGCTGCGAAGCGGATCTTCAGGAAGTGATCGCGCTGCTCGAGAGTGAAACCGCGGACTCGTCGTCGGGTGTGACGGATCGCGTTTCCGAACGCCCTGACTTACTGCGTCTCCGGCACCGGATCCGCCTGCTGGCCATGCAAGCGCAACATGCCACGAATCTCTGCCAGGGCTGGGCCCAACTGGGCATGAGCGAGGGCTACACGGATCAAGGAAGACCGGTCCTTCCGGCGAGCGAGCCGCAGTCGAGCTACGAGGTCTGATTCGTCATGAGCGGCCTGTTTGCGAACCTAAACACCAGCGCCAATGCACTCCGTGCATTCGAGCGATCCCTCGAGATCGCACAAAATAACGTCGCCAACGCGTCCACTGCCGGCTACGCTAAACAAGTTCCTACGCTCGACGCGCTCCCGTTTGAGCCGCTGAGCGGACTCCCGGGAGGAGTTCGCGCCGGCGCGCCTCAATCCTCGCGAGACGAATACCTGGAGCAGGGCGTCCGTTATCAGGCCGGTCTGCTGGCGAACTTCCAGGCGCAAGCGCAGGCTCTGGGCAGCATCGAGCCGATGTTCGACGTCACCGGTCAGACCGGGATCGTGGCCGCCCTGAACAGCATGTTCCAAAGTTTTTCCGCCTGGAGCGCCAATCCCGATTCCGCCGCCGCGCGGCAGGACGTTTTGTCCAAGGCGCAGGATTTGGGAGCGAGCTTCCAGCAGGCGGCGTCGGTCCTTTCGAGCGCCACGCAAAGTATCAACAACAAGATCGACAGCTCGGTGGACCAGATCAACTCGCTGGCAGCCCAGGTTCGCGACTACAATCTCCAACGGAACCAGGGCCAGGGCGTCGACGCCGGACTGGACGCGCACCTGCACGACACGCTCGAAACGCTGAGCGGGTTGGCCAACATCACTTCGCGATTCGAAAGTGACGGGAGCGTCACGCTTCTGCTGGGCGGACAAACGCCGCTGGTGATCGGAGCGCGCCAGTATTCGTTGAAATCAGCCTACTTCGATTCGGGCGTCGCGGTGAATCCGAACGCAATTCCGGCGGCGCACATCCTGGACGCCAACGGACAGGACGTCACCGCCAACACCACCGGCGGCACGCTGGGCGGGTTGCTGACGGTCCGCAACACGGTACTTCCCTCGCTCCAGGGAGACAGCCAGCAAGCGGGCGCTCTGAACCAAATCGCGAAGCAAGTCGCCGACAGGGTGAACCAGCTTCTGGCGTCGGGGCGAACTCCAGCTGGACAGCCCGGCTTGCCGCTGTTCAGCTACGACGCGACCAGCGCAGCGAACACGGCGCGCTCGCTGGTAATCAATCCGAATATCACCGCGGATACCTTGGCGGCCCTTGACCCGGGCCCCCCGCAGGTAGCCAACGGGGTCGCGTTAGCGCTGGCCGGATTGGGCGATTCGCACGCGGCCGCGGACACCATCGGCGGCAAATCGATTCTCGAATTTCTGAACGGACAAACTCAGATCCTCGGGCAGCAGGTGGCCGACGCGACGGCGGGTCAGACCGTGGCCCAACAGTCAGTAGCGCAGGCTCGCGCATTGCGAACTCAGGTATCCGGTGTTTCGCTGGATGAAGAAGCCGTCCGTGTGATGGAGCTTCAGCGCGGTTACCAGGCGATTTCTAAAATGATCAGCGTCATCAATGGGCTGACCGATACGCTCATCAACATGGTCAGCTGAGGCCGTAAGGAGAAACAGTATGCTGCAAAGCTTTGATCCGGTGCGGGAGAAATTCCTGGCGGACCTCGCCTCGCTGAACAACCGCATCACCAAGACCCAGGCCCAGCTCACCTCCGGCATCCGGGTCAGCCGCGCGTCGGACGATCCGGCGGCGGTAGGGGATATCCTGCAGCTTGAGTCCGATATCGGCCGGGTCACCCAGGTGACCGCAAATCTGAATAACGTCAAAAGCGAAGTTACCTCCGCGTCGGGAATAGTCCAGGACTCGGTTTCTCTGCTGGATCAAGCCCGATCGTTGGCGGCCCAGGGCGCCTCGGGCACACTCTCGCCTTCGGGCCGGCTCGCGCTGGCCGCACAGGCGGAGCAGATTCTCAGCGCACTAGTCAACGCCAGCCGTACCACGTTCGCCGGGCGATATCTATTCAGCGGAGACAGCTCGTCACAGCCGGCTTACGACGTGAATCTCTCCAACGCGACCGGCGTCAGCCGCCTGCTCACGGCCCCCGCCACTCGTCTGATTCAGGATTCGAACGGGGTGGTCTTCGCCGTCTCGAAAACCGCGCAGGATCTGTTCGACCATCGCAACCCGGATGACAGCATCGCAGCCGATAACGTTTTCGCGGCCGTGAACAGCCTTCGGGTGGCGCTCACCAATAACGATCAGGCCGGCACGGCTGCGGCTGCCGCATCCATTCAAAAGGCGCAGGATTACCTGTCCCAGCAGGGCACCTTTTACGGCGCGGTGGAGAATCGCCTGACAAATGCGCTGGATCTTTCACAGAAATTCCAGCTCCAATGGAGCGGCGCTCTCAGTGCCGAGCGCGATACGGATGTGGCCGCGGCGACGACGGACCTGTCGCAGGAGCGTCTCAGCCAGCAGGCTGCGCTGCAAGCCCAGGCGTCCATGCCCCGGAACAGCCTGTTCGATTTCCTGAAGTAGTAAAGCGGCCCGACACGCGCGCGACCCTATGGGGCTTTGACCGGCTCGGTTTTTGTCAGGGCGTAGTTGTTCAGAATCACCAGGTCCACGCGGCGGTTGCGCGCTCGTCCCTCGGGCGTGTCGTTTTCTGCCACGGCGACTGTATCCCCATAACCGGCAATGGCGAGGCGTTGAGAAGCGATCTCGAAGCGGTTCGAGAGCACTTCCAGGATCGCGATGGCGCGGGCGGCGGAAAGTTCCCAGTTACTTCGAAACCGGGGAGTGTGGATCGGCATGGCATCGGTGTGACCTTCGATGCGCACCGGATTCGATACTGCCTTAAGCGCCACTGCGACTTTCTCGAGCGTGGGCATCGTGGACATTTCGACGGCGTCGGTTCCCGAGGGGAAAAAGGCCGCCTGCTTCAGGCTGACGACGATCCCTCGAGGAGTCATGCTGACCTCCACCTTGCCATCCCTGATCTCCTCTTCCAGTTGCCCTGAAAGGGTCTTGAGGGAGATGCTCAGCTCCATCACTTCCTGCTGTTGTTCCTTGGCGGCCTTCTGCGCTCCGCCCGGACCATGCATCTGCGCGTTCCCCTGTCCCTTGTCATCCACCGTGCCGCCCAGCACTTTGGCTACCGCCGGCGGAATGCTG
This sequence comes from Bryobacterales bacterium, assembly GCA_025463005.1. GTDB lineage: Bacteria > Acidobacteriota > Terriglobia > Bryobacterales > Bryobacteraceae > Palsa-187. The sequence continues at coordinate 42,869 of JAOAPR010000096.1, read as the reverse complement.
ACCGAATGACCTTCCTTGAGCGCCTTCTCGACCGCTTCGGAGATCTGCTTGGCTTTGGATTTATCGGTCTGCGAGGACGCAAACATCACCACGAAGAAAGCAAACAACAGGGTGATGAAGTCGGCATAGGAGACCAGCCAGCGCTCGTGATTCTCATGTTCGACGTGCTTGGGACGCGGCATGGCTAGCCTTTGGCCGCGGCCGGAGCAGCGGCGCCGCTGGCTTCCGCTTCGGCTTTCTTCTTGCTCTTACCGGCGTGCTGGAGGAAGGCTTCCAGCTTCACCCGGATCAGTTTCGGGTTCATACCCTCCACGATGCTGCAAACGCCTTCCAGCAAGAGTTCTTTATCCTGCGCGTCCTGGCGAATGCGAGCCTTCAGCTTGTTCGCCGCCGGAAGGAAAACCAGGTTGGCGACCGCCACGCCGTACACCGTGGCCACGAACGCCACTGCGATTCCCTTCCCTACTTCCTCGATGTTCTCCAGATGCTTCATCACCTGAATCAGGCCGAGCACCGCGCCGATGATGCCGATGGTGGGCGCGTACCCGCCTGCCGCCTCGAATACCTTCGCGGCGGATTCGCGATGGTGTTCGGACTGCGCGACCTCGAGCTCCATCATCTTGCGGAGCTCCTGGAGATCGGTGCCGTCGACGGCCAGGGATAGCGATTTCTTGAGGAAAGCGTCGCCCGCCTTCTCCAGGTCTTCTTCGAGCGACACGATGCTGCTTTTGCGGGCCTTGGTGGCGTAGGCGATGATCTCTTCCACGGCCGCCGCCGGGTCCATTTTCTCTTCGATGAACACGCTCTTCAGGCCGCCTACCGCCGCAATGAGCGAGGAAAGGGGCGAAGTCACCATCACCGCGCCCAGCGTTCCGCCAAGCACGATGACCGCGGCCGAGATTTGCACGACATCGGTAATCTTCCCGCCTTCCCACAGAAGTCCACCGATGATGCCACCGCCCGCGATCAGCAGGCCCGCAAAACTCGCGATGTCCGGCCGTGAGCTCTTGAGGGAAGATTTGGAAGCCGGTGCCGCCTGCTTATCTGCCATGGGACTCGTTATCTACCATCGGACTCGGACTCTGAGCTGAATTCGCTCGCCGCGGTTAACCTGGACAGATCAGGACTTAGCAGCTTTTGACGAAAACAGATCACTTTGTCCACGACGTCCTCGGCCGATTCGAGCACCATGAACTTCTGCCCGGATGTGAGGGTCACGATGGTATCGGGCGTCATATCGATGTGTTCGATCAGGTCCGAGTTGAGGATCAAGGGAACGTGATTCAGCCTGGTTAGTCTTATCATCGGCTTTATTGGGTTGTGGGCAGAGTCCATATCGATGAAAAACCAGGAAAGTTTACCGAAGTTATCGGCTGGGCGAACCCTAGAGACGGGGAATGGGCCTTATCTCATTTTGAGGCGTTTTTGTGAGTAACAGCTCCCCTGGTTGAGTGATCCCCTGTTCGAATGGTTCACATCCTGCTTATCGAGGACAACGTGGCGGATGTGATGCTGGTGCGCGAAGCCCTCCGGACCTGCTCGATTCCGGCGGATGTGATGATTGCGTACGACGGTGAACAGGGCCTGCGCCTGCTCACCGAACTGAATTTTCAGCCGGACTTCATTCTGCTGGACTTAAATCTGCCTAAGTTCAGCGGGCTGCAGCTTTTGGAGCGCTACCATGCACAGGAAGGTCCTCCCCTGATTGTGCTCAGCGGATCGAATAATCCCAGTGACAAGGAACGTGCCCTGGAGCTGGGGGCGCGGGATTATGTCCAGAAGCCAATGACTTGGCCGGACTTTATCCAGGCCGTCCACGACATCGTACGGCGATGGGCAGGCCGCCCCCGACCGGCTGCCTAAGCTGCGTCGCGGGATGCGAGGACTAAAGCAATCCCCTTAGTCCGCCGATCAGTCAGGGAAAGGCAATGCTCTCCACTCGCCCGCAAACGGGTGCGAAACAGTTCGAAGTCGGCCAGCCGAACTCCACCAGCCCGCGTTTCAGAACCCTGCGCGCGGTCCATGAGCGGTACGCGCCCAGCCTGGCCACGGCGTTGTCGGCATTTCTGCGCTCGGACTTTCAGGTAAGCTTTCGGGAACTCTCGGTCCAGACCAACGGAGGCTTTCAGGCCGCCCTGCCGAGCCCGACCTGCATGATGGTCTTCCGGCTGCACCCGCGTGAAGAGCGCATGTATCTTCACCTGAACTGCGCCACGGTGTTTGGGTTCCTGGAACTCTTACTGGGCGGCAAGTGCGGTCCCGATCCCGCCGCTCCACGTAACCTGACGGAGATCGAATGGAGCCTGCTGGAAGAAATCGTCCGCGTGATGCTGCGCCCATTGGGGGAAGCGTGGCAGATCTTCGCGGCCGTCGAGTTCGAAGTGGAATCTCTGGTCAGCGAGCCTGGCTTGCTCGCGCCGAGCGATCCAAACCAGCCTCCGAACCAGCCAATGATCCGGCTGGCATTCGATCTGCGCTGTGGCGAGCACTCCGGGGCTCTGGAAATAGCCGCCCCGCAGTCGTTCTTTGATGCCGGCGGAACCGCTCCTGAGCAGAAAGCGGACGCGGACGCACCGGAGCCCGACGCGCGCCAAAAATTAGCCCTGCTGGACGAAGCGGTAGTCTCGCTGGAGGTCCGCCTTGACGGACCGCTCCTGCCGGTTGCTGACCTTATGAATCTGAAGCCCGGGCAAGTTATCAAGCTGGACCATCCTCTGGATCAGCCTCTCCGTGGAGTGGTCAACGGAGCGATCTCCATGGAAGGCGTGGTGGTCAGTTCCGGGAAACAGCGGGCTTTCCGGGTCGCAGCGCTGCCTTAGCGCGCGCGCGACAAAGGCTCGCACCCGGCTAAGTGCCGCAGAAGCTGCACGGAAACCTGTAAATCCTCGGCCGGCGCATCGCCGCGACGCATCCAGTTGCGCAGCGCGTCCGCAATGGTGACCAGCATCTCCATCCGCTCGTACTCGTTTTCTCCGGACAACGGCCAGCCTGCCGGCCCGGCGGAGATCCAGTCCTCGGTTAAAGTCTCGCGCAAAAGCCCGGAGTCGCCACTATTCCAGGCGGACAGAAGGATTCTCGCGCGCTGCTCTGAGACTGGCGCAGATTTCGTTTTCATCATCATGCGAATGGGACCGGAGGACATATCGAACTGCGAAGCGGGCAGTTTAGAATTTTTTTGGGACCCCAGGGCGCCAAGTACCAAAAGCGGCTTGTTTGCAACTTTCTTAACAAAATAGTCTGAAATGTTCCACGAGCTTTGCGAGATGATTAGCACGCTCCAAGCAGTTGGACAGGGCGGATTCGGCAGCTGCCGAAGATTTCAAATAGAAAAAAGGACGTGACGCAATGTCATATTCGTTTCAGACTAACGTAACCTCTTTGGTAGCCCAGCAGAATCTTCGGGTGAACAGCGACTTTCAAAGCCGAACTATCACTCGCCTGACCTCCGGTTATCGAATTAATTCTTCCGGCGACGACGCCGCGGGCTTGGCCGTCGCCAATAAGTTCCGCAGCGACGTGACCGAGTTGCAACAGGGCGTTCGGAACGCCAACGACGGTGTGAGCATTCTCCAGATCGTCGACGGCGGGCTCAATAACATTTCAAACATTCTGGACCGGCTCAAGACACTGGCCACGCAGTCGGCTTCTGATACCTTCAGCGGCAACCGCGCCACCCTGAACACCGAGTTTTCCGGCTTGCTGGCGGAAATCGACCGCCAGGCGGCGAACATCGGGTTGTCGACCGGTACCACCGGCGGCCGCTTCAACGTCAGCCTGGACGTTTACATCGGTGGCGGCGATACGCAGGCGCACGCCAAGGTGACCATCGACCTCAGCGGTAACTCGAATAAGGTGGATTCCGCCGGTCTGGGTGTGAGTGCCGACGCTGTCGACACCAAAGCCCACGCACTCACGGCGCTGACCCACATCACTACGGCGATCTCCAACATGGGCCTGGTCCAGGGAGCTGTCGGAACGGGTGAAAACGAGCTAAGCTACGCCGTCCAACTGGCGCAATCGCAGATATCCAGCTTCTCTTCTGCGCAATCGTCGATTCGGGACGCGGACGTCGCTACCGAGGCGGCCAACCTGACCAAGGCGCAGATCCTGGAGCAATCCTCGGTGGCTGCCCTGGCGCAGGCCAACGCGGCTCCGCAAGCGCTGTTGAAGCTGCTGCAATAAAACGCAAAGGTCGCGGCGCGCGCCAGTTCACGAAATGGACTCATCGCGCCGCGCTCCGTTTTGAACGTATTCAGTAAAGAGCAGGGCTAAGGTTTTGAACAATCTGGGCCGATTCTCAAACGAGAGCGGCCCAGTCTTGTTTCTGATCGCAGGAAAAGATTTATGAGCAACAACTCGACAATTTTCACGGGCAGCAGCCGGTACTCCACCGACCTGCAGCAGGTGCTCACCCGGTCGATCGCGATCGCCTCCTTGCCGCTTACCCAGCTCAACAGCCAGTTAACCGATCTGCAGAACCGTTCCGCGGCTTTGGATTCGTTGAACGGGAAGTTCGCGGCACTTCAAACGGCCCTGCAGGCAGTATCGGCTGCGGCCGCATCGACGTCCGCTCAAGTATCCGATGACACGGTCCTCGCGCCCCACAGCGATTCCACAGCGCTCCCGGGTTCCTATGCGATTCACGTCGTGAGCGCGGGCGCCCCGACCAGCGCAGTCACCAAGAGCAGCCTGCCGGTGGTTCAGGATCCGTCCACTCAATCCATCACATCAGCCTCTTCGTTGACGCTAACGGTGGGCGGCACTACTTTCACGGTTACCCCGTCGGGCAATACGCTGAATGCTCTCGCGGATGCCATCAATGCCTCCGGCGCAAATGTCACGGCGACAATTATTAATCTAGGCTCGCCTGCGGCGCCGGATTACAAACTGTCGCTGCAAAGTAGCAAGCTGGGCAACATCGCTCTTCAGCTCAATGACGGAACGCAGAACCTGCTAACGACCCTTGCTACCGGATCGCAAGCCCAATACCAGGTAAACGGACAGCCCACCACCCCGATTTCCTCGGATTCCAGCACGGTGACCATCGCCCCAGGATTGACGGTTGATTTACTGAAATCCGGCGATTCGAATGTAGTGGTCTCGCGAAGCGGTTCGGCCCAGTCGAACGCCCTCTCCTCATTTGTGGCGGCTTACAACGCCGCCGTGGACGAGCTCAATCTGAGCCGCGGGCAGGGCGGGGGTCCGCTTGTGGGAGACCCAGTCATCTACACCTTGTCGCAATCGCTCCGGAGTCTGACACAGTTCACCGGCGGGGGCGCCGGATCGGTTCAGAACCTGACCGACCTGGGCCTTACGTTCGATAAAACCGGCAAGCTGTCTTTCGACCAAACCGTGTTCGACAGCGTATCTGCGGCTCATTCGAGCGATGTGCGCGCCTTCCTGGGCTCGGCCTCGACGGGCGGATTCCTGAAAGCGGCCACCGATACCCTGAACGGCCTGGAGGATCCCATCAACGGCACGATCCAGACGACGCGGGACAGCGCGCAGACGGCCATCGACAACCAGAACAAGCGGATCGCCGACGAGCAGAGCCGCATCGACATCCTTCAGAAGAATCTCACTGGCCGCATGGCCGCGGCCGACGCTCTGATCGCCTCTCTGGAGCAGCAAGTCTCTTACTTCACGACCCTTTTTGCGAGCATGAATGCAACCCAAAACAAGTGATCGCCTGCACGCCGCAATTCAAACCGGCGCCTGGAGCACTGCGCAGGAACTGCTTGCGTCGTTTCGTCTGGAAGTGGAAGCATCGTGGCGCGCCGCTGCGACCGAACAGGAACGCCGTGACATTTCCGACAACGTGACCGGCTTCTTACAGTGGGCGCGTGCGATGACCCTTACCAGCCGTGAGCAGGCGCGTGCTCATCTGAACCGTCTGGACCGCCGGCAGGCTTATGCAGGACCGCATGCCTCGAATCCGCATCGCGGCATCAACGCGTAAGATCCGCAGCTAAGCGTCAGAGATCTGACCGAATCGTCTGGTTTACGACGCTCTGCCTCAATCCCTCTGCCATAAAATCAGCGATTTACAGCGTGGCACGGGAACTGCTTTAGCGCAGCTATCGTGTTTGAAGGTGTCGCCGGAAATCTCGAACGATACATGAGCCTGCTGAGTGTCCGGCAGAAGCTGGTGGCATCGAATATCGCCAACGCCGACACGCCCGGCTATCACACGCAAGACATCGATTTCCGCGCCGAGTTCGCCCAGCAGATGCAGGGGCAGGAAAGCCTTGGGCCACAAACCGTGGAACCGGACGGCCTGGCCGTGAAAGCCGACGGCAACAATGTCAGCCTGGACCGCGAGTCCCGAATGCTGGCTGAGAATGCGATGCGCTTCTCGGTCGCTGCCAGCCTGGCCCGCGCCGAGCTCCACGCCATACAAAGCGCAATTCAGGAAGGTAAATCCGCATGAGCCTCTTTTCAGCTCTCTCTGTAAGCGCGTCAGGCATGTCCGCCCAGCGCGCGCGCACCGAACTGCTGGTGGAAAACCTCGCAAATGCCGACACGACGCGGACCCCTGAGGGCGGCCCGTATCGCCGCAAAGATGCGGTGTTCGCTTCGGATCCCGCGGCAGCTCAGTTCTCGTCGCTGTTTGAATCCGAGCTCAATCCGTCCGCTTCGGGTGTGCGCGTGGCACAGGTGATCACCGATCAGCGCGATCCGGAAATGCGATATATGCCCGGCCATCCCGACGCGAACAAGGACGGTTACGTGGCATATCCCCGGATGAATCCGGCCGAAGACATGGTGGATCTTCTGAGCGCTTCACGCGGGTATCAGGCCAACGTGGCCGCCATCAGCGCGGTGAAAGATATGATTCAGCACTCGCTCGACCTGTTCCGGTAGAACATTTTCACGTAAAAGACCGCCATGAACATTTCCTCTCTACTGCCGTCAAACATCCAGCCGGTCGGGCCGATCGAAATCGGAGGTCCGGCTCGCCCGGCCGGGAGCAGCGAATTCAGCAACGTGCTGCAGGGAGCCATCGACCAGGTGGAGCTTTCCCGCAACGACGCCAATCAGAGCGTGCAGAATTTTCTGTCTGGCGACGGGGAAGATCTGCATTCCACGGTGCTGGCCGTGCAGCGCGCTGGTCTTGAATTCGACATGCTGATGCAGGTGCGCAACAAAGTTGTCTCCGCTTATCAGGAAGTCATGCGGATGCAGATGTAAGGGCAGCGCTTAATTCTTCAAATCCATGGACCAAGTCAAACGAATCGTAGGATCTCTCTCAGGCCGCCAGTTGGTGACCATCATCGTCGCTGCCCTGTTGGTCGCCGGCGGAATATACGGACTGGCGCAATGGCAGCGCGAGGCCGGATTTCGCCCGCTATACACTACGCTGGCCCCCGAAGACGCCGCGCTGGTGGTGCAACGGCTTAAGGAGAGTGGGGTCGCTTATCGTATTTCCGCCAACGGCACGGTAATTTCCGTTCCCGAAGAACGAGTCGCCGAGCTGCGTCTTGATATGGCCGCAGCCGGACTTCCCAAGAGCGGGCGGATCGGCTTCGAGATCTTCGACAAAACCAATCTCGGCATGACGGATTTCGCCGAACATGTGAATTATCGCCGCGCACTGGAAGGCGAGCTGGAGCGTTCGGTTATGGCGCTCACAGAAGTCGAGCAGGCCCGGGTGCACATATCGTTTCCCCAGGAATCGGTGTTCCAGGAAGCCCGTCAGCCCGCCAAGGCCAGCGTACTGCTACGTCTTCGTGGGGCATCGCAACTGCCGGAAACCGCGATTCCGGCGATCACGCACCTGATCTCGAGCGCTGTGGAAGGCCTCTCTCCGGAAGCTGTTTCTGTCCTGGACATGCGCGGCAATCTTCTGAATCGCGCCAAGCGTGTGGGCAGTGATGCCGGTTCCGGATCGGGAACTTCCGAGGCGGCGCTGGAGTATCGGCGCACCGTGGAACACGATCTTGCTACGAAACTCGATGCCACGCTCGAGCCTCTGGTAGGTGCAGGCAGATACCGTGCCGCGGTCTCCGCCGACACCGATATCACCAGCGGTGAGCAAAGCGAGGAACACTTTGATCCCACGCAATCCGTCATGGTGAATTCGCAGAAAACGGAAGATGTTTCGTCGCCGGCGCGCACCGCCTCCGGAATCCCTGGAACAGCTTCGAACCTGCCGGAGCCGGCGCCGCCGCCCGTTACGGTGGGCGCGGGATCTTCCCGCAAAACAGAAAACGTCAGCTACCAATCCAGCCGCACGGTGAAGCGCACGGTGCTTCCGCAAGGCGGCATCAAACGGCTGTCGGTCTCGGTACTGATCGACCATGAGGTGCATTTCGAAGGCTCGGGCGCGCAGGCCAAACGAGTTCTGACTGCGCCGCCGCCTGAACGCCTGAAAGTAATTCACGATTTGGCCGCCGCCGCCGTGGGATTCAATATGGAGCGCGGCGATCAGTTGATCGTGGAAAGCCTCCCTTTTGAATCGACGGTCAATCTCGAGCCGCCCGGAGCAGCGCCCGTCGCCCCGGCCCCGTCGCTCACGCCTATCGAGCAACTCAAAAAGAATCCGAAATTGCTGATCGGCGGAGCTGCGGGCGCGGCGGTGATTCTTGCGGGTTTGTTTTTCCTGATTTTCAAAATGATGAAGAAATCGTCGCCCCCGCCGGCGCAGGTGCGCCAGACAGACTCTCTGCCTCCGGGCGGCGCGGAACCGGCCACGTCACCGAGAGTAGCCGCGGCGGATACCTGGTCGCCTTCCGCGCTGGGAACGTCTCCGCTGCCCGCGCTGGCGCCGCCTCGGATCGAAGTGCTGACCAACCAGATTCGCGAGACCGCGCAAAGAGACGGAGAGATTTGCGCCGGCGTGTTGCGTGGATGGCTCCGCGAGGAGCAATCGTAGACGATGGCTGCTCCCGCGAACGCTCAGATTCTCTCCGGCATTCAGAAAGCCGCGATTCTGCTGATCTCGGTGGGCGATCAGGTCTCCGCGGAGTTGCTCAAACGCTTGAGCGACGACGAAGTCCAGGCGGTCACGGCCGCCATCGCCAGTCTTCCGGCTATTTCGCGCGAACAGGCGGAAGCCGTTCTGGAGGAATTTCGCTCCGCCACGTCGCATTCCGGACAAGGCCACGGCGGTGTGGATTTCGCCAAGCGCATTCTTACCTCCGCATTCGGCGCGGAGGGGAGCAAGAAACATGTAGAGCGATTGCCCAAAGCCGCGGGCCGCAGCTCCGATGCCGGCCAGCGCCTGCAAAGACTCGATCCGCAGTTGCTCGCCCGCTTCGTCGAAAGTGAGCATCCGCAGACTATCGCGCTGGTCCTGGCGCATTTGAGCGCGGGCCAATCGGCCGCCGTGCTGCGTTCGATGCCGGCCGAACTGCGGGCCGAAGTGACCATCCGGCTCGCCAGTCTGGACCAAATTTCGCCCGTGGTGATGAACAAGATCTCCGCCGTGATTTCGCGCAAGCTGCAGACGCTGGGCGAGGTCAAGCGCGAATCCTCGGGCGGCCTGCGTGCCGTGGCCGAAATCTTCAACCAGCTGGACGGTGAGATGAGCAACGAAATCCTGGCGCAAGTAGGCGAGCGCGACTCCGCACTGGTGGAATCCATCCGCCAGAAGATGTTCGTGTTCGACGATCTGATGATGGTCGACGCCAACGGCATCAAGGAACTGCTGGGCCGCGCCGACCGCCGCCAGCTCACCATCGCCCTCAAGGGCACCGGCGACGAACTGCGCAAGCACCTGCTGCAGGGCATGTCCCAGCGCGGCGCCTCCATGCTCATGGAAGACATGGAAGCGCTGGGTCCCGTGAAGATCCGCGAAGTCGAGGCCGCGCAGCAAATGATGATCGCGCTGCTCCGGCAGCTCGAGATGGAAGGCGTCGTCAGCCTGAAGGGAGGCGGCGATGAGCAATACATCGTCTAGAATCCTTCGGGACGCCGAGCTTTCGAAGGTAACGCCGATGGCGTGGCACAGCACCAGCACGGCTCCTCCTGCTCCGCGCCCTGCCCGGACTCCGGCCGTCGACGCAGGCGCCGGGGAAGATCCGCAGCAGGATGAAGCCAAGAAAGAATCGTATCAGCGCGGATTTTCCGAGGGCCGTACCATCGGTCACGATCAGGCCGCCGCAGAGTTGCAGCCCGTGATGGACCGGCTTTCGCGCTCCTTAGCCGAACTCGTTTCCATCCGGCCGCGCGCGCGCAAGTCCGCCGAAGCGGATCTGCTGAAACTGGCGATCGCCATTGCACGCCGCGTGCTCCACCGCGAACTGACGCTCGACCCGGGCTCCATCGAAGGGCTCATTCGTGTGGCTCTGGAAAAGCTGGAATCGCGCGAATTGTGCCGCGTGCGCGTGCATCCTGACCAGGAGCCCGTGATCCGAACCTTACTCGCCCGTTTCTCAGCCGCGCCTGTCGAGTTGATTCCCGACCCCGCCCTGCAGTGCGGAGACGTTCTGTTCGAGACAGCGCATGGCACGCTCGACGGCTCCATCGAAGCGCAGCTACAGGAAATCGAACGCGGTTTTGCCGACAGGTTACGCCGGTGAATGCGATGAGCACGGAAATTCCCGATCAAGACATCCTCGCGGCGTACCTGCAGGATCTGGAGCAGCTCGATCTGCTGCCGTGGTGCGGGAAAGTTACCGCCACCGTCGGCTTGCTGATCGAATCGCAAGGTCCCGCCGTCGCCATCGGCGACTTCTGCGAAGTCTTCACATCGAAAGGGCACAGCATCCGGACGCAGGTGATCGGGTTTCGCAACGGGCGCGTGCTGTCGATGCCCCTGGAAGAACCGGAAGGTTTGCAGTTGGGGAGCCGCGTAATCGCGCGCGTGCAGGACGCCCGGCTAGCGGTCGGCCCGGGCCTGCTCGGACGAGTGCTGGATGGATTCGGACAGCCCATGGACGGAGGTCCTCCAGTGGAAGCGGTCGAATCGTACCCGCTGTATGCCCCGCCCCCGAACCCCCTGAAGCGGCGGCATATCACCGAACGCCTAGTCACCGGCATCCGATCTATCGATAGTCTCCTGACGTGCGGGAAAGGCCAGAGAATCGGCTTGTTCGGCGGCAGCGGCGTCGGCAAGAGCACGCTGCTCGGCGCCATGTCGCGAAAGAATTCGGCCCAGGTTAGCGTGATCGCACTGATCGGCGAACGCAACCGCGAGGTGAAGGCGTTTCTCGATCAGGAGCTCGGCCCGGAAGGCATGCAGCGTTCGGTGGTGGTTGCTGCGACCTCCGATCGTCCCGCGCCGCTGCGTATCCGCGCTGCGTTCGTCGCGCTGGCCGCCGCGGAATACTTTCGCGACCAGGGGATGGACGTTCTGCTGGTGATGGATTCGGTGACGCGGCTAGCGATGGCGCAGCGTGAAATCGGGTTGGCCGCTGGAGAGCCGCCCAGCCAGAAAGGTTATCCGCCTTCTGTGTATACGCTTCTTCCCAAGGTTTTCGAGCGCGCCGGCAGCTTTGAATCCGGCTCGATTACCGGATTTTTCACGGTCCTGGTGGAAGGCGACGATTTCAACGAGCCCATTTGCGACGCTGCTCGCGGCATCCTGGACGGCCACTTGATTCTTTCCCGCGACTTGGCCGCGACTGGCCATTACCCCGCTATCGACGTCCTGAGCTCGGTCAGCCGCCTGGCGAATAAAGTCGCGAGTAGAGACGAAACCGCGGCCGCGCAGAAGATTCGCGAGGCACTGGCGGTATACCAGCAATCCGCGGATCTGATCCAGCTCGGCGCACACGTGCAGGGAGCGAATCCCAAGCTCGATCAGAGCATTCGCGTGCGGCCACAGCTTCTCGATTTCCTCAAGCAATCCGCCGAGTCGCACACGTCTCAGGAAGAGACTACTAGCAGGCTGTTCTCCCTGGCAAAGGAACTTGCATGAAGACGTTCCGGTTTCCGCTCCAACGGGTGTTGGAGTGGCGCGCGCTACAGTTGCGCGTGGAAGAAGAAAAACTCGCGGGCTTGCAGCAGCAGCTCGCTTCCCTGCTCCAGTTGCGCGACAAACTGGCGGCGGCTCGGAACCGCTCCGAATCGCAGTTATTCATCTCGGGTACGGCAGCCGGATCGGACTTGCAGTCTTGGGCCCTCTATCAGGTGCGGTTGGCAAAGCAGCAGGAACTTGTGAAGACGCAGCTCGCACAGTGCGAAAGACTGATTCTGGAGCAGCGCCAGCGGCTGTTGAAGGCCCGGACGGACCATCGCGTTCTCGAAAAACTCAAGGAACGGCGCTGGAGTCAGTGGGTGTACCTCAACGATCGCGAGCTGGAAGGAACGGCCAACGAGGTGTACCTCGCCAAGTGGAGCCGCGAGGACGGGGAAAACAAATCGGCGGAGATCGCATGAACATCTTCTTCCTCACCGAAACTGAAAGCGGATGCTACAGATGGCGCGGCGCGATCCCCGCTAAGTATTTGCGGCGGCGCGGTCATATGGTACAGATCCTTTCGGACAACTTCCAGGCCTACGAAGCTCCGGATGTTTTGGTGATTTTCCGTGCCCATTATCCTACTGCGAACAGAATCGTCGAATGGTGCAAGCAGCGCTCCATTCGCGTGGTTTTCGATACCGACGACGCTCTGGATCGCGTTCCGCGCGAAAACGTCCACTACCGCGAATTGCAGGGCCGCCTCGATCTCTATCATTTCCTGCTGGAACATGCCGACGTGGTCACTACCACGACACCGGTTCTCGCGGCAGATCTGCGGCAGCGAAATCCGAACGTGGTCGTGTTGCCGAACAGCGCGGATCCCGAAGAATGGACCGTCAGGCCGCGCCGCGAGGATTTGCGTATCGGCTGGACGGGCAGCGCGACGCATTTCCACGATCTCGCTGTTGCTCTTCCCGCCATTCGTGAGCTGCAGAAGCGGCATCCCTTCACCTTTGTGTTGCAGGGATTGTGCGACCGCCCCAATCTCGAAGAGTTCTATGCAGAGCTGGTTTCCACGCATGGTAAGCCGTTCATGAATTCTCCGCTCGGCAAATCCATCAAGCGATTCCTGGCCGAGCTGGCGGGCATCCGTTACGAGTTCCATCCCATGGTCAGGTTCGACAACCATCCCGAAAAGGTTTGTGAGCTGGCACTGGATATCGGAATCGCCCCGGTGGTGGAAGATCCGTTCAATCGCAACAAAAGTTGCATCAAGTACTACGAATACGCTCTCTCGGGCGCGATAACAGTGGCTTCCCGCGTTTTGCCGTATTCGGCGGAAGTGCCCATTACCGCGAAGAACAGCCGCCAATCGTGGAAGGAAACGCTTGAGTCGCTGCTCGATGCGGACCGCGATCGGCTGTGCCGCGAGCAGCGCGACTGGGTCCTGACATATCGCAGTATGCAGCGCAACGTGGAACTGTGGGAGCAGGTGTATCGCGGCGAGCTGACCAGTTCTATGGCTGCAGCCTGAACAAGAAATATCGTCTGACCCCTTTTAGACCGCGGGACCGGCCAGGGCCGCGGCCATCTGCTCGAGCTTGCGATAGAACTTCGATGCGTCCGAATCCCTGCGCCGGTCGACGATCCCCGTGGAGGTTTCGATAGTCAACATCTGCGCGACGCCGCTGGTCCAAACCGGATACGACATCGAGAGCTTGCGGTTGGTTTCCGCGGAAAGCGCCATAGCGCTGGACGGGTCCATTTCCAGAATCGCGCTGAAGACGTCCTCGCTCCAGCGGCCGATCATGGCTTCCCCGCCCAGAATGCCGTCGAACTGCTGCACCAACGCGCGTAGCGCATCCGTGATCACGGTCGGCGAGTGCTGCCGCTCCAGCCGCCGCAAGTTGCGCGCGCTCACGAAAAGCACGCAGAATGGCTCGTTTTGGCGCAACATGTGTTCGATGCGCTCATTGAGCTTCTGCCGGCTCCACGCACCGGAGACATGATCCCGGTCCATCCGGCTGCGCTCATTGTCCATGGTCTGGTGCAAAGTGCGAATTTCATCCTGAAGCTGCGTTACCACCAGTTGATGACTGCGGCGAAGCTGGCTGCAGCTGCGGAGAATCGTACCGGTCGCGGATTCAATGCCCCCGCGAATCTGTTCAATGTCGTCGCTCGCGGCCAGCGCTTCCAGCCGTTCCACTTCGCGGCGGAGTTGCAGCTCGCAATCGTCACCACTGGTGGAGACGCTTTCCGCAAAAACTTTCATGGCGACAGCCGCATTTTGCAGATCCTTGCGCATCCGCGTCATCTGTTCGCGCGCCTGATCCCGATAATTGCGGAGTTCCCCGCGCAGGGAAGCTTGCACTGCGTTGTAATGCTCCGGTGCGGAAGCCTGGCTGCATTGCACATCAAGCGACTGCAGCCGCTGCCGGAAATATTCGGTGCTGCGAGCGTCCAGCTCCACCGCGTATTCCGCTGAAGATTTGATGGCGAGCCCGTAGCACTTCGCCAGAGTCTGCTGTAGCTCTTCCAGGCGATCGAGCTCCGTCGCCGTCTTTCGCAAAGAGATCATGGCTTGGGCCTTCTGTGGTTATCGGCGGAAGAATCCCCGTACTTGAGGATCTAAGGTAACGCCGCGAAATACAAATAAAAAAGGCCGGTTCGGACGATGCCGAACCGGCCACTCGAAGAAAGGGTGCTTCGTTTCTTATACGGCCAAGTAGATCGTGTGCCCTTCGCGATTCACAAGCAGGAGGGTTCCGTCTTTGGAATTCCGGACCGCAGCTTCAAACTCGGCGACGTTTTTCACTGCGTGCCGGTTGACCTCCGTGATCACGTCGCCCTGCTTCAGTCCGGCGCTGGCTGCCGCACTGGCCGGGCTCACTTCACTGACCACCACACCCGTGGCGCCGGCTGAGAGACCCAGGCCCTTCGCCACTTGCGATGTCAGGTTTTCGACCGAGACTCCGTCCAGCGCCTCGGTCGAGGCGTTGTCGCCGCGGCGGTTCCCGCCCCGATTGCGAGCCTCTTGCGGAGTCAGCTCACCCAGCTTGACCTGGATCGTCTGCTGCCCGCCATCCCGCCAAACTTTCAGAGTCGCATTCGAGTCCGGCTGCATGGTCGAAATCGCGTTGCGCAGGTGATTGGCGTCGGTGATCTCCCTGCCGTTCACTTCCAGGATGATGTCGCCCTGCTTCAGGCCGGCCTTCTGTGCCGGGCTGTCGGCTTCCACTTCACCCACCAGCGCTCCACGGGAGTCTTTCGCTCCGAACTGCCGGGCGATCCCCGGCGTCACATCCTGCGGAAGGATGCCCAGCCGTGCGCGCGTCACTTTGCCGTCCTTCAGAATCTGGTCCATGATGTTGCGGGCCAGGTTCACCGGTACTGCGAAACCGATGCCCTGGTTGCCGGCCGAGCCACGCGCGATGATGGCAGTGTTGATACCCACCAGCTCGCCGCGGTCGTTGACCAGCGCGCCCCCCGAGTTCCCGGGATTGATGGCTGCGTCGGTCTGAATGAAGTCCTCGTAACCTTCGATTTCGTTGCGCATCCCGCGGTGGGTGGCGCTCACAATTCCGAACGTCACGCTCTGCCCAACGCCAAATGGATTGCCGATGGCCAGGGCATAATCGCCGACCTCTACTCTGTCGGAATCGCCGATGGTGACTGCCGGAAGATTCCCGGCATCGATTTTAACTACGGCGATATCCGTCTTGTCATCCTTGCCGATCACGCGCGCCTTAAACTCGCGGCGGTCGGACAGCACCACCTGCACATCGGTGGCTCCGTCGACCACATGATTGTTCGTCAGGATATAGCCTTCCGGGCTAACAATTACGCCCGAACCAAGGCCCTCAGAACGCTGCTCGTCCGGAACATTCGGAGTGTTCGGAAATTGGCCGCCAAACTGGTCGCCGAAAAACTGCCGGAACCACGGATCCATTTGTCCCTGGCCTTGTTGACTCTGACCTTGACCGCGGCGCATTCCGGTCTTGACCACCTTGGACGACTTAATGCTGACGACGGTGGGCACCACCGCCTTGACCACCGGCGCGAACCCGGTCCTGCTGGGCCCGACTTTCCCATCGGTGTATTTGAAGGTCGCCGCCGGGTTCACCTGCGAACCCTTTTGCGCACGAGCGACGCTCAGGCCGCCCAATACTAACGCCGACGCTAAAACCACAGCGGCGGTCACACGCCCCCGTCCAAACGCATCTCTACTCATAGCACCTCCACACATTTAATGAATTCCACAGACTTGCCCAACCGGCCGCAGTCTCCGGTTTCTGCCGGGATTGTGGTCTCAATTCATTGGACGCAGGCAGCTTCAAAAGGTTAGCGGTTTGTCGTATCCACCGAAAAACCAACGTTTTGCGCGACTTATTGGATCCCTAACGGATCACTTCGACCGAGCAGTGCGCATGCAATGCTACACCTTCAGAGACGCTGCCCAGCAGGAAACGTTCGATGCCCCGGTGTCCGTGTGAGCCCACGACAATCAGGTCGGCGCCGATTTTGTCGGCTTCCTCAATGATCACGGTCTTTGGGCCGCCCAACAGTACGGAGATCGATTCCGAAACTTTGAGAGAGCTCTTCGAGAGAGTTTCTACGGCGCCTTCCACCGCAGTCTGGGCGCGCTTCATGGCTTCTTCGCGAAGGATTTCCAACTGCTCGGTGTCCACGTAAGGCGGCTCGAATAAGGCCTGCGCAGTACCCAAAGCCAGTTCCACTACGCTGAACACCTCGACCTCGGTCCCTTCGGGCCAGGGCCGTTCCGCGACTGACCGCGCGGCGCGCTCCGAAAACTCAGAGCCATCTGTGGCCACGAGTATTTTGCTAACGCCGGGGGGCTTGCCGTCCCTGGCCCGCACGATCTCCACCGAGCACGGAGCGTGGCGCACAACCGCCGACGCAACATTTCCCGCCAAAAACCGGGACACCCCCGAAGCGCTGTGCGAGCCGACAAAAATAAAATCGGCAGTCGTTTCCTGGGCTCGGTCCAGAATCACACGTTTGGGGTCTCCCCGCAGGATCAGGCCGCTTGCTTCCAGACCCCGGCCGCGAAGCTCTTCGACGGGGCGATGCACCAGGTCGGCGGAAAGTTTCATCGCCTGTTCGGCGGTTTGAGAGGCCGTCCACAAATGAGCGGGCTCCACCACATTGAGGACTTCCGCGCAGGAGTTCGGAGCCCAGGGTCGGGCGGCGATTTCCTTGACTACGTATTGGCTCGCCTCGGAATGATCAATGGCGACAAGTAGTTTCATGCGCGCCTCCCACGCGAATTCATGCACGTCAGGTGCCGATCAGAGGTGGATCGTCCGCAATCTCAAGGAGTTGCTGATCACCGAAACCGAACTGAAGCTCATCGCGGCTGCAGCGATCATGGGGCTAAGTAGCAGCCCGAACACGGGATACAGCACCCCCGCTGCGATCGGCACGCCCAGGGAATTGTAGACAAAGGCGAAGAAAAGGTTTTGCTTGATGTTGCCCATGGTCGCCCGACTGAGCCGGCGCGCCCGCACGATACCGCGCAGATCCCCTTGGACCAGCGTGACGTCAGCGCTTTCGATGGCGATATCCGCTCCCGTTCCCATTGCGATCCCGACCTGGGCCTGCGCCAGCGCCGGAGCGTCATTGATCCCGTCACCCGCCATGGCCACGAACCGGCCGGATTCCTGAAGCCGCTGGATATGTCGGCGTTTCTCATGCGGCAATACTTCGGCCACGACCTCATCGATCCCCAGCTTCTTCGCCACAGCCTCGCCTGTGGTGCGGCTGTCTCCTGTCAGCATCACGATCCGCATACCTTCGATCTGTAGTTGCCGGATGGCTTCCGGGGTCGTCGCCTTGATGGGATCGGCTACACCCAGGAATCCCGCGATTTTTCCTCCCATGGCCACGAACAGAACGGTCTGCCCCTCGGCCCGCATCACGTTGACGCGCGGCAGCAGATCGCCCACGTCTACGCCGACCTCTTGCATCATCGCGAGATTCCCCACCGCGATTTCGATGCCGTCCACACGTGCCAGGACTCCCTTGCCGGGAACCGCCTGAAATTGGTCCGCGGAACCCGAAGAGACACCGCGCTCCTGAGCGCCAGTCACCACAGCATGCGCCAGCGGATGTTCGCTGGCCCGTTCCAGGCTGGCCGCCATATAGAGGAGGCGCTGCTCGTCGAAACCAGGGGCCGGCTCGACAGTCAGCAGTGTCGGCTTGCCTTCGGTGAGTGTGCCGGTCTTGTCGACCACCAGAGTGTCGACCTTATATAGGAGCTCGATCGCCTCGGCGTTCTTGAACAGAACGCCCATGGTTGCGCCTCTGCCCATCGCGACCATGATCGACATGGGTGTCGCAAGTCCCAGGGCGCAGGGGCACGCAATGATCAAAACCGCGACCGCATTCACCAGCGCGTGCGCAAGACGCGGCGGAGGTCCCCACAAGCTCCAGCCAAGAAACGTCAAAATCGCGATCCCGACCACCGCCGGAACGAAATACGCGGCCACCTGATCGGCGAGCTTCTGAATGGGCGCGCGGCTACGCTGCGCCTCCGCCACCATGCGCACGATCTGCGCCAGCAATGTTTCCGCTCCGACGCGCTGGGCCCTGATGATCAGCGATCCATTGCTGTTCACCGTCGCACCAATGACTTTGTCGCCCGGCGTTTTTTCGACTGGTATGGGTTCGCCGGTGAGCATCGATTCATCGACCGCGCTCGCCCCCTCCACCACCACACCGTCGACTGGGATCTTTTCGCCGGGCCGCACGCGCAGCAGATCCCCCGGATGGATCTGATCGAGGGGCACATCGGTTTCAGTCCCGTCCGGCCTGACCACTCGCGCAGTCTTGGGCGCCAGGCCGAGCAACGCTTTGATAGCGGCTCCCGTCCGGCCGCGAGCTTTCAGTTCCAGGACCTGGCCCAGCAGCACCAGCGTCACGATCACCGCGGCTGGTTCGAAATAGACCGGAAGCGGGGGCAAAAACGTGGCTACCAGGCTGAAGATGTATGCCGCGCCGACGCCTAGGCCGATCAGCGTGAACATATTAAGGTTGCGGTTCACCAGTGATTGCCAGGCGCGCACGAAAAACGGCCATCCGCCCCATAGGACGACGGGGGTCGATAAAACCAGTTCGAGCCAAGTCGTAATTCGGGCCGGCAGCAGCGGGACCATTGCGATCAGCAAGACCGGGATCGTCAAGGCCGCGCTGACCCAGAACCGCCTCTGCATGTCGACAAGCTCGGGGTTTGCCGTTTCACCCGCCTGGATCTCTTTGGGTTCCAGAGCCATGCCGCAGATCGGGCAGCTTCCCGGCCCCATCTGGACCACCTCGGGATGCATCGGGCAGGTGTACTCTACATCCTTTTGTGCGTCTGAAGGAGGCGTCGCGAGGGGTTTCGGGGCGAGATACTTCTCCGGATCGGCCTGAAACTTGGCCAGACAGCTCTGGGCGCAGAAATAATAGGTCTGCCCCTTGTATTTGAAGCTCCCGGCGGCCTTGTCTGGAGTAACCTCCATGCCACAAACCGGGTCCTTAAGTCTAGGTCCGGACGAGACGGGATGGATCTGGAATGGGTTGATCGTACTCACGACGGCCGCTCCTATTTGATGTTCTCACGGCTGCCTTGACTTCGTATTTGTTTGAATGTACGATCAATTCCGGCCGTGTACCCGCCGCGCGGCGGGCCGAGAGGAGACTGCTACGATGCAGAGTCGGTTGGGAAATTGGTTGGTGGTTGCCGTTGCTGGAGCATCGCTGTTTTCCTTAGCTGTGATGCCCACCTCCGCGCAGGCTCCCGCCTACAAAGCTCCCCGTACTAAGGACGGAAAGCCCAACCTGAACGGCATCTGGCAGGCCATGAATGAGGCCAATTGGGACATCCGCCCGCATGCTGCTTCGCAGGGACCGGTTTATTCGCTGGGCGCGGCCTATTCGGCGCCAGCCGGACTGGGCGTAGTCGAGGGCAACGAGATCCCCTATAAGCCTGAAGCCGCCGCTAAACAGAAGGAAAACTACACCAACCGCCTGAAGCTGGACCCTGAGGTCAAGTGCTACATGGGCGGAGTTCCCCGCTCTACCTACATGCCGTATCCGTTCCAGATCGTCCAGGGTACCGGCACCATGATGATTGTGTACGAATATGCCGGTGCGGTGCGCGTTATTAATATGGGTGCGCCCACCAAGGCCCCGGCCGATAGCTGGATGGGATGGTCGAACGGGCGCTGGGACGGAGAATCGCTGGTAGTGGACGTCACCAGCCTCAACGATCAGACCTGGTTCGACCGCGCCGGTAACTGGCACAGCGATGCGCTGCACGTCATCGAGCGCTATACTGCGGTCGGACCGGACGCGCTGCAGTATGAGGCCACCATTGACGATCCTAAGGTGTTCAGCCGCCAATGGAAGATGAGCATGCCGCTCTACCGGCGATTGGAAAAGAACGCGCAGATTCTCGAATATAAGTGTGTGGAGTTCGCCGAAGAGGTGCTGTACGGACACCTTCGAAAGCAGCCGACGCAAGGAAAAGGAGACAGTAAATGAGACGACAAATTCTCACTTCGCTAATTGCTCTCGTCGCCGTCGTATTGTTTGTGTCGGCACGCATCTCAGCGCAATCCCAGGTAACCGCAAAGCCGGCGCCGGCTGCCAAGGGCTGGACTATGCCGCGGACTCCGGATGGCAAGCCGGATCTGCAGGGTGTGTATTCGAACGCCCAGACCATTCCAGTTGCTCGGCCTGCGAACCTGGGTGCAAAAGAATTCTACAACGATGAAGCCGATCGGACAGCCTCCGCGCAAGCGGCGCCGGCTGGCGGTGGAAGAGGCGGACGTGGAGGCGCCGCGCGCCCCGCAGCTGCAGCCGACCCAGAGGGCAACGGGCTCGCCGTTCACTACGACACCAGCCAGTTCGGCCTGGGCGGACCCACAGTAAAGAGGGCCGCAAGCCTGCGGACCTCCATCATCAGCGGGCCCGAAGGCCGGGTGCCTGCATTAACACCGGAAGCGGCGAAACGCGCCGCCGACCGCCGTACGTTCCAGCAGGTGCACCAATGGGACGGCCCCGAAACGCGCCCGCTCGCCGAGCGCTGCATCACCTGGGGATTTGAAGGGCCTCCGATGATGCCGGTAGGCTACAACTCAACGCTGCAGATCGTGCAGGGTCAGGGATACGTCGCGATCGTTCAGGAAATGATTCATGACACCCGCATCATCCCGACCGATGGCCGTCCACATGCGCCGGCCGAAGTCAGGCAGTGGATGGGCGATTCCCGCGGCCACTGGGAAGGCGACACGCTGGTGGTGGAAACCATTAACTACAATCCTCAGGTTTCGATCCAGGGCGCGCAGGTGAGCGACGCCGCGAAGGTCACGGAGCGCTTCACACGCATCGACGCCGACACGGTCCAATATCAATTCACGGTCGACGATCCCAAGACTTGGGTGAAGCCGTTCTCCGGCGAGTACAACATGGTCAAGATCGATGGCCATGTCTACGAGTACGCCTGCCATGAAGGCAATTACGGCATGGCCAACAACCTCAGCGGCGCTCGCGCCACCGAGAAGAAGTAAAGGAGCAATTCGATGAGGACAAAGCTGGCCCTTGTTCTTGCTGGCGCGGGGATGCTCCTCGCCGTAGCGCCTGTTTGGGCGCATCACGCCTTCGCGGCCGAATTCGACGAGAAAAAGCCGCTCAAGCTGCAGGGAGTGGTCACCAAATGGGAGCTGGTGAATCCCCACTCCTGGATCCATCTGGACGTCAAGAGTCCCGATGGTAAAGTGACCAAGTGGATGGTCGAAGGCGGCAGCCCCAATTCGCTGTTCCGCAACGGCTTCAGCAAAGAATCGCTCCCGGAAGGAACCGAGATCATCGTCGAGGGTTACCGCGCCAAGGATGGCGCGGATCGGGCGGTGGGCGCTAATCTCACGTACGCCAAGGACGGCAAGCGCCTGTTCATGGGCGGTTCGGCTCCCGGCGCAAACGGCGACGGTAAGCAGTAACTCATCTTATCCGGCGGAGGCCCGGCGGAGGTTACGATGATGCGTGCGCTGGCATTGGCCATCGCCATTGGACTGTTAGCGTCGGGACCTGCCTCCGGTCAAACCGCGGCCAAAGGCCAGACTTCATCGAAATCGTGGGCTCTTCCACGTACCGCCGACGGCCAGCCGGATCTGCAAGGCGTCTGGACCAACGCCACCATCACTCCCCTGGAGCGACCCGCCGAGCTTGCCGGCAAGCAGTTCTTCTTAAACGACCAGGAAGCGCAGGATTTTGAGAAGCGCGCGTTCGCGCAGATCAACAGCGAACGCCGCGATGGCGGCCCGGAAGTGGACGTCGGCCGGTCATACAACGAATTCTGGCGCGACCGGGGAACCAAGGTCGTCGCGAACCGTAGAACCTCGCTCATTACCGATCCGCCCGATGGAAAAGTTCCCGAGCTGACCGCGGATGCTCAGAAAAAGCAATCCGATGCGCGCGCGTATCAGCGTCTCCATCCCTCCGACGGACCCGAAGACCGGAACCTGTGGGAGCGCTGCCTTACCCGCGGCGTGCCGATGATCCCGGGTCCTTACAACAATGATTTTCAGATTATTCAGGCTCCTGGGTACGTGGTCATCTTTAACGAGATGATTCACGAAGCCCGCGTGGTTCCATTGGACAGCCGCGCGCATGTCGAACAGAATGTTCGTCAGTGGCTAGGAGATCCGCGTGGTCACTGGGAGGGCGATACGCTGGTGGTCGACTCCACCAATTTCTCTGAAAAAAGCAGTTTCCGCGGATCGAGCACGGGCCTTCACCTGGTGGAACGCTTCACCCGCACCGGACCGGATACTATCAACTATCAATTCCGGGTCGATGACCCGGCCACGTTCAGCAAGCCTTGGTCGGTGGAGATGCCCATGACCAGAATGGATAGTCCGATCTTCGAGTACGCCTGTAATGAGGGCAACTACGCGATGCTGGGTCTGTTGGGTGGGGCTCGAGCGGACGAAAAAAACGCCGAAAAAAAGGCCGCCGACGCAGCGGCAAAGAAAGGGGCAAAATGAAACGCAGAATTGTTGCCATGATCGCCGCGATGTTGCTGGCCGCCGTGTTTGCCGCGAGCCAAACGGGGCCGTCGAAGCCGGCGACTACGAAGAGCTATACTCCATCGCGCACGCCCGACGGGCAGCCGGATTTTCAAGGGATCTGGTCGAACGCCATTCTCACACCTTTGGAACGCCCCGCGGATCTCAAGGATAAGGAGTTCTTCACCAAAGAGGAAGCCGCCGCCTACGTCAAGCGGATGATCGAACAGGGCAACAAAGATCGGCGCGACGGCGCGGGCACGGACGCCGATGTGGCGCGCGCTTACAACGATTTTTGGTGGGACCGTGGAACCGGTATCGTCAAGACTCTTCGCACGTCATTGGTGACTGATCCTCCCGATGGCCACGTTCCCGCGCTGACACCCTTGGCTCAGAAGCGCGCCGCTCAGGTGAAAGAGGCCAGAAGATTACATCCGGCCGATGGTCCGGAAGACCGTCCTTTGATGGAACGGTGTATCTTGTTGAACAGCGCCGGACCGCCCATGATGCCCAGCGCCTACAACAATAATTATCAGGTGGTCCAGACGGCCCAAACCTTCGTGATTCTGAATGAAATGATCCATGATGCGCGCGTCATACCGCTGGACGGCCGTCCGCATGCGCCTAACAGCATCCGGCTCTGGATGGGAGATTCGCGCGGCCACTGGGACGGCAACAGCCTGGTGATCGACACCACGAATTTCACAGGCCAGACGCCCTTCAGAGGATCCGGAGAGAATCTGCACCTGACGGAACGCTTCACGCGGATGGATGCGGAAACGCTGCTGTACGAATTCACGGTCGACGATCCAGAATCGTTCACCAGGCCCTGGAGCGCAGCCATTCCCAGTGTCAGAACAACCGGGCCGATCCTCGAGTACGCTTGCAATGAGGGGAACTACGGGATGACAGGTCTTCTTTCAGCGGCTCGCTCCGAGGAAAAGAAGGATGCCGAGAAGAGAGCGGCAAAAGGCCAAAAGTAGTAGGATTGTTGAAAGTGCGAAGGAGAGAAATCTTATGCGTGCAAAACTAGCGGTGGTGTTGGGTATCGCCGGTCTGCTTCTGGCTGCAGCGCCCGTTTGGGCGCACCACGCCTTTGCTGCGGAATTCGATGCGCAAAAGCCGGTGAAGTTGAAGGGCACCGTCGCCAAGGTGGAGTTCATTAACCCGCATTCCTGGATTCATATGGATGTGAAGGATTCGGACGGCAAGGTTACCCGCTGGATGGTGGAAGGCGGCAGCCCTAACGCCCTGTTCCGCCGCGGCGTAACCAAGGACGCTCTGCCCCAGGGAACCGAGATTTCGGTCGACGGCTATCAGGCCAAGGACGGCTCTAATCGCGCCAATGGCCGCGATATCACGTTCGCCGACGGGAAGAAGTTGTTCGTGGGCGGATCGAATCCGGACGAACAGCCTAACGCGAAATGAGCTGTAGAGTTCTCGCGCTGGCCACTGCGATTCTGGCAGGCACGGTAGCTGGCCAGACGAAGAGCTACACGCCACCGCGCACGCCCGACGGCCAACCCGATCTCCAGGGCGTCTGGACTAATATCACGATCACACCGCTCGAGCGCCCCGCCAATCTCGCCGGCAAGGAGTTTTTTACTCCGGCGGAAGCACGCCAGTACGAAAAGGATACGGTAGACCGCAACAATGCCGATCGCCGCGACGGTGGCGCGCAGGCCGACCTCAACCGCGCCTATAACGACGCGTGGTACGACCGCGGAACCA
The DNA here is from genome assembly GCA_025463005.1 of Bryobacterales bacterium. Taxonomy (GTDB): domain Bacteria; phylum Acidobacteriota; class Terriglobia; order Bryobacterales; family Bryobacteraceae; genus Palsa-187. Next base: position 18,221 of record JAOAPR010000096.1, on the reverse strand, counting down.
AGGTCATTGAAACGCTGCGAACGTCGTTGATCATCGACCCGTCCGACGGCCGCATTCCAAGGAAAGCACAGCAGGGTGCGGCTGCCGCGCCAGTCGGGTTTGGGAGGCCGCCCGAGGGGCCGGAAGACCGATCGTTGCCCGAGCGCTGCATCCTGTGGCCCACCGCCGGGCCGCCGATGATGCCGAGTTTCTACAACAACAATTACCAGATCGTGCAGGCGCCCGGTTACGTGACGATTCTGGTGGAAATGATTCACGACGCCCGCATCATCCCGATCGATGGGCGTCCCCATGTGCCTGCGAATGTCCGGCAATGGATGGGCGATTCGCGCGGCCACTGGGAAGGCAATACGCTGGTGGTTGAAACCACCAACTTCAACGATAAAACACGGTTCCAGCGGGCCAGTCAGAACATGCGACTGGTGGAGCGCTTCACGCGCACCGCACCCGATACCATCACGTACGAGTTCACAGTGGATGATCCTTCGGCGTTCACCAAGCCCTGGACCGGGCAGATTCCCATGAAGAGGACCGAAGGACCTATCATCGAGTACGCCTGCAACGAGGGCAACTACGCGATGGAAGGCATGCTGGCCGGCGCCCGGGCGGACGAGAAGAAGTCCGCCGGCAAGTAGCACCTGCATTTCCCCAACACCTGAAACGCAGCGACTCTAAAAGGGCAAATCGCTCACAGCGCTCAACTGCGAGGTGAGGTCGGCGTAATCACGTTCTTCATGTCACTAAAGGATTACAAATCTATAGATCCCAAAAGCGAGTACTAGTAGATTATTCTTTTTAGAAATTGAAAGTAGGTGTACAATGTGAACTCTTCCCGCCAAATCGGCGTTTCGGCAAAACGAAGGGACCATTCAATATATGAAAACCATAACCGCAACCGCGGTTATCCTGTGCGCAGCTGCTGTCGGATGGGGGCAACAATCAAACTCATCCTCTAAAGGGCTTGGTCACGAGACCTTAAGCCCGAAAGGCAACAAGATTCACTACTTGTTCTCTGGTCCCGCGGAAGCACAACATCGCGCTGAACAGGCGGCGGTGGGTTTCGCTGTTACCGGCACCAATTTGGCCTACAGCAGTAGTCATGGTCCCGTAATGCGGAACCCAACCAATTACCTGATCTTTTGGCAGCCGCCGGGCAGACTGGCGTTCCCGGCCGGCTATCAGGCTGGAGTCGAGAAGTTCTTCCAGAACGTGGGCGGAACGCCATATTACAACATCGTCACGCAATATGGCGATACAACCGGCGTTCCCGTCCCGAATGCGGCATCACTCGGTGCGCCGTCTTATACGGATACAACCACTGCCCCGCCTTCGGGGTGCAACGGTACCGCTACGGGTACAGTGGGGAGCACGCCGAACTGTCCGCTCACCGATGGTGACATTCAGAACGAAGTGAATGTCGCAATTGCGGCAAATCCGGCGTGGACCGCGGCCGGGATTAACGTGGAATATTTTGTGTTTACGCCCTCCGACGTCGGTGAATGCAGTGGCCTCCAAAAAGACGGAGTTACCTGGAATTGCTTCGCTATCACTGGAGGAGTGGGGACCAATCAAGCGGGTGTATTTTGCGCCTACCACAGCTTTTTCGGCGGCAACAAGATCTATGCTTTTCAGCCATTCGCGTCGAACGGCAGTTGCTACCCCTCCGCGGCGATTGTAAACCTGGGTTACCCCAATAGCCAAGCCGTGGACGTCGTCCTCGGGGAAGTGTCGCATGAAATGATCGAATCGAACACTGACCCGCACTTAGATGCATGGACAGGAACGGGCGGGGGCGATGATGAGATCGGCGATAAGTGCAATTTCATTTATGGCTATCTCGCGCCCGACGGAACCAACATGGTGCTGAACGGAAATCGGTTCAAGATTCAGGAGGAGTTCAGCAATGACGTCACTGCGTGCACCAAGCGCTACGGCCCCGCGCCTCTTGCTGGAAACCCTGGGACCCTGGCGTTCGGAGAGGTGGACGCCGGCACATCGGCCCAGAAGGGCTCGCTAATCCATAATAATGGGCAGGGCGATCTAAATATTCTCAACATAAGGCTGCTAGGAACTTCGCCGACTTACTATAGCCTGCTGAACGGCCAACCGACTGCGTCCACGCTCCACAGCTCGGAAGACCTCACTGCGAACGTGCGATTCGCCCCGGCATCGGGTTCGCCGTTTGGAAGCCCCGGGGACACCCTGGTGGTCGATACCGATGAAACCCCCTGTGCGCCCGCAAACACAAGCTGCGCAACAGCGTCGACAACCGCCTTTGCAAGCATTACGGGGACGGTGGGCGTTCCGCCTTCGGCGTTGTGCAAGAACGTTATCGTGAACACCGACAATAATCTGTGTAGCACCGCGAACGCATCCGTCAATAGTGGTTCGGTCGATCCTGACGGCGAGAGCATCACGCTGAACCAGTCGCCTGCCGGTCCATACACGCTGGGAACCACGAATGTGATCCTAACCGCTACTGACACTAGCCCGGACCACGCGAGTGCATCCTGCCCGGCCACGGTCACGGTTCAAGACAAACAGAATCCGAACATCAGTTGCCCGCTGGACCAAACTGTGAAGTGCACCAGTCCGAGCGGCGCGGCCGCAACGATCACTCCAACCTTCTCCGACAATTGCCCCGCGGTAACGGCCAGTTGCGCGCCGCCCTCCGGATCGACTTTCGGATTCGGTACAACGTCGGTTACCTGTACGGCTACCGACGGCTCGGGGAATACGAACGCGTGTACAACGCATGTGACGGTCCAGGACGTGGCTCCAACGATCGCGTCGGTGGTCGCGTTTCCGAACGTCCTCACGCCGCCGAACAAAAAGCTGGATCCGGTAGTCATCACGGTGAAGGATACCGACCCGTGCGACCCGGCCCCGGTGTGCTCGATTACGGGGGTCACGGCCAACGTTCCGATCAATCCCAGCATGTACAACATTACCGGGCCATTGACCCTGAGCTTGCAGGCGAACGGTAACGGCGGCCACACCCTCACGTATGTGGTCTCGGTGGCGTGCACGACCGCTCACGGTACAAGCACCGCTGCTCAGGTCAGCGTTTCGGCGCCGGCGCATTAGGCCGTCTGGATACAACCGCAATAAGCTCCTCTCCTGCCGTCCCGCGGAAGAGGAGCTTGTTCATTCGCGCTGATCTCGCTCTGTCTGGAGGAATGCTGGTGATCTCGAATTATAGTGGTTTCGTGAAGCCCGTGGCCATGGCTGTTCTGCTCGCCGGAACTCTGGCTATTTCCCCAGCTTTCGGCCAATCCGCCGACGAGGAATTACGCGCCCTCCGCAAAGATATGGAGGCTCTCAGAGCCAGCCAAGTAGAGATGCAGAAGACTCTCCAGGTAGTCAAGGACATCCTGATGGGCAAGCAGCCCCCGATGGAGGATGTCTACATCAGCACTGCGGGAGCGCATTCTCTTGGCGACACGAAGGCAAAAGTGCTGTTGGTGGAGTTTTCCGATTACCAGTGCCCCTACTGCGGGCGTTATGCCAACGACACCTTTTCGAAACTGATCGACAGTTACGTGAAGACCGGCAAGGTGCGGTATGCCTTACGTAATTTCCCAATCCAGCAGCTCCACCCGCTGGCTGAGAAGGCCGCGGAGGCAGCGGAATGCGCAGGCGATCAGGGCAGGTACTGGGAAATGCACGAGCGGCTTTTCAAGAACCAGCAGGCGCTGGACGTCAAGGAAATGCCAGGCCATGCCGTAGCCTTGGGACTGGATCAAGCCAAGTTTCAGCAATGCTTTGACTCCGGGAAATTTGCCGCCAAAGTGATCGGAGATGTTGCCGACGGAACCAAACTGAAGGTGAGCGGAACGCCCATGTTTTACTTCGGGTATCCCGACGATAAGGATCCCAGTAAACTCAAAGCCGTAAAGCTCTTGAGCGGGGCGCAGCCGTTGAACGCGTTTACGGAGATTCTGGACGAACTGCTGAACCCTGCAAAGAAGGAAGTCGCAGCACCATAAGGTGCGCCACAAATCCACCTCCGGTTTTCCGAGCCGCGAGAGTCATCGAGCGGTTGCTCTTCTCGATTGACACCGGGTCCGTTCGAATGTAGGATTGAAAGCCGGCGGCGCGTACAGCGCCTCGACGGACACTTCCTATATGCACAAACCTCTTAGTCTTCTCTCGATGGTCGCCGCTGCGGCCGTCTGTTTTTCCTTGATGATGACTCCCAATGAAGCCCAGGCGCAGACGGCCTACAAGGGTCCCCGGATGGCCGACGGCAAGCCCAACCTGAACGGCGTCTGGCAGGCTAATAATACCGCCAATTGGGACCTCCAGGACCATTCTCCAACCGCCACTCCGTTCTGGCAGCTCGGAGCAATTGGAGCGATTCCTGCCGGCCAGGGCGTGGTCGAAGGGAATGAGATTCCCTACAAGCCGGCGGCGCTCGAAAAGAAGAAGCAGAACAAAGCTAATTGGCCGGCCGAGGATCCGGAAGCGAAGTGCTACATGCCGGGGATCCCGCGCGCCAACTATATGCCCTTTCCGTTTCAGATCATCCAGTCCAACAAGGACATCCTGATGGCGTACGAGTTTGCGAGCTCTAACCGGTTGATTAACATGGGGAAACCTGTCGAAGCCGGCTCGGACACCTGGATGGGGACGTCGAATGGCCATTGGGACGGCGATACGCTGGTGGTGGATGTCACTGGACTGAATGGACTTGCGTGGTTCGATCGGGCGGGAAATTACGCCAGCGACAAGGTGCACGTGGTAGAGCGTTACAACCGCACCAGCAACGACGTCATGAATTACGAGGCCACCATCGAAGACGCGAGCGTTTTCACCAGGCCTTGGAAGATCAGCATGCCGCTCTACAAGAGAGCTGAAAAGAACGCCCAGATCCTGGAGTTCAAGTGCGTGGAGTTCGCCGAGGAGCTGTTATACGGAAAGTACAAGAAACAGCCCCCGACGAAGTGAAAGGGGAACCTGAATGAGGCAGCGCGTCCTGACGTCTCTCATGGTCTTGACGGCGGTGCTAGTTTCCGTGCTGCTGGCGACGATTCCCATCGTGGGCCAGGCGCCGTCTGGGAAGGCCCCCAGTAAAGCAACGAAGGCCGCGTACACACCGCCCAAGCTACCCTGGGGCGATCCGGATCTACAGGGCCTATGGCCGGGCACGGACCTGATCGAGGTGCCGCTGCAGCGCGATCCCAAGGCGGGAGAAAGAATCGAGGTCACCGAAGAGGAGTTCGCCCAACGCCAAGCCAAGGCGGAACGCACCGCGGCCAACGACAAGGTTGAATACGTCGCCAAGGACTCGAAAGTCGGAATCAATCCTCCCGGGTACTGGCTGGAGCACGGCCGGCCGCAGAAGATCACGTCACTGGTGGTGGATCCGCCGAACGGCAGAATCCCCGAGCTGACCGAACAGGCGAAGCAGAAGGCGGCGCAGGCCAAGCAGGCCAAGCAGGGGCATGGTCCCAACGAAACGTGGGAGGACCAGAGCCTCTATGACCGCTGTATTTCGCGTGGCGTCATGGGATCGATTCTTCCGGTGATCTACAACAACGGCACACAGATCGTGCAGGGCCCCGGCTACGTCGCAATCCGCTACGAGATGATCCACGAGACCAAGATTATTCCGCTGGATGGGCGCCCTCATCCGGGATCGAACATCAAGTCCTACATGGGCGATGCGCGCGGCCACTGGGAAGGCAACACGCTGGTGATCCAAACCACCAATTTCCTGGGAGACAAGAACGGCATCGGGCTAAACGGCGGGGGCACTCCCCACAGCGCCGATATGGTTCTCACCGAAAAGTGGACGCGCGTGGCGCCCGACATGATCAATTACGAAGCCACCATCGACGATCCCAAGACGTGGACCAAACCGTGGACCATCAGGATGCCTCTACGGCTGAATCCGGAATTCCCGTTGTATGAGTACGCCTGCCACGAAGGCAACTACGCGATGTTCAACATGCTTAAAGGCGCTCGGGCCGACGAGAAGGCCGCCGAGGAAGCCGCCAAGGCCGCGAAGAAGTAGGACAGGAGATCATCTGATGCGAAAAGCTCTCTCAGTTGCTGTTTCCACGGCTGGGTTGTTGCTGGCTGTGTTGATGGCCGTTTCGCCGCTTCGGGCGCATCACGCCTTCGCGGCCGAATACGACGCCAAGAAGCAGGTCAAGCTGGAGGGCGTGGTCACGCAGATGGAATGGATCAATCCCCATGCCTGGATCCATATCGATGTCACCGGTCCCGATGGTAAAGTGACCAGCTGGATGGTGGAGGGCGGCAGTCCCAACATTCTCCTGCGGCGAGGGTTCACCAAGAACTCGCTCGAAAAGGGCCAGAAGATCTCCGTCGACGGCTTCCAGGCCAAGGACGGCTCAAATCGCGCCAACGGCTCAAATATCACTTACCCCGACGGAAAGAAGCTGTTCCTGGGCTCGTCCGGCACGGGGGCTCCGGTCGAATCCGGGGCCAGGTAAGTAAACCCTTCGGCTGCTACACATTGAATGCTGCTTCCGACGTCTGGTCTTTCGACCAACCAGGCGCCAAAAGGGTGTCAAATAGGTGTCGGAAAAAGGTGTGCGGCCAGTTTTGTCTTGACTCCCCCCCGGGTGAGGCGGGTGTTTCAAGAATCGTCACAATTATCCCTTCGTTCTCGCCGCCCAGTCCAGCTCTTCTCTAACTTCGGGAGCTTTCTCTAACTTCGGGCGCTCAGGATCATACTGTGACTGTAAACGCACCACCTAACACCAGCTCGGCTAGTTGTGTCAGCCTGGACGCCCAAGGATGGTTGTCTATCGCTTGGGTGGCTCCGGCTGCGGAAACGGCTCTCTCAAATACCAGGTGACAAGCAATATGGGACGCTACCGTCAGAGTAACCTCCTGATCGGTGGGAACACATACAGTTGGACAGACGGGAGGCGCACAGGGGATGCTCAGCATTGTCCGTCCTCTCAGGTTTTTGCCGACGCTGGGTCTCGGTGGCTCGCATCACGAATACTGGGCTGGAGAAGGAGGTCGCAGTGCGTCGGACCGAGTTTCGCGAACACAACGTTTGGGTGTTTTAAGGATCCCAGAGCCTCTTAACAAAAGCTAAGCGGTGTTCCGTGCAGATTTTGGCTTCGTCGCCCACCCGTCAAATTGAGCCAATGCATTGACGACGGCATATTGCTGACTTTCAGTCAGGTCATTAAAAAATGGCAGTCGCAGCAAACGGTCGCTAATGTCTTCGGTTACGGGGCACTGCCCCTCGAAGCCGCCCAAGCGCTGGCCCATATCGGAAAGATGTAGCGGTACATAATGAAAAACCGCAGAAATGCCCGACTTCAACAAGTGTTGGATCAACGCATGGCGGTCTTGTAAGGAAGGCAGAATCAAATAGAACATGTGAAAGGCTTGGTCGCAATGTGGCGGAACGACTGGCAAGCTCACGCCGTACTCGCGAGACCATGCCTTAAGATGCGCCTCATAAAAACCCCATAAACGCTCTCGTCGACGCTGTATATCCTCTCGCGCCTCAAGCTGCGCGTATAGAAACGCAGCGAGGAGATCGGATGGCAGAAAGCTCGATCCGAGATTGACCCATGTATACTTATCAACCTGGCCCCGAAAGAAGCGGTTCCGATTCGTGCCTTTGGAGCGGAAGACTTCGGCCAGTTCCAGGTGTTTCAAATCGTTGATCAGCAGAGCACCGCCCTCGCCACAGCTTATGTTCTTGGTTTCGTGAAAGCTCAGGGTAGCTAATTGGCCGAACGTGCCGAGATTCTTGCCGCGGTAACGGCCGAAGAGACCGTGGGCGTTGTCTTCCACCACAGCGACTCCGTGCCGAGACGCGATCTCCAGGATAGCGTCCATCTCGCACCCGACACCCGCGTAATGAACCGGCACGATCGCCTTGGTTCGAGACGTGATGAGTCTTTCCAGTGCCTTCTCGTCCAAGTTAAGCGTGTCGGGACGGACATCGATGAACACAGGCTTGGCTCCCCGGAGTACGAAGGCGTTGGCAGTGGAGACGAAGGTAAAGGAAGGCAGGATCACTTCGTCGCCAGGCTGAATATCGAGCAGTAAGGCCGCCATCTCAAGGGCGTCGGTACATGACGTTGTAAGGAGCGCACGGGAACAACCGACAACATCCTCCAGGAGTTGATGGCAGCGGTTGGTGAACGGGCCATCTCCGGATATTTGCAAATTGTCGATGGCCTGCCGCATGTAATTGTATTCATTGCCGGCCGTAAAGGGGCGATTGAACGTTATCGACGGCTGTTCATCCCGCCGGGTCCCCGACCTTCCGTCTTCAAGACTGTTCATGAGATTACTTAACCGTAAACAAGCTGCTTCGCCATCATAACGTGTCAGGCAAAGGTACGCACTAGATCCGCACGCTCAACTTGATCTCGACTAACCCAACTCATTCCCCGGCACCCGCGTAAGGCGAGGACAGCGAAACCTGTGTACGGCAATCGTTTCCGCCACCTCGCTGAGCGAAATTCCCCCAGATGTACTTCCCAGCGTCCGGCCCGGTCATCATGAGTAGATCAATAATAGATATTTGGGGGTCAAATGGGGGATACAACTGGGGGTATTCTGGGTAGCTATACTCCATCCATTCCAGGGTGATTCCATTTGCATTCAGCAGGGCTTCGTCCATGTATACCCTGGCTGAGGGTCCGCAGATATAGTGGTTGGCCCCGACTTGTTTGAGTATCGAAACGAGTCGCTCAGTCTTAGTACCCTGGATGGACAACGTTGAAGCGCACAGGAATTTGGTTGATTCAATGCCCAGCTCGCGGGCTAAGCCTATCGTCTGCTGAATCGTGAAATCCGCGAGCAGCCGGGGTTGTTGTTGGTACCAACTCCGAAGCAGTGGAGCATACTGATTGAAATATGGCGCGGTCCGGTAGGCATTTTCTATCACCGCAAGATGTTTCGCATTCCACTTTCGATCCCAACAAATTTCGATGCTATTGATCGGCCTTTGCAAGGTTTCCGCGCCCTGGCTATGCACTGGTATGGTAAGCCATCGCGCCCCGGCGGCAGTCTTTATGCGGTTACGATTACGCCATCCCCCCGTGTCGTATTGGACGTCATCGTAGAAAATGAAGAGGTCGGCTTTGCTAATCTGATGAAAGTATCCACGCCAGGGTATATAGCTGGGCTGCAAAATGACACAATTCATTGCTTACTAACACCCTCCAAGGTCGCCCGACCAGGTTCGCGGCCTGACGTGGAACGCGCAACCCAAACACGAATTGCTTTTCGACTCCCGCGTCCAGGCCGAGTTCGAAGTTCAGTGCGCCTTCGGCAGATTCGGTACGGGCTGTTCAGAACCGTTTAACTGTAAATCATAACACTGAGACGGGAAGAGGCATCATCAGAAGCCAGACGCCGAGGACAGTTCTGCTGGTGAGCGTTCACCTCGGTGCTACAATGTCTCTCGATGCGTCGGATCAGGCTCCGGAACGATGTTTCCATCGGCCCTTTGACATGCGACCATGCCACCAATATGCTTTCGTGGATGTTGGATCCAGAAGTTGGTGCGAACCTCGGACTGACCAGGCAGCCCACTCTTGAAAAGACAAGGGCTTGGATCGAGAAGGCATTGCAGGGAGAATCCATTTGGCCCTATGCAATCTTCCTCAAAGCTACACATGTAGGCAATGTAGTCTTGGATCAAGCTGACGCACACCTGCGATCTGCGCGTTTTTCCGTCTACGTCGGCGCACGTGAGGCGCGTGGTTCCGGGGTAGGGCTGACCGGAATGTACTACGCGCTCGGGAAGTGGTTTCTCGATCGTGATCTGAACAAGGTCTGGCTGACCGTACATGCCCTTAACGCGCCGGCGATTCGCGCTTACAGCGCGCTCGGATTCCAGGTGGAAGGGGTCCTTCGTGACGGTTTCCTGCTGAACGGAGAACGGCTGCCTGCTTTGTACATGGGACTGCTAAGAGACGACTTTTTGAAGCTCGAGACGGAGCAGTAACGATTTGCGTGATCCTGCAGCGTTGGCCGCTCTCTTGTTCATCACCTACCGGAGACGATTGAGCACGTTTTGGGAACAGTGGTGAATCAATGCCTGCCTATTCTTTTGTTGTTCCGATTTACAATGATGGGTATCTCGCACAACCCTTCTGCCAGACGTTGGAGCGGGAGATGTGTCTCTTCCTCCTCGTTAAAGACATATCCCAGGAGGTGGAGGTCATCTTCGTCAACGACGGCAGCCGCAACGATTCCCAGTCACTGCTGCGAGAAGCAGCCCGAACTTTTCCGTTTGTGAAAGTCATCGAACTGAGCCGGAATTTTGGGCAGCACGTGGCGGTGTCCTGCGGGTATCGCTTCGCGACCGGTGATTACGTGGCCATGATCAATGTGGATATGCAGGACCCTCCTGATCAGATTCCCGTTCTTGTGAGGAGGCTGCGCGTTGGCGACTGCGATATTGTTCTCGGTCTGCGCGAAAAGCGCCAGAGTCCCTGGCACGAGCATCTGACGTCACGCGCCTTCAATGCCCTTCTGAACGCCCTCACCGGCGCGGAGACGCCCCTAAATGCAGCCTCTTTGCGAATGATGACCCGCCCTTTCGTGGATGCCTACAACACACTAAACGAGAAGACTCCCTTTATCCCCGGGCTGGAGAATTGGCTGGGGTTTAAGCACGGCTACGTAACGATCCGCCATCAGGCGCGCACCCTGGGGAAATCCAGTTACACGTTTCGCAAGCGGCTGCACATGGCCACGGAATCGATCATCGGTTTTTCGGACCTACCCTTGCGCCTCGCTGCTGCGCTAGGGTGCGGCGTCACATTCGTAGGTGTCATCCTTATCGCGGGACTAGCGCTCCAGAGGTTGTTCTTTGCGGAGACGCTTCCCGGCTATACCTCGACACTTGGCATGATCGTGCTTCTGGGAGGCGCTAACCTGATGTTCCTCGGACTAGTCGGCCTCTATGTCGGGCGCATTTTGCGGGAGGTCCAGGACCGGCCCCGCTATGTGATTAAGTCGTTTGAAAACCTTCCCGCCCGGGCCGACGATCTTGCGGCTAACGGGTAGCCACGAACCCGAGGTACTTAAACAGATGCCGGGTCAACGGAAGGCCCTTCGCGAGCGTATCTGCGCAAAGTCCCGCCATTAGGACGCATTGCTCACGCGGGTGCTGTGGGCTGTTGACGAGAGCGGCCTGGCCAAGAAACCAATAGTAAAAAACCGAAACCTTCCGAAAGCCCGCACTCAGGAGCTTGTCGGTCAGATATTCTTCAGAGAAGCCTCCGGTAATGTTCTTGTTGTATTCCGCCTGATTGAAGAGCTCCCTTTCGATCTGGAATTGTTCCTGTATCTGGGTATCTCTCTCCAGGACGGAGGCCCTTTCACGCTCGATGATGGCATCGTAGGAGACGGCAGGGTTAAGGCCTTTGATGGCGTCCCAGAAATAGCGATTGGGCTCAAGATCCGCGTAGAACTCCCCTCCCGGCCGGAGCGCCCGAGCCGCCGTTGCCAGAGCAGGCCCAATATCATAGAGATGGTGCAGGAACGAGTACCCTGTCACCACGTCGTAGGTGCCTGGCGCCACAGGGAATTCACCAGCATCAGCCAAATGCAGACGAATGTCGGCGTTACCGGTACAATCGACTTGCCGAATCATGGCCTCCGTAACATCTACACCGTCGATCTCCGCGACATAGTGTTTGGCGATGTCGATGATGAAACCGGTTCCGCAACCCAAATCGAGAAGGCGCCGGGCGCCCGTCCGAGAAAAAATTCCTTGCAGCTTCGCCGTGACTTGAGCAATGTTCTCTGGCCGAAAATGCGGCTCAGAACTGTTGTAGACGCCAGCCATCGCCGTCAAGACTTTCTGGTTGGCGTCGATGACCTCTCGATAGCGTGAATTGACGTCGGTATCCATAGCTATTCTGGTTTTTGCCTAAACTTTCTTCGCTCCTCGGGGGCGTAAAACTCGTCATAATTGGCCGGTACTTGACTGAGAAAGCCGAGCTTCTGCAGCACTCGGTCTCCAACTCCCGATAAGTCCATGTGCGCCATGGCCCTGGGAATATCGATCCTCTGCTTCATGTAAGGTCTGCACATGTTGATCGTTACCGCATGTCGCCAGTTGGCCGTTTCATTTTTGCCCCCCGCATGCCACAAGCGAGCGTTAAAGTAAAACACGCTCCCGGCGGGGGCGATTACTCTCGCGGCATCCTTGTAGAATTCCTCTTCTTCGGGCTCTTCGGCACGGGTGTGCGAACCTGGCAGGAACCACGTGCCGCCGTTCCGCTCAGTGAAGTCATCAAGCAGGACGGTTGCTCCCACGTTGGTAATGTACCCGGGGATCAAACGTGGGCAGTCCACGTGGATTCGATTAGAGTAGTTTCCCGAGCCAGGGGGCATTGAGGACGACGTGTAAGCGTAAATGATACAGCCCTCGCCGAGGAGCCACTCGAACGGCTCCATTAGCGCCCTCTCATCGATGATCCTTAGAAGTGCGCCACCGTAAAGCGAGCATATCAGCACCATACCGTAGTTCGTCGCCGGATATCGCCCGCGAAGTTGCGCCTCCTCTTCCTTGATCGCTGCTTCAAGCTCCAGCCTTAGCGGCCCCAACAAGTGGCGGGGCACGACATCCGGCAGGATTGCATAGCCTTGCGACTCAATCGCATGCAGAAAATTCGCTCTAGTGGGGGCTATAAGAGGAGCCAAAAATCCGCTGTGTGTCGATGGCGCCATAGCGTCTATGATATCCCGTGTGCTACGCTGGCGGTGGCAATCGGCTGTACTGGATTGTGACGGTTAGACTCGCGGGACTCTGCGTTCCCATTGCGGTTAGACGTCAACTTAAGAGTCCCTTTCCGAAGAGCAGAGTTTTAGTTCGATTCGACAATGACAGCTGGATTAAAGACGACAGTGCGCACGGTACTGGATAGCTTCGGGTTTCAGGTCATACGCTCGCCTCAGGGCTCTTCGGAATATGAGCTTGCGCGCCCTTTGGCAACTTACGCGCCTTGGAATTCGGCACCGGCGTTTCTAACTGCGTATAAGTCGATCCACCCTAATACGCTAGTCGATATCTACCGCTGCTGGGAGCTTTGGACTCTTGTGGGACAGGTTTCGAAGTTGGAGGGTGCAATTTTGGAGGTCGGCGTCTGGCGCGGCGGATCCGGTGCGCTGATGGCGAAGAAAGCATTGTTGGCGGGAATCGCTGATCCTGTGTATTTGTGCGATACCTTTGAAGGTGTTGTAAAGGCGGGGTCGCATGATGGCGTCTATAAAGGTGGCGAACACTGTGATACGTCGCAGCACATTGTCGAAGACCTTCTCCGGACTCTGAGTCTTACAAATGCGCGTGTGCTTAAGGGTATTTTCCCCGATCAAACGGCACACCTCATCGAACCGGGCGCCCGTTTCAGGCTCTGCCATGTCGACGTGGACGTATATGAGTCAGCCAAAGACGTGATGGCCTGGGTTTGGAGCCGGATGGTTCCGGGCGGCATAGTCGTCTATGACGACTATGGATTTCGGGGTGGTGAGGGCATCACGAAATACGTCAATGAGCAAATGTCGGAAAGCGAACGCCTAGTGCTCCATAACTTGAATGGACACGCAATCGTCGTTAAGGTCCCGACGGCGCGCCAAAGTAAGCTCGCGATTTAGAACATTCGGTCTGCTATGAGCCGTTAATCTTTTGCAGTTGACCGTTCTAGATCGCCTTACCGAAGCGAACATGAATCGTTCAAGCTCTCCTAGTCAGCAGTTCGACAAGGCCCGTCGGGAGAAGACTCACTGTGTCCTTCCAAACAAAGAGGGAAGCGGAGGTCAGCCCTGAAGTTCTGTCTATCCTGCGAGCGAGCATTCACGTCCGATGGGTGGAAATGCCCCCATTGCAACTGGGCGCCCTCACGAAGACACGGCTTTCCGTCCTTTGCTCCGGAATTCTCAGAATCAAATGGGGGCTTCGACGCTTCCCATTTCGATATCCTACAGGCGCTAGAGCGGGACCACTTTTGGTTTAAGTCGCGCAACCGGCTCTTGCAGTGGGCGTTCGGACGATGGTTTCCCGCTGCCGACAGCTTTCTGGAAATTGGTTGCGGCACAGGCTTTGTCCTGTCTGGGCTGCAAGAGCGATTCCCGCAACTGCATCTCGCGGGTAGCGAGATCTTCACCGAGGGCCTGCGCTTCGCCGAACGGCGGCTACCAGGCGTCGCGCTGTTCCAAATGGATGCTCGCAAATTGCCGTTCGACGGGGAGTTTGACGTGGTTGGCGCATTCGATGTTTTAGAGCACATCGAAGAAGACGAGCTCGTCTTAGCCGGGCTTTTCCGTGCCAGTCGCCCGGGGGGCGGCCTTCTCCTAACGGTGCCCCAGCACCGTTTCCTCTGGAGTAACGTCGACCAATACGCATGTCACAAGCGGAGATATACACGGCCGGAGTTGATCCGCAAGGTGCAACACGCTGGGTTCAAGATCGTGCGGGCTACCTCCTTTGTCTCGCTCCTATTGCCGCTTCTGCTGCTTTCGCGTTGGAAACGCAATCGGCCCGGGACCTGTTTTGACCCGCTTGCTGAATACAAGATTGGGCGCCTTACGAATGGCATTCTGGAAACGACTCTGGGAGTCGAGCGCGCCCTAATCATGCAAGGTGTTTCGTTTCCGGCCGGCGGATCCTTGCTTCTTATCGCGCGGAGAGACTAACGGCGCGAGCATCCCGTACACTTGTTTGCTTAAACGAATGATACTCAAAGCCCTTCACAGGGTTGCTTCCTTTGGCCCTGTCTATGACTTGATCCAGACTGTTGGCGGTATCGAGCTCGTCTATCGACGCTTTCGAAGGGCATTGGGCGAACACCCGTATCACAACGTCCTTGATCTTGGCGGTGGCACGGGTCGAATTCGAAACCTATTGTCCTCCGATTGCAACTACTACTGCCTGGACAATGAGGCGCCGAAGCTCCTCCACTTTCGCAGACGAAACAAGAACGCGCTTGCGATCCTCGGCGATGCGACCGCGACGCCAGTAGCAGACGCGAGCATGGACTTGGCGATTTGCGTGGCGGTGTCGCACCATCTGAACGACTTAGAGTTGCAACGAATGGTGTTGGAAATTACCCGGATCCTCCGGCCCGGAGGGCGCTTGTTGTTCTATGACGCTCTCTGGAAGCCGAAGTGGTGGCCCGGCAGGCTATTGTGGTCGCTGGACCGCGGCTCTAACCCTAGGACTAAGGAGGCCCTCCTGAGTATCATCGCAAAGCATACTCGGATTCTCCATCAGGAGGAATTTCGTCAAGCACATGAGTATCTTCTCTTAATCGCATCAGCGGATGAAATGCAGCCTAAGGATCTACGTAACGGAAGGCGCGCAATTCCTTAATCACGTATGTAGAGGGCTCCTTCATGACAGGCTCGGCGTTGGTTGTTACGAGCCAGACCTTGTCTCCTCCCCGAAGAGTCAAGGTGCATTCCACACGCATATCCCGCCCTGTTCCTGCTGAGACCGCTCCGGTCAGCCACCCCGATTGATCTCCCTTCAGAGCGCCGAAGTACATACGTCCTGATAACATTCGGTATCCCAATACGAAACGGTATTTTCCGTCCGTAGGTATAGTTAGTGAAGAGTACATAGTTGCGTAGCCCCAGGAACCGACGGATGTTGTTACATGGAGGCCGTCACTTTCTGCAAGCATGAGACCCTTACAGGTCTTCTCGTCGCATGAATTCCACCGCTCCCTAGGCAGCGGTTCATGGACTTCGCCTGATCGTACAGACAACACACCACTTCCTTGTTCGTCAAACGAGACTGTCAATTCCTGAACCGTTCCTGGATCAGTGATGACTTCAAGGAATGAGAGCGAGTAACGGCCACCCTCAGCTTCGATCGGCACTTGAGATACAAGGCTCAGGATATTGCCATCGGATTTATATGATTTCACCACCTCCTCCACTGCGTCGACGCGAGCCGACGGAACCGCTAGCAGGGTACCGGACGGCAGAGTGACATTCTTTGGCAGTGCCGGAAATGTGGAGCTAAGCATCGTGTAGCCCCACAGGTAGGTCGAGTTTAAGGAGTGAAACTCAGGCCCATAGATCTCTTTAGCGTCAAACCAAAACCGGACCGGACGCCCCTGCCTGATCGTCTCAATTTCGTGAACGCCGCGCGCAATCCGAATGAAGCTTCCTCGCGCCGCGTTTGCGGGCTGACGGCCAATGAGGATGTACGAGTACAAAACTCCGGTGGCAGCGAGAACCATAACCAGCCCTGTAACTCGACCAACTAAAACCGTACCTGCGCTGACTAGAAGAAGAGCGATCCCGAATGGCCAAAGGGGGCTGGGGAGCCTGGCCCAGTAGCTGTCCGCAGGAACCCACCAGGATAAACTCAGCACGACGAGAGTGAGGACGACAGTCAGCGACAGCCCCAGTTTTGTGAGTTGTGGAAACCGGAGAGCTTGCGAGCCGATAACCAGAAACGTAAAGGGAATCAAGTAGCTCGCATAATATGGATATTGCAGCAGCGGGTCTCCCGTGGAATCCACCCACAGCATGATACCGGCCGCCAACAAAAACTGCATTGCGAACAGGATGCTCGGAACGTTCTGGCGCGTGAAAAAGGCTCTTCTTCGAAAGATGCCAGTCGCCAGACTGAGAAGTACTGTAGCCACCGGAAAGATTAGCCATCGTGCCGTAGTCATCCACTCAGCAATTGGATTCTTCCATGGATTCTTCTTCCCTACGGTTCCAAGAGCGTATCCGATGGATGGCGCATAAAACCAATAGGTTCCATCAATGGCGTGATTTATCAGGCAGAGGATACCTGTCACCAGCGCGATTCCGATGCCGAACCAGATTCCCATTTCCAAAAGAGCCCTGATCCAAGCGGCGCGTCGCTGTACTCGGCTCCGAATCACGTAATAAAACAGCAATGTGGGACATAACAGAGACCACGCAAGGTTGGAGTAGACCAAAGCGGCACAAACAGCGCCGGCAGCGATGAGTGTTCCGTAGCGGCGAGGTGCGGCGGAGGCACGAGTCAGCAACACCATCGTGACGAGGAACCAGGCGATTCCAGCTCCGTCCGCATAATCCCAACCGACTGCTGACCACAGATACGGGTAGAAGCCGAACAAAATCGTGCCCAGCAAGGCTGTCTGCCGATTGGTTGCCGTCTTCAGCAGCGAAAATAGTGCTAACAGCGCAGTGTAGTAGACCGAAAGGTGGAGAATATAATTGGCAACCAAGGGCGGGAAAAGCTTATTCAGAACGTAGCCTGGTAAGAGCCAGGAGAGACGAGAGCCGTAGTACGTTCCCGGAAACAGATCTCGCTTGAACGAAACAAGATTATGAAAGAAGCCAAAATAGACCCAAGGATCAATCTTGCCAACAGGAGTAAAAATCGGGTTCGAGTCGCGCCAAAGAACGAAAATTGGCAATAGGATCAGGACAAAAACGTAAGGATCGATCCGAAGGCTGCTTTTCCAAAGAAATGCTATTGGGCGGAACTGGGGCCCGGCCGCGGATACGGGCGTGTCAACTGAGGGACCTGCCGTCGTATTTACATACCCGTCTGCCGCCGGCCGAGCAGAGCGGTCGTGTTGGCTAGAGCGGTTTCGACGCTTTGAAGCTCTGGACATATTGGGGATCACACTCCGGATCGTTTCCGCAATTCTGCGAGAGATCCGCAGCGCAAGAGACTACGGCGACAGGAGGGCCGGAGTTGTTCGGTTGAGATCGGGCGATCCTGTTGGCGCCAGGCAGAGCAGACTACAGTGAAACCGCTCCTTCTCGACCGGATCCCAGCCAGGTTCGCGCACTGGATCGCGTCGACTACGACTGAATTAATCTTGATGTCCGCATTCTGACCAGTATCCCCAACACGGCGACACTCGTCAGGATCGGGCAAGAATTGCCGGGAGTAGCGACAGAAATATTCATCCCTTTCCGTTCTGCTTCTCGGCATCAGTAACAGGATTCACGTTATGATACCTGTCCTTCGGCCGCCGTTGCAAGGGCTCAACGAACTCGGCCGTCCAGGGTGAGCTGAAACCCGGCCGTCATGTTCGTTAGAACTGGATAAGACTATTTGCTGTGGACGACTACGCTCCCGCCACCCAGGGATTGGGTATTGTTTGACGTCGCATCGTCAGTGGCACCGATCATATTGTCATAGATAACGGTCGCCCCAGTCGAGTCCATGATCTTGAGGCGGAAGCCATCCGGCGTATTACCGCCCGCCAGACTTCCGTCGCGCGCGGTCA
>JAOAPR010000062.1 GCA_025463005.1 Bryobacterales bacterium | reverse complement strand
AGGTTAACGAGAAGGCTCTGAAAACTCTTATTCGCGCCGCCGTGGCCCTGAACACGTCCTCGGCCTCAGATGGCTGAGGGAATTCTACCTCGGCTACTTCGTCGTTATGTTCACTTGGATTCCATCGCGGTTACCATGGCGACTTGTGTGGCAGCGGTCGTCGCGATGGTGGAGAGGCGCGCTTGCCTTCATGGATCGGTTTGCTCACACATTGCTCACACCAATTGCCTCTATAGGGGGCCGAGGCGCGCGGAGACTGCCGACAGCGGCTCATTACGCGATAGTAGGCTGCTCGCGTGAGTGTGACGCAACGGCGCGCGAAAAGGGCAGGATGGTGAGGAAGCTTCCTGTCTTGAACCCCTGAACAGCTACTGCTCGCCCGGGCGGTATTCACAGCGAGCCAGGGATGGCCAATTCGTCCAGGGCGGACGGGTTAACGACATACCCCGAGAATGTATTCGAGCGCCTTGCGTTCGACCGTGCAAGAATTTTCGTAATGGCCTTGCGTCCCACGATCATCTCTATAGCTAGAGGCGACAAAAATCGCGATGCGAATCCCTATAGCCCACGAGAAAAGCAAAACCGAAGCAATACAAGCTGTTGATCGCGCCATCGAAGAAGTATTCCGCGGTCTACCGATGGGCCCAATGACGATTATTGATCAGAAGAAGACGTGGACGGGCTCCACGATTACGTTCTCACTGATCGCGAAGATGGGTTTTCTGAGGAATCCGATCAGCGGCACTGTGGAAGTCACGGACCGGGACGTGACGATCGATGCGGATCTTGGCATGCTCAACAGGGTCTTCCCGGAAGAGAAAGTCCACGCTTCCGTCGAGTCCCGCATCCGCGGCCTGCTCGCCCGAGAATTTCCCTGGCCCCTAGCTGACACACACCACCCTCGAGGTGCTGGGCCAAGCAGTTCCTTCGGGGGATGTATCTTCTGATAACTCTCCTTCACGGTTCGGCCGGTACACCAAGCCACCCCCCACCCAATGCCTTGATCAAGACGACGGTCGCGACTATGCGCTGGCCTCCAATCTGCGTAGCGGTCCGCTGGTTCGCCAGGAGGGCCGTTTGTGCGAAGACGACATCGAGGTAACTGACCAGACCACTCTTATACCGGTTTAGCGCGATTGCTTCTGTCTGCTGGGCATCAGCCACGGCGTCCGCGGTTGACTGCGCCTCGCCGGCTAGAATACGGAGCGCGGCCAATTGGTCCTCTACTTCCTGATAAGCCGTCAGCACCGTCTTCTGATACTGCGCGAGCGACTGGCGGTACACTGCCCCCGCCTGATCCACGCCTGACTTCACCCTGCCGCCGGTGAACACGGGCGTCAACGCAGACGCCCCAAGCGAGGCGATACCGTTCTGCCAACTGAACAGGCTTGCGGTGTTCGAGCTTTCGAAGCCCGCTAAACCGGTGAGCGAGATATGGGGCAGTGCGGCCGTCTTGGCGACGCCGATCTCTGCGTTCGCGGCTGCCACAAAACGTTCTACCTCCGCGATATCGGGCCGGCGCGCGAGTAGTTCGGCAGGGAGGCCGGACGGAATCTCCGGCGGGAGCCCATTAAATGGAGTCCGAGGAATCGAGAAATCCGATGCGGCTTTTCCTTCGAGCACCGCAATCGCGTGTTCCAGTTGAGAGCGTTGGATGTCCAATGCCTGGGCTTGTGCTTTCGTCTGATCGAGCAGCGCCTGGGCCTGCTTGACCTCCAGTTCGCTTGTCAACCCCCCGCGAAAACGGTTGGTGGTCAAATCCACTGCTCTTTGCATTTCCTGCACCGTTGAGTCGAGCACCTCCCGTTCGGCATCGTTCTCCCGCAAGCTGTAGTATTCCATCGCGACGTTTGCTTCTACGGCGAGACGCACGAATCGCAGATCGGCTGCTGTCGCCTGTTCCGTTGCGTTGGCCGCTTCGATCGAATGGCGCACGCGACCCCATGCGTCGACCTCATAGCTGAGGAACGCCGGCAATTGAAAATCATTGAAGGTCGCTGCCAGTCCTCCCGTGTTTCCATTGTTGGGCCGATTCTGAGCTTCACGCGTTCTAGAGGCGCTCGCACCAAGGCTGATCGTCGGAAAGAGGAAACTACGCGCGATTTTGACGCCGGCATCCGCCTGGTCCACTCGCGCTACCGCGAGCTTTATGTCCTGATTCGCTGCGTCGGCGTCAGTTTCGAGGCGACTCAGTACGGGATCATTAAATACGCGCCACCAATCGCTGTACGCGATGTCCGGCGTACCTGAATCCGGCGTACCGCCTTCTTTGAATTGCGCCGGAACCGGAGGCACGGGCCGATGGTACTTTGGGCCGACCACACACCCCGCCAACGAGAAGAGACCTAATGCAACCGCGACGATCTTGGGACTCGACATGCTCAATTCCCCCTGGTGTTGTTGGAAGCCGCTTGCACAGCGACCTGCATGCCGTTCGTGAGAGAATCCGGCGGATTCGCGATCACGGAGTCGGTCGGACGGACCCCGGTCGCGATTTGAATCGTGTCGCCGAAGTCATGCCCCAGCGTCACTTTTCGAAGCTCAACCTGTTTCTGGCCGTTCACCACACCTACTTGCGGACCGTCCGCCTGGAAAAGGATCGTGCTTGTCGGAAGCACCAAAGGCACAACGTTTAGCGGAAGCTGAAAGTGCACGTTGGCGTAAGCTCCGGGGAGCAGTTCGCCGGATGGATTTGGAACATCGAGCTCCACCGTCAGCGTTCGAGAGTTGACATCAATTGCGTCAGTGGTTCGCGTAACCGAAGTTGGGAAATGACGGTTCGGCAGCGCGGTCACATCCATGGATGCTTTTGTGCCAGGGCCAACTTGCTGGCTGAATTCCTCGGGCACCGTGACAAATACCCGCACGACGTTGTTCTGTGAAATCCGGAACAGCTCGCGGCCTACACCGGCATTGCCCGCATTCACCAAGTCGCCGAAATCCGTTTTTCGGAGTGTGATCACGCCGTCGAATGGCGCAACGATTTTCTCGAAGCCCTGCATCTGCTCCAGTCTGCTCACTGCCGCGGATGCCGCCTTGACATTGGCTGCCTGCGCCGCCAGGTTCTGGTTGTTTTGATCCACTTCCTGCTGGGATACGGAATTGGTTTTGATCAGCTCCTGGTAACGAGGAGTCGTAAGCTTAGCCAACTGAAGAGTGGTTTCGGCCTGACTAAGCATCGCTCGAGCCTGATTCAGCTGCTGATCCACTTCTGGCGCATCAATCTCGGCGAGCAGTTGACCCTTGGTTACGTGAGTTCCGATGTCCACATACCAGGTGCGAACGTAACCGTCGCCACGGGCGTAGATCGGAGACTGCGAGAACGCCTGTATCATCCCAGGCAAGGTGAGATCCGAACTTGCCTTACCTCGCTGCGGATGAATGACGTTCACCGTCTGGACTTCAAGCGATTTCGTCGTCACCGCGAGCTGTTGGTTCTGTTTCTGTCGAGCATGTGCCCCAAAAACTGCAGCAATGGCCAGGACAACGGGAATCAATAGCAGCCACAGCAGCCGTTTTCCGTTTCGCGGAGGAGCCGGAGGAGGCGCCGCAAGCTGTTCTGCTTCGGAAGTGTCCGGGTCTTTTTTGGTAACTTCTTCCAGTTCCATAAATCCTCACATGTTCTGATGTTTTCGGTGGCGCACGATGGCGAATACTACCGGCACAAAAAAGAGAGTGGCGACGGTTGCGAACAGCAGGCCGCCGATCACCGCACGGCCCAGCGGAGCATTCTGCTCTCCGCCCTCACCCAGACCGATCGCCATGGGCACCATGCCGATAATCATCGCGAGCGCCGTCATGATTACCGGCCTCAATCGAGTGGCGCCAGCCTCGAGCGCGGCACGCAGCGCATCTTTCGTTTCCGTGAAACGCTCGTTCGCGAAGCTGATGACCAGAACGCTGTTCGCGGTGGCGACTCCCATGCTCATAATGGTCCCCATCAGGGCGGGCACGCTGAGCGTTGTATGTGTCAAATACAACATCCAACAGATGCCCGCCAGGGCCGCCGGCAAAGCGGTGATGATAATGAACGCCTCGCCCCACGATTGGAAATTGATAACGATCAGAAGGTAGACCAGGAGGATTGCGAATGCGAGACCCAGACCCAGTCCCACAAACGACGACTGCATGGTCGCGACCTGGCCGCGAGTCACCATGGTGCTTCCTTTCGGCAGTTGTTTTTGCGCCGCTGCCGTGATTTTCGCGATGTCTGCAGCCACGCCGCCGAGATCGCGCCCCTGCGTGCTCGCGTAAATGTCAATCGTCCGCTGAACGTTATAGTGGCTGACCACAGCGGGTTCCTGGCGCCGGCTCATGGCAGCCAGGTTTTCCAGAAGCTGCGGCTGCGGCACGAAAGGGGAATTGACCGGAATGGTCCGCAGCGCGTCAATTGAATCAATCTTATATTGCGGAGTCTGGGTCGCAATCGCATAACTGACCCCATTCGGCGAGAGCCAGAAGTTCGGACTTGTTTGGAAGCTCGAGCTCAAAGACACGAGAACGTTGCTAGCGACATCTTTTTCGCTAAGCCCGATCTGCTGCGTCCTCACGCGGTCCACGGCGAAGTCCAGCCGGGGCTGGTCGAGCAACTGATGGAGATGCACGTCGACAGCGCCCGGGACCGAACGGATCTGTTCGGCGATTCCAGCCGCAAGTGAGAAATTGTGCGCCATGTCGCTTCCGATGATCTGGATATCAATCGGGGCCGGGAGGCCAAAGTTCAGGATCTGGGTAACGATGTCGGCTGGCTCGAAGAAGAACGCCGTGGCGGGGAAGGCCCTTGGCAACTCTTCGCGCAGCTTCTGTACATAATCGGCGGTCGGGTGATGTTTTGCCTGCAAAGAGACGAGGATGTCCGCGTCGAAATTGCCTACGGTTTCGCTGTTGCTATAGGAAAGGTTAATTCCGCTGGTCGGCAGGCCGATGTTATCGAGAATGCCACCCAGCTCAGCAGCAGGTATCACCTTGCGAATGACGTTCTCCGCCTCACTAGTAACGCGCGCCGTCTCCTCAATGCGCGTGCCCGTTTTTGCCCGCAGGTGCAAGCGTAGCTGGCCGGCGTCGACGGTAGGAAAGAAGTCCTGA
The DNA here is from genome assembly GCA_025463005.1 of Bryobacterales bacterium. Taxonomy (GTDB): domain Bacteria; phylum Acidobacteriota; class Terriglobia; order Bryobacterales; family Bryobacteraceae; genus Palsa-187. The sequence goes on along the minus strand of JAOAPR010000062.1, from coordinate 2,155 downwards.
CCCAGCCGGGGCACGAGCACGAGACTGGCTAGACAGAAAACGAGGAAACAACCCGCGAATAGTGCCCTGTGATCCAGACACAGTTGCAGCAGGTTCGAGTAACTTTGCCGCACAGCATCAAAGCCAGTCTCGAAGCCGTGATGAATACGGAAGAAAATGCCGCCTCTTTGTTCCTGTTCGGGGTGCTGATGCCGCTCTGCTTCCTTCTTCATCAAGTACATGATCAGCGTCGGCACCAGAGTGCGTGAAAAGAAGTACGACGCCAACAGCGCGAATACAACCGCCTCAGCCAACGGTACGAACAGATAGCGCGCCACCCCGGTCAGGAAAAACATGGGTACGAACACGATACTTATGGATAACGTGGAGACCAGGGCGGGAACTGCAATCTGCTCAGCACCATCGAGAATCGCCTGGTGAAGCTCTTTTCCCGAGGCCATCTGGCGCTCGATGTTCTCAATGGTCACAGTGGCGTCATCGACCAATATTCCGACGGCGAGTGCGAGACCGCCCAGGGTCATGATGTTGATGGTCTGACCAAGTGCGCTCAGAATCAGCAGCGACGTCAGGATGGAGAGCGGAATGGAAATCGCGACAATCAAGGTGCTCCGCCAACTGCCCAGAAACAGAAGGATCAGGAGTGATATCAGGGCGCCGGCGATGGCTGCTTCGCGAACCACCCCCTGCAGCGAAGCCCGAACAAACAGGGATTGATCGAATTGCGGCGTTATCACGAGTTCGGGGGGAAGCGTCGCTTTAATGTTCGGCAAAGCGTTATAAATCGCCGCCACAATGGAAAGGGTGGAAGCGTTCCCGGACTTCTGCACTGTGAGCAGAACGCCCCTTTGCCCATCCTGGCGCACGATATTCTGCTGCACGGCATACCCGTCGCGTACATGCGCAACGTCCTGAATGTAGATCGTGCCACCACTGACCACCTTGACTGGAATCTGGTTGAGTGCGTCCACCACGGACGGAGTTCCATTCAACGCGACGTTGTATTCCGTCGCGCCAATCTTGGCCGTGCCGGAGGGCAGGATTACGTTCTGAACGTTTATGGCGTTCACCACATCCATGGGCGAAAGACCCTTCGCCATGAGCTGGTGAGAATCAATATCCACCATGACTTGCCGGACCTTGCCTCCATAGGGAATGGGAACGGAGGCACCCTGAATAGTGGCCAACTGTGGGCGGATGAAGTTTACTCCCAAATCGTTCAGTTGCTGCTCGGACATACCTTTGCCGCTCAATCCGAGCTGCAGGATGGGAACAGAGGACGCATCATAGCTGAGGACCAGGGGAGGCGTGATCCCGGGAGGAAATTGCTTCAGTCCAACTTGAGCTTCGGCGATCACTTCCGAAATAGCGCCGTTGATATCGGCGGCGGGTTGCAGAAAGACTTTGACAACGGCAACGCCGTTCAACGACTGCGACTCGATATGCTCGATGTTGTTGACACTCGTGGTGAGAGACCGCTCGAAGATCGAGACAATACGTGTTTCCATCTCGGAAGGGGCCAGGCCGGTAAAGCTCCAGATCACGCTGATGACTGGAATGTTGATGCTCGGGAAGATGTCGACCGGCGTACGGAGCAGAGCCACCGGGCTGATCAGAAGCAGCACCAGAGAGAACACGATGAACGTGTAAGGGCGCGCCAGGGCTAGTCTTACTATCCACATACAGAGTCCTCTTAGAGTTTCAGGTTGTTGTTCCGACGCCAAAGACGGGCTGCGTGACAGGCCGTTGCGTATTGACAGGGCCACGGGGACTGCTAGGCGCGATCAGATGACGGACTCTAACCCGCTCCGTAAGCCATCGCGCGAGAGACGCCGACCCTGCGCATCTTGCCGATCAAGGTGGTCCGTTTCACGCCCAGACGTGCCGCCGCGCCGGCCGCGCCGCCCACCACCCAATTGGTCTCCCGCAATGTATTCAGGATGTGATCGCGTTCCGCTTCCTCCAGGGTGACGGGCTCGGTCGGAACCGCCGCGACGGACGGCATGGCCGCGAGCTGTAGCACGTCACCCTTGGTTAGAATCACCGCCCGCTCGATGACATTCTGCAATTCCCGAATGTTCCCGGGCCACGGATAGTGCACCAGAGCCTCCACGGCATCCGCGGGAATTCTATCGATCTGCTTGGCCATAGCTTGCGC
>JAOAPR010000038.1 GCA_025463005.1 Bryobacterales bacterium | reverse complement strand
GGGTGTCAAAGCCGGTTTCGATAAGCAGAAGATCGACGCCGCCTTCTACCAGGGCACGCGCCTGAATTTCGTAGCTGGAGCGCAGTTGATCGAAGGACACATCGCCGCGCAGAGTCAGCGACTTCGTGGTGGGCCCCATGGATCCAGCCACGAACCGGTCTCCGGCAGCCTGCCGGGCCAGTTGCGCGGCGAGAACGTTCAATGCGTGAGCCTGATCCGCCAAGCCGAACTCTTCGAGAACGATCGGTGAGGCTTGAAAACTATTGGTCGAGAGTATGTCGGCCCCGGCCTCGATGTAGGCGCGATGGATTTCGAGAATCCATTCCGGATGCGTACGGCAGATGTTTTCGTTGCAGTTGTCCAGGCCCGCGCCGCCGAAATCGGCAGTGGTGGGGTTATAGGCTTGCAGCATAGTGCCCATGGCGCCGTCCAGGATCAAGATGCGGGAGGACACCGCTTCCTCGAGTTGTTTCCGGCGGGAAGAATTCATGGGAAGCGACTGAGTCGCTCCCTTCAGTTTACTGTGCGGCTTGGTAGGATCGTTTTCACATGAGTAACCGCGAGCGGGCGCTGACCGCATGCTACGTGGCCGCCCTGGTGTGGTTGAACGCGTACTGGTGCCGCCAGGTTTTCTTTTTCGACCACATTGGTCAGATGAACTCGATGCACGGGTTCTGGATGGGACTTGCGCGTCTTGCGGGCGATGCCTGGTACAAGCCCACTTGGTGGCGCTATTCATACGACGGCATGCCCTTTGAATACACCTACGCGCCGCTGGTGCCGGGCCTCATCGCCGGGATTTCAAAATTAACCGGATGGTCCTTAGGACGCGCCTTCGGCGTCGTGGCGGGATTCGTATTTTGTTTCGGCCCGGTCGCGATGTTCCTGATGGCGCGAGAACTAAGTCGGCGCGCTGGCTGGAGCTTCGTTGCGGTAGTCACTTACTGCCTTTTTGCGCCGTCGCAGTTGTTCGCACCGGACGAAACATTCAGTTTTCGCCATCTCCGCGACGCTCGGCGAATTCTTTTGACTTTTGTGTGGGACGAGGTGCCGCATGAACTGGCGCTTGCCATGGTTTGTCTCGCAGTCCTGTTTCTCGTCAGGGGCCTGAGAAGCCGCAAAACGGGCTCGTTTGTTTGGGCTGGAGTTTCGATGGCACTTGCTTTACTCGCGAACGCATTCGGCGCTACGGCACTGTTGACTATGCTCCTGTGTCTGTTGGTGACTTGGGATACCGGCAGTTTCAAGCGAAACGTGGGGGCTTTGACGCTTTGCGCGCTCGGAGCATATCTGGCGATGTCGCCCTTTCTTCCGCCTACGCTGCTAGTCCTAATCGGGAGAAACGCGACCAATCCGTACATCACCTCATGGGACTGGGGGGCCTTGGGAGCGTTGTTGGTCGTGGCGGGCGTAAGCGTGGGACTGTGGCTTCTTTCGCGCCGCTGGAGACCCTGGTATCTGCGGTTTTTTCTGCTGCTAGCTTGGGTTTACACCTCAATCCCCGTGCTGAACCAGCGGAAACTGCATTTCCTGCCGCAGCCAGAGCGATACAAAGTGGAATTGGAGATGTGGCTCATCCTCCTGCTGGCGTTTCTCGTCACCGGTTTCGCAGATCGTATGCCGAGAGCCGTGCGCATGGTGGTGGCGCTGTTGCTGCTCTTTCCGGCAGCCGTTCAAGTGAGATCGCACAGGCAGTTCGCCAAAGCGATGATCCGTTCCTCCGACGTTCGCCAATCCCTCGAATACCAAGTGGCCAATTGGTTACAGGCGAACTTACCGGAGGGACGGGTCTATGCGCCGGGCACGATCGGCCAATGGATGAATGCGTTTACCCGCCAGCCGCAATTCGTCGGGGGCTCTTTTCCGACGACGCCAAGCGTGCCGATTCAGTTGCCGATTACAGGGATCACTTATTTGGGTAAGGCTCAGGACGTCGCGGACTGGGCGATGCCCTGGCTAAAAGCATACGGAGTGGATGCGATAGTCGTTCCCGGCCGGGACAGCCCTGAATACTGGAAGCCGCTTTTTTTTACCCCTGAGGCATTCCCGGGAACCTTGCCTCTGCTCTGGCAGGAGCGAGACACCTCCATCTACTCTGTGCCGAGGCTCAAAGGAGGCTTGGCCCATATCATTCCCGAAACGGCGATTGTAAGGAATGAGCCGCACGATTTTTTCGACCTCAGTCAGGTTCGAGCCTATGTGGCGGCGCTCGAGTCTGCGAATGACGCAGCGGAATGGCGCTGGGTCGACGACAATCACGGGCACATTCGGACGCGCCTGGGGCCGGGCGAGGTCGTTTCGCTCCAGATCACCTACGAACCTGGATGGAAGGCTGTCACCGGAGGAAAGGCTGCCTCGATTACGTCTGACGGCCTTGGACAAATGGTGATTCACGCCGACTGCTCGGGAATCTGCGAAGTCGACCTGGACTATGACGGCGGGTGGGAAGGCAAGGTATTGCGCATATTGAGCCTGGCCACGATTCTCGGCGTAGCGCTGTGGGTCGTGGCTGGTTTACGCAGGCGCAAAGTAGCGCGGGTCTCAACGAGATAGCGGAACGGCTCGCGAGATTCTCCCCAGCAGGACTGCAAGATTGGGTCGTCATGAGTTTCTATCTGGCGGAGACGCCCACGCTCGAGGCGGTGGCAACAGAAGATGAACGGGTCCTGACGCAAGATCTGCAAGCGCGAGTGGCAGAAGCGGTTCAGCAGGCCGAGTCGCTGGGACCGGTTTGCGAGGCGGCCAGCGCGCACCAACACGCGCAGGATCGCCTGGAGCGATTGCGGGCCGCGGAACGGGCGCTGAACCGGCACGCGAAGGATGCGCGCGAGCGGGTTGTGGAAACGTCCGAACAGACGCTGGAGAGTCTGGTGGAAGCGGCGGCCTCCGGGAAAAAACTGGAGTTCAAGAAACTGGACGAGATGGCGGCGGGCGAAGCGCAGATCCGCACGCTGGGGCAGGCAATCGAGAGACTCACCGAGCATCTGATTCCGCGGGCGCAGATCGGAAGCCTCCGGGAGGAAGCGCACGCCCTGGAGGCGAGAGCTCGGGCGCTGGAGCGGATCGCGCAGGAGCGGGCGGAGCGAGTGCTGGAGCAGCTTCGCGGCGCCGTCAGCGAGGAGATGGTCCTTCCGGTTGACCTGTCCAAGGGAGTCGCCGGAGCGCTGCTGGCTCAGGCCGCCGGGCTGAAGCGCCTGGCGGTGCAGGTTTCGGAGAATGCCGACCGGATCGAGCGGGCTTACCAGGAAAGGGCTGGCCAGGAGCGGAGGGCGGCATGAGAGACATCAGGCGCTACTGGAGGGAAGTGCGGGCACTGGAGGCGAGCTTGCCGGAGTTCGTATGGCTGGTGGACGTCGAAGGATCCGTTCCAGTCGAGGTGGGAGCGGCGCGGGCGGCGCAGCTACTGCTGGCGAAATCGCACCGTGTGGCGAGCGAAGAGGAGTTGAGTGTTCAGCGGGAAATAGAAATTGGGGTTCGCAAGGAGCGACAGCGGGACGCACGGCGGCGGGAGGGGGTCGCGGTGGTCGTTTCTAGTCGTGAACGTGGGGACAGCCAGCCGATTTCGGGGAACTGATCCGGACAGGCGCGGTGCTCGTTTTTCGAAATAGGAGGCAGTCCCCGATTTCAGCCAGGTGCAGATTGGGACTGGGCGACCCCGGGCTCGAAGCTATAGCCGAAGCCGCGGACGCTGCGGAGGAACGATGCGCCGTCTGGAGTTTCGATCTTCTGGCGCAGGCGGAGAATGTAGACGTCGACGGTGCGGTCGGTTACAGCGCGGTCGTGGCCCCAGACGGCATCGAGCAGTTGCTCGCGGCTGAAGACCACTCCCGGGCGGCTCATGAGAAATTCGAGCAGCCGGAATTCGGTGGCGGTGAGCGAGACTTCGTGGCCGCCCAGCCGCACCTGGCAGCGAGCGCGGTCCAGCTCGAGATCGCCGATTTTCAGAAGCTTCGTGGAAGACGGCTGCCCTCGGAAGTGGATCTTGATGCGGGCCACCAGTTCGCGGACGAAGAAGGGCTTGACGATATAGTCGTTCGCCCCTAGTTCCAGACCCACGATGCGGTCGGTTTCGGAGGCGCGCGCGGTCAGGAAAATGATGGGAGTCGGCGAGAGTTCGGGATGTGCCCGAATGGACTTACAGATCTCCAGGCCGTCGGAGTCCGGGAGCATGATGTCCAGAATGATAAGGTCCGGTTTTTCGCGGCGGCAGAGATCGATGGCGCCCTTGCCGGTCCGCGAGCCTGCCAACGCGAAGCCTTCCTTTTCCAGGTTGTACTGGATGAGCGAAAATAGGTCGGCGTCATCCTCGATTAGTACAATCTTCTTCATTCTCTGATCCCAAAGTAACCCAGAACCTATTACAAACTGATTACGGGGCCATTAACTCTTTTTGAACCGGGCTGGAATCTGCCAGCCCCAGGTCGTGGACCGGCAGCGTGAAAAAGAAGGTAGATCCTTTGTCCACTTGGCTTTGCACGCGAACTTCGCCGCCCTGGGAGCGGGTCAGATGTTTTACGATCGCCAAGCCGAGGCCGGTGCCGCCGAGGGCCCGGGACCGGGCTTTGTCGACGCGGTAGAAGCGCTCGAACAGGCGGGGCAGCTCGTCGGCCGGAATGCCGGGCCCGGTATCGCGCACAAAAAACTCGACCCTACTGGGGGCGTCTGCAGGCGGGGTGAGCTGCCTGGCGCCGACGGTCACGGTTCCTGCGTCGGGGGTGTACTTGATTGCGTTGTCGAGGAGATTCGTCAGGATCTGATGAACGGCTTCGGCATCGCAGAAGACCTCCGCCTCTTCAGATAGACTCCCCGATTCCGCGGGCTCCAAAACCAATTGGATTCCGCGGCGCTCGGCGATCGGCCGCATTCCATCGAGGTTATCCGTCAGGAGGCGATTGACGTAGTAGGAAGCGAACTTGAGCTGCTGCTGGCCGAGCTCGACGCGGGAAAGGGTGAGCAGATCGGCGGCCAGGCGGGCCAGGCGCTCCGCATTCTGGCGGATGATGTTCAGAAACTTAACATTGATCGCGGGGTCATGGATGGCGCCATCCAGCAGCGTTTCCGTGTAGCCCTGGATGGAGGCGAGGGGCGTGCGCAGCTCGTGCGAAACGTTGATGACGAAATCCTTACGGATGTTCTCCAGCTTTTCGAGCTCGGCGTGCTCGGTTTCCAGGCGGTCGAGCATGAACTCGAGCTTTTCACTGGTTTCGTTGAGCTTAGTGGTGAGCAGTCCCAGCTCGCCGCGGGACGAAACGCGAAGGCGCGCGCGGAAGTTCCCTTCCGCCAGATGGCGGGTGAATTCGATGATCGTACCCAGACGGCCGGAAATGTAGCGGGCGAAGACCGCCGCCAGAATCACAAAAGGCAAGAAAGCAAGCGCGGTGGAGAGCAGCACGTCATTGCGAATCGCGCGGACCTGCGCGTCGATGGTGGCGGCTGGAACGGCTAGACGTAGCGCACCGCCCCGGTAGGGAATCGCGACATAGAACAATCTGAGGCCGAGGGTGGGGCTAAGGCGCAGGCTGGATCCGATTTCTCCTTTGAGCGCCGCCGCGACTTCGGGACGCGCGCTGTGGTTTTCCATGCCGGCCGGATCGGCCTCAGAATCGCCCAGAACGCGGCCGCCGGCGTCGACCACGGTGACGCGAGCTCCGGTGGCTTTAGCGAGCCGAGCTAATCCGCCTTCCCGTGGGGGTTGACCTTCCTGCTCGGGAAGTATGAGCGCGATGGTGCGGGCTTTTTCAGCGAGTTCCTGGCGGAGCTGATCGAAGAAAGTGTGCTGGACGCGCTCCGTGACCAGATAATCGACCGCAATGAGCGCCAGGGCGAGAACCGCCAACAGGCTCAGAATGAGCTTACTGAAGATGCGTGCGGTCAAGCTTCATTATGGCACTAGGAGAGTTTCTCGGGATCCGGAAAATGGGGGAAAAGCGATTCCGATCGCTCTAATCGCCGCGGGCGGCGGCCTTAATGGCTGGGGGAGCCTGGGCCCGCTGCACAGATTTTCGGCGACGCGGAGCCTTGGGCTTCTCCTGGGTTTCGAAGACCTGCGAGACGGATGTTTTCAGCGATTCGAAGACCTCTACCGGCGAGCGGGTCGCGTCGATGACCTCGAATCCGTAAGGCTTCGCCAAGCTATCGAAAACGCGGATCAGGCGCGCTTGATACCGGACGAAGCTGTCGTACATGTTGTTGCCGAAGCCATTGTCGAGGCCGCTTTCCCAATAATCGAAGGCGCCGCGGCCAACCACTACGCGCGAGATCAGATGCTGCACTTCGGCGCGCAGGTAGAAAACCGCGTGCGGGACCAGTGCGAATCCGGCGGCTTTATCCATCCAGGCGCGATTCTCACCGCGTGCGATGGCGCGAGCCATGACCGAGTAGATGTATCGGTCGGTCAGGACCACCACGCCGGCACGAAGCGCGGGTATGATCTCATTCTCCAGGCGGTCCGCAAAGTCGGTCAGGTAATACATCGTCATGGTGACCGGACCGAGCGTGTTGCCCTGTTTGGCTTCCTTGATCCCTTTGCCGGCCAAGGCGGAGCGGGCCATGCCGGTGTCGAGAACCGCGTGACCCAATTCTTCGAGCCACGGCTTCAGGCCGCGAATCTGGGTGCTGCGGCCTACAGCGTCCGGGCCTTCGATGACGATCAGCTTGCCCTGCAACTCGGAATAGTCGAGGCCGGGAAGCGCGGTGCGGTAGTAGGACAGGGGCGGTCGATCTGTGTAATCAGGCATGTAATCGGGTAGCGTTAAGCTCCACTCCGAGCACGCCGGGCGGGCGCGTCCGTCCAAACTCGCGCAGTACGATGCGGCGCATTTCTTTTTGCTGCGATTCGATGGACTTGGTGGCGTCAATCACCTGGAAGCCCATCTCTTCGATCATGGATTCGTATTCGGTCAGAATGCGTCCCTGGAAAATACGGAAACTCTCTTCGATGTTGCGGCTGAGGTCGAGGTCCATGCCGGCCTCGTAATATTTCAGCGCGTTGCGACCGCCCAAAATGCGGCCGAGTGCGACTTCGAGCGGAACTTTGAAGTAGAAGGCCAAGTCGGGCTTGGGCGCGAAACGATAAAGATTGCGCACCCAGCCGCGGTCGACGCCGCGGACCACGTCGCGCGCGAAGGCGGTGTAGGCGTAGCGATCGGCGCAGACTACGGCGCCGGCCTTGAGAAGCGGAAGGATGTAGCGCTCCATTCGATCGGCGAAATCGGTGGCGTGGATGAGGCTAAAGGAGGTGGGCGTGAACATCTCCTTTTTCTTGCCGCGGCGGGTGGTCTCACGGACCAGAGGAGACGAGTTCCACTCGCTGAAGGCGACCGCGTAGCCACGAAGGCGCAGCCACTGCGACATGAGAGCCAACTGAGTGGATTTCCCGGAACCGTCGATTCCCTCCACCACAATTAATCGACCGGGACCGCGATTTGGCAGGAAGGAGGGCACTCGATTCCTTATTATAGCGAGAGGGGCCCCTTTTCGTCTGTTACAAGCACGTTACAGCCCTAGGATGTTCTAGAAATATGTCTCGTTACGCAGCCATCGATATAGGCAGCAACTCCATCCGAATGCTGGCGGCAGAGGTGAATTCGCAGCATTCGATGCAGGTGCTGGCTGCCGATCGGCAGGTGGTGCGTCTGGGGAAAACGGTGTTCCTGGAGGGGCGGCTGGGGCCGTCCGAGATCGAGCTGGCATGCCAGGTGCTGGCGCGGATGGTCGAGCAGTACCGCAAGCTGGATCTGGTAAGCGTGCGCGTGGTGGGAACGGCGGCCTTGCGCGACGCGTCGAATCGCGACGAGTTTCTGGCGCGAGCTGCGGCGATCATCGGGCATCCCATAGAAGTAATTTCGGGCTTGGAAGAGGCGCGACTGATTCATTTGGGAGTGCAAGCCGTGTGGCCCCAGACCAAGCAGCGGGTGCTGATGGTGGACATCGGCGGCGGGAGCGCGGAGCTGATTCTGAGCGAAGGCGGGCGGCTGGTGGAGGCATTCTCCAAGCCTCTGGGCGCGCTGCGCCTGACGGAAGTTTTCTTGAAGAGCGATCCGCCGAATGCGCGTGAGCTGGCGCGGATGCAGAAATACATTCAGGAACGAATCGCGGGTCCGGTGGCGCGGTTCGGGACGGCACGAGTCGATCGGATGATAACGACCTCGGCCACGGCGGCAGCGGCGGTGTGCGCGGTGAATCACGTTCGCCGCTCGCGGCGCGACCACGCTGATCGTTTGCCCGCCACTGCTCCGCAATTGAGGCAATTATTTCGGGAAGTTTCCTCACGGGATTCCGGAGGACGCGCCAAGATCACCGGGATCGGCCCCAAACGGGCGGAGATCATTGTGGCGGGCGTCGCGGTGCTGAACCAGGTGGTGCAGGAGATGCAGCTCAGCCGGCTGTACTATTCCACAGCGGGCGTGCGCGAGGGGATTATCGCCGATCTTTCGCACCGCCAGGTGGGAATGGAGCAGGCTCGCCTGAACGCGGACGAGCGGAGGCTGATGCGAGCGCTGGGCCGCCACTACGGCGTATCGGCGCCGCACGTCCGAAAAGTGGCGGATCTGGCCGGCATGCTGTTCCAAGGTTTGCGGCCGTTACACCGGCTGCCGCTGGTTAAGGGCCGGCTGCTCGAAGCAGCGGCGTATCTGTACAACATCGGACATTTCGTGAACGAGTCGCGGCATCACCGGCATTCGATGTACCTGGTGGCGAACTCGGATCTGCCGGGGTTCGAGGATCGGGAGCGGCTGGTGATCGCGAATCTGTGCCGTTACCACCGCAAGTCGATGCCGCAGCTTTCGCATGAAACGTTTCAGGCGCTACTACCTGAGGATCGCAACACCATCGTTCTTCTGACGCCGCTCCTGCGTCTGGCCGTGGCGTTGGATCAGAGCCAGGAACAGCGGGTGGACCGAGTGGAGGCGGAAATGCAGGAGAACGTTGTGGAGCTGCGCTTGTTTTCCGAGCGCGACGTCGATATCGAGCAATGGCAGGCTGAACAGGTGGCAGGCGCTTTTCGCGAAGCGTACGGTCGTCCGCTGGCGGTGCGCGTCAGGCGATGAAAAAACTCGTACGATCGCAGACCGCGAAGCGGCTGAAAAAATTGGATGCTGAGGCGAATCGCGTCGCGCGCAAGCCTAAGGACGCTGATGCAATCCACGACCTGCGGGTGTCGGTCCGGCGGCTGAACCAGGAGCTGAGAGTCTTCCAGGCGTGGTTCGAGGCCGGGCGAACCAAACCTATCCGCCGGCGTTTGCGAAAGCTGATGAAACGATGCGCGGCCGTGCGGAACTGCGATGTCGCCATCGAGGTGCTGAAGGCGGCCGGATGCGACAGTCCGGAGCGGGTTGCGGGTCTCGAGAAGGAGCGGCGTGCCGCGCGCGAGGAACTGGCCAGTAAGCTCGAAGGCTGGCGCCTGACGGACAAGGTCCGGAAATGGCGTGAACATCTGCGAGTCGGCTGGTCCGGCGCTGGGGCGGAAAGCCGGGACAATGCCAAGGGCAAGGCGGCCAAGGAGAGTGTGGAGGAGAATGCGCGGCGGCTGCTGCCGGCAATGACCGAGGACCTGTTTCGCTCAGGACATGAGGCCGCGCGACCGGATTCCAGTCATCGGAAGATGCACCAGTTCCGGCTGAAGGCCAAGCGAGTGCGGTACACACTGGAAATCTTCGAACCGGTTTACGGAAGCAAGACAGATCAGATAATGGAATCACTCAAAGGGCTGCAAGAGAAGCTGGGAGCGATCAACGACTGCGCTACCACGATCGAGATGATCCGCCGGGATCGGGACGCGGCCGAGGCGGTGCGGAGGCTGGCCGGCGAACGGGAGGCGGAGTTTCGAAGTTATTGGAAGCAGCGCTTCGGGCCGCCTGAAAGACTACGATGGAAAGCCGTGCTGGGCGCGGCCGATGGGAAAAATTGACATGGAAATTTATGTTCTGCGGCACGGGGAAGCGGAAGCGAGGGAAACGGGTCGCGCGGACCGCGACCGGAAACTCACCGCAAATGGCAAGCGGGACCTGAAAGCCGTTCTTAAGATCGCGCGGAAGGCGGAGGTTGCGCCGGATGTGATTCTCACGAGCCCGCTGGTGCGCGCTCAGGAGACAGCGGCGATCGCGGCCCAGGTCCTGGGTTGCAAGCGGGTGGTGGAAACGCGCAATCTGCTTCCAGGCTCCAGTCCCGAGCTGGTATGGAAGGAGATCGGCAGCTACCAAAAGACAGAGCAGATCCTGGTTGCCGGTCACGAGCCGCACCTGGGAAGCCTAATCGGTCTGTTGCTGGAGGCGCCCGTAATGGTGGATCTGAAGAAGGGCTCGCTCGTCAGGATCGCGACGAAGGAACGGATCGGGCCGCCGCGCGGTGTATTGAAGTGGATGATCACGCCGAAAATTGCGAAGGCGGAGGAGAAGTGAACAGTCGACCGGGCTGAAGCCCCCGTAACGGGCAAGCTCCGCGGGTCTGGAGACCCGTCCCACATTGCTAGAACTTTTGTTCGGTGGCGTGGTGGCGAACGTCGACGCCGCGCACCAGGAAGATGACGTCCTCGGCGATGTTGGTGGTGTGATCCGCGATGCGCTCCAGATTGCGCGCCACAAACATCAAGTGGATGGCGTGAGGCACGACGTTGGGGCTATTCTGCATGAGCTCCAGCAGCTCCGAGTAAATCCTGTCGCGGAGCGAATCCACCTCGTCGTCGGCAGGAAGAACCTTGGCGGCCAGCACGGCGTCGCGCTTCACGAACGCATCCAGGCTGCGGTGCAGCATATCCTCGACCAGGGAAGCCATGCGGGGCGTGTCGATCAGGGGTTTGACTGCGGGAGCCTTAGACAGAGAGATGGCCCGCTCGGCGATATTGACCGCCAGGTCGCCCATGCGTTCGAGGTCAGTGTTGATTTTAAGGGCGATGATCAGCAGACGAAGGTCGCCGGCCACCGGCTGGTTAAGCGCCAGCAGACGCGTGACGCGCGCGTCGATATCGAGCTCCATCTGATTGATGCGAACTTCGTCTTCGATGACGCGGCGAGCCATGCGCTCGTCGCGGTCCACCAGTGCCTGGACGCTACAGTGGATAGACGATTCCACTAGAGCCCCCATCTCCAGGATGGCTTGGTTGAGTTCCTCGAGCTCGACTGCAAAATGACGCAAAGCCTGTACCTCTTTAGCCGAACCGTCCAGTGATGTAGTCTTCAGTCTCTTTTTTGGACGGTTTCTTAAACATGACTTCGGTCCTGTCGAACTCGATGAGCCGACCCATCAAGAAGAAGCCGGTGAAATCCGCCACCCGGGCGGCCTGCTGCATGTTGTGCGTGACGATCACGATGGTGCATTGATCCTTGAGGTTGAACAGCAGATCCTCGATCTTGGCGGTGGCGATGGGGTCGAGCGCCGAGCACGGCTCGTCCAGGAGCAACACTTCCGGATCGATCGCCAGCGCGCGGGCGATGCACAGACGCTGCTGCTGGCCGCCGGAAAGCTCGAGTGCGGAATGGTGCAGCTTGTCCTTGACTTCGTCCCACAGCGCGGCGCGGTGCAGGCTGCGCTCGACGATTTCTTTCAACGACCCCCGGTCGCCGAGTCCATTCACACGAACGCCGTATGCAACGTTATCGAAGATTGATTTAGGAAACGGATTCGGCCGCTGGAAAACCATGCCCACGCGTCGTCGCAGCGCGGTGACATCCATTTTGAGGATATCGGCGTCATCCAGCGTGATGCGGCCCTCGATATGGGTATTGCGGATGGTTTCTGAAATGCGGTTCAACGCGCGGAGAAAGGTGGACTTGCCGCAGCCGGAGGGTCCGATCAGAGCAGTGATCCGCCGCTCCAGGATTTCCAGGGTGATTTCGTGCAGAGCCTTAAATGATCCGTAATAAAAACTGAGGTCCTCGGTGCGAATCTTGATCTCCGAGTGCTCCTGAGGCTTGCTCTCATTGGCCGGAGGAGCAGGAGTGAACATGGTGGGAGTCACGGTGGTCATCTATGGCTCGCCGAACGTCCGATCGCGAAGCGAGCCGCCACATTCACTGCGAGCACCAAAGTCAGCAGGACGAAGCCGGCGGCCCAGGCTTGCCGGTGCCAATCCTCGTAGGGCGAAATCGCGTACGTGTAGATCATCACGGGCAGGGTTGCTGTTGGCTGTAGCCACCCGTAGCTCCAATAAGGGGATCCGAAGCTGGTGAACAGAAGGGGCGCAGTCTCTCCGGCCACACGCGCCAAGTTTAGCATTAGTCCGGAAAGTATGCCGCTCTTTGCGGCCGGGATAACGATGGCAAAAATGGTGCGCGTTTTGCTCGCGCCGAGCGCCATGGATCCTTCTCGCAAGCTGACCGGTACTGCGCGAAGAAACTCTTCGGTGGTGCGAAGCGCGATGGGGATCATCATGATCCCGAGAGCGAATCCACCGGCCAGAGTGGAGAAGCCGATCTGCTTGACGACCACCGCATAGGCGAAGATGCCGATCACGATCGATGGAACGCCGTTAAGCAGATCCGTGACGTAGCGCACGACCGAGGAGAAAGCGCTCTGGCCGAATTCGGCCAGGTAGACGCCTCCCAGGAATCCGATAGGCACACCCATCAGGAGCGCCACCAACAGCACCTTGGCGCTGCCGACGATGGCGTTCGCCATGCCGCCTCCGGTTTGGCCGATTGGGACCGGGAGTTTGGTGAAGAAATCGATGCTGAGGCTGCGTGCGCCGTTCCATGCGAGGTATCCGAGAATCACGAAAAGAATTCCGGCCACGAAAACCGTGCACAGCCCGGTCAGCGTGAGCATCACGGCGTTCACGGCCCGTCTTCGGAAAGAGAGCGTCATCGGCGCTTGACGCCTCCGCCGGTGGTCAGAATCAGAAGCCGGGCCAGTCCATTGAGCACGACAGTAAGGGCGAACAGAACCAGGCCGAGCTCGACTAGGGCCTGGAGGTAGAAATCGTTGGTGGCTTCCGTGAATTCATTGGCGATAACGGCTGCGATCGAGTAGCCGGGCGACAAGAGCGAGGCCTGGATGCGAGGGGTGTTCCCAATCACCATCGTGACGGCCATGGTTTCGCCCAAGGCTCGCGCCAGTGCCAGGAACACCGAGCCCAGGATGCCGCGCATGGCATAAGGTACAACCACCTTCCACGTGCTTTCCCATTTGGTGGCGCCCAAGGCCAGGGCCGCCTCCCGCTGGTCATTTGGAACGGCTAACAGGATTTCACGGGACACCGAGATAATGAACGGCACGATCATGATCGCAAGCACGAGGCCCGCCGAGAACAGGCTCACTCCGTGAAACGTTCCGGAAAAGATCGGCAGGAAGCCAAAGACAGCTTGGAGCGCCGGGACGACCTTCGATTGAAGCAGCGGAACCAGCAGGAAGATGCCGAGCAGCCCGTAGATCACGCTGGGAACGGCAGCCAGCAGCTCGATCATAAAGGTCAGTGCATCGGATAGCCGGCGCGGAGCGAGCTCAGCCAGAAATATCGCTGCCCCGAGCCCGGTCGGCACCGCAATCAGCAGAGCGAGAAAAGAGGTGACCAGGGTCCCGTAGATGAACGGCAACGCTCCGAACTGCCCGGCCACCGGATCCCAAGTTGAAGTGAATATGAAGTTCCAGCCGAAACGCTGCCGCGTCAGCGCCGAGCCGGTCCAGAGATAATACGCCAGCAGACCGGTGATCAGAATGATGGTGGCGGACGCAGCAAACGTGATGGTGTAGGCGATCGAGTCTCCGGCGCGCAGGCGCTGAGCGAAAGAATGAGGGCGCGGAAGAGTTGCCGGAGCGGTAGCCACGTCAGTGTATTTTAGCGATCGCGGCCTGTTCCTTGGTGACTACGGGTTGAGGCAGCGGCGCATATAACAATTCAACGGTCATACCTTGACCGGGGCCGAGCATCCATTTCAGGAAATCGCGCATGACGTTCATTTTTTGCTTGTCTTGAATTTCCTCGGGAATCAGCAGCCAGGTGAAGGACGCGATAGGATAGGCGTCCGGACCCGTGGGATCGGTGATGGAAACGCGGAAATCGTCAGGCATCTCGACCCCGGCAGCCGCAGCGGTGACGGACATCAGATCCGCTTTGACAAAGGCTCCGGACCGGTTTCGAACTTTCCCGTAAGTCATCTTATTCTGAACCGCGTAGATCAATTCCACGTAGCCGATAGAGTTGGGAGTCTGCTTGATTTGACCCGATACACCCTCATTCCCTTTACCGCCGAGCCCGACTGGCCAGTTTACCGACGTTCCTTTTCCGACCTTGGTTTTCCATTCGTCACTGACCTTGGAGAGGTAATCGGTCCAGATATAGGATGTGCCGCTGCCATCGGAGCGATGAACCACGACGATTTCGCTTGAAGGAAGCTTCACGCCGGCGTTGGCCGAGGTGATCGCTTTGTCATTCCATTTCGTGATCTTGCCCAGGAAGATCCCGGCTAACGCTTCGGGAGTGAAGTTCAAGTCGGTGGAAACGCCCGGGACATTGTAAGTAGGAACATCAGCGCCCAGAACCGTCGGGAAATGGAGAATGTTGGTATTGCGCTTTTGGCGGAACTCGGCGATCTGTTCATCCGTCATGGGTTGATCGCTCGCACCGAACGTAACCGTTCCTTCGGTCACCTGCTTCACGCCGAACCCGGAGCCCTGCGACTGGTAATTGATTTGGACGTTCGGGAATAGCTTATGGTATTCGTCGAACCACTTTGAGTACATCGGGTAGGGGAAAGTGGCGCCGCCGCCGTTTATCAGGATCTGCTGGGGGCCGGAACTGCAGGCTGCCAGCGAAAGGGCCGCGGCTAGAATCCAGATCGGTTTCTTGATTGTCATGTGTGTCTCCGGGGCCTAGAATGTAAACGCGAGCTGGCCCAGATAGCGATAGGTGGTGTTGCTTCCTTTAGGGAGTGTAACGAAAAAGCCGGGCCGGTTGCCTTCAATGGGATCCTGAATGAACAACAGGTTCTGCCATTGAAGAAAGCGGGTGAGACCGACGTCGAAGCGAACGGCGTTTACGCGAATGTTGACGCCGGTGCCGGTACCGAGGTCGTCATCGGTCAACTGGGAAATCATCGAGTTCGCTTCCTTGCGAGCGAATTGATAGACGAAACGGACATCCCCGAACTTGTTGATCGCGCCTAAGTTCGCTGTAGCCATGAAGGCGCTACGATCCGATCCGGTGCCTGCGTTGATCGAGCCCTGGAGGTCGGTCCAGAAGGGCATGGGCCTGTTTCCAATTTTAAAGTCGGCGTAGTCGATGCGAAGGCCGCCGTGTGGTATCTCCCAGTGCCGGGCGGCTAACATCGCGCCTCCCGGTGTGGTGACCGCGTTGCCGGAAGCCGTGAGTGGGCCTGACAGCATCAAGCCAATTGCGGGGTTGATGACCACCGCGGGTCCCGCGGCCGTGGAAGCCAACTGAATCTGATCCGCATTGCGATACCAGGAATACGTTCCATACAACTGATACGTCCACTTGCCGGTCTGGGTCCGCAATATGAATCCGGGATGGAGGAGAGTGGTGTCGCGAAGCTTTTGACCGACCCGGTATCCAGCAGCCAAGAACGGAGATCCGGGCGCGACGATCGGAGTGTTGGGGTTGGTCAGGATATACTCGCCCGCTCGGAATTCGAGACTAGTGGTTTTGGAAAGGCCGACCTTGTAACGGGCCTCGAACCCATTCAGGCGGACGTCGTCATCCCAGAGTAAGCGCATGTTATCGGCGAACACTTCTTCCATGCGGCCGCCGCGGGTCGTAAAGTTTTTCTTCTTGTACTGAATCCAGGCTTCGGCAATCGAAAATGGGTGTTTCACCGCGACACCGGCGAAGTCCTGGTCGTTGGTGGTTTGGGTGACGTAAGGACCGGTCGACAATTGCAGGTGCGAACTGAGCCCAGGGGCGAGATCCTTGTCGACATTCAGCCGGACTCTGTAGCGCGCGCGGGCGTTCTGTAAAGGACCAGCGAACGAATTGCCAGAGCGCAGGCCGAGATCGAAGCGATAGCGGAAATCGCCACTGAAGCGGAAGCCGCGCAGGTTAGCATTGATGCTGTCGATGGCTTTCTGAAGGCTATCGATACGCGGAGCGAGATCGGAAGCCGCTTGCGTCGGGTTGGGCGGAGCCTGAGGCCCCGGCGAAGCGACCGCTGCCGTCACGGAGGGAAGTATAGGCGCCAGGGACGCGATTTCAGCCGAGCGCACGGGCTGCGCCTCGCGTCCAGCCAGCACCTCGAGCAATTGGCTCTGCTCTTGAAGCGTCTGGCGGAGCTGATCGATCTGTTGCTGCTGCTGAGTGATAAGGGCTTTCAAGGTGGCCAGGTCCGAGGCCGGCGAGTCAGGTTCGGCGGCGAAGGCGGAGAACGCCGCACCTGTGGCTACCACAAGCATACAAGTTAATTTTTTCATGGAGAGTACGTAAGAATTACGTTTGTGAAAATTCATCAAATAGACACCACCATTCTATGAATGATGCGTTACGATTCGATGACAAATCAGTGGCGGTAATGTAACAACTGGCCCCGGCGACCTTGGCGCTAATGCGCTGCTGCCAAGTTTGCCGATTTGTGGCGGTCTATTCATCATCCTGTAACCGGGTCCTTGTTACCTTTGGCCCGATGAGACAGATTCCTTTATCGCTATTGCTCGGAGTCGCGGCGTGGGGCCAATCCGAGAATCCCTCGACGTCCACGGCGACGTGCTCTGAGAACTAACATGAAAACTCGAATTGCACGTACTACCCTTCTCGCGACCCTGCTGTTGCCCTTCATCTACGGTCAGAGCGACACTGGCCGCATTACTGGCACAGTTACGGACGCAACGAATGCCGTGCTGCAGAACGCAGAGATCACGGTCAAGAATGAGAAAACCGGCCAAGTCCGCAAGGCGACGGCGAATGACCAAGGCGTCTATGTTGTCACGCAACTCGGGCCTTCTGCCTATACGGTGAGAGCCGAGGTGGCTGGAATGGCACCGGCAGAGTTCAGTGGGGTTGCTCTGCAGGTCGGACAAGAGCGAACTTTAAACATCTCCATGCAAGTGGCGGCGGTCGCCACCGAAGTGCAAGTTTCCGGCGGCGCTTTGGCTGTGATCGATACCAGCTCCGCAGCGATTGGCGCGAACGTCAGCGCGCGGGAAGTCGCCGAACTGCCGATCAACGGCCGGCAGATCTCGCAGCTCTACCTCATGACGCCGGGCGCCGTGAACTTCGGAGGCGGTAGCTTCGACGATGTCCGCTTTAATGGCCGCTCCTTTGAGGAGAACGCGATCCGTTATGACGGGGTCGAAGGCGGCGGCATCATCAGCAACAATCCGAGCAACATCGGCGGCGAGATGGGCAGTGTATTCCGGTTGCAAGCCAGCCTGGAAAATGTGCAGGAGTTTCGGGTAGACGCCAGCAACTATCCGGCGGAATTTGGAACCGGAACAGGCGGGCAAATCAGCCTTATCACCAAAAGCGGCGGCAACGATTACCACGGTGGCCTATTTGAATACTTCCGGAACGACGCGCTGGATGCGCGCAATGAGTTCGACGGGGCCAATCCCTCGATTTTACGCCTGAATCAATTTGGCGGATCGGTGGGCGGCCCGATCGTGAAGGATAAACTATTTTTTTTCGCGGGCATCGAAACACTGAAGCAAAGGACGTCTCAGCCGTTCGTCCAAAACACCCCGAGTCGCGCTATTCGTGCTGCTCGCGATTGCGGTCCGGGAGAGACGCCGTCCGCTACGTCAGTAACTTGTATCAATCCGGTCATAAGACCGGTGCTGGGCGCTTTCCCGGTCGGGCAGTTCTCCACATCAAGCCCATTCTTTGACCGAGCCACGGTTCTAGTACCTGGCTCCATTGACGAATATTCCGGCAACGTTCGGTTCGACTACCAAGCCAGCGCTAAAGACAAGATCTACCTTCGCTACAGCCGCGATCAGGGTTACGGAGCGATCCCGTTCGATTCCACGGGCAGCGGTTCGACGGAGACCGTCGTCCCCCAAAACCTGGTGCTGGGCTACAACCGGGTGCTGTCTGCGACCGTGATCAACGAAGCCAAATTCGGTTTCAACGGGTCGAAGACTCGCGTGAGTGGAGTCGCCCCGCAAGTTCCCGGAGTGAACCTGGACGGCGTCACGATCAGTCTGACCGGCGTGCAGACGTTGGACGGCACCTCGAGTTACGCTTCGCCTACCGGCCAGATCAAGGTCTCCAGCGCCTTCAGCGGCAAGGCCGCGCCGTACACTAATTACTCCCTGTCGTTCATCGATAGTTTGAGCGTGATTCACGGAAATCACAGCATCAAGGTGGGAGTGGAAATCCGGCCTCAGCAGATCAGGAACGCGTTCCTGGGAGGCACCACCTACAGTTTCAACGGCATTCAAGGCTTTATGGCCGGCACGCCGTCGAACGTCACCATCATCGGTAATACGAACGACCTCAGCCCATTTACGGGCAAGTCTGGGTATTTTGATATGCGGCAGACCTTCTATATCGGCTACGTGCAGGATGAATGGAAGATTCGGCCTAACTTCACCATGAACTACGGGCTGCGCTATGAATACTACAGCCCGCTCCGCGAGCAGAACAACAAGGTTCTTTGGTTTGACGTCCCCACTGGTAAACTCATTCCCAACTACACCGGCGATTGGTACACAATGAAGAAGACCAACTTCGGGCCGCGGCTCGGGTTGAGTTGGTCGCCAGCGAAGTTGGCGAATAAGACGGTGTTCCGCGTAGGGGCCGGCTACTATTACGGCCCCGGCCTGGGTGAAGGGCAAACCCAGCCGGCGCAAAACGATCGAATCAACCGGACCATTACCAGCGGGCCGCTGCTGACTTTCCCTGCCGATGCGCAGGCTATTCTCTCCGGCTTCAACGTCAGCGATCCGAATCTGGGATTCCAGCCGCGGGCTTACCTTCCGGGTTACCAGATCCCGGAAAAGATTCTCCAATACTCCGCCTCGATCCAGCAGGAATTGCCCGCGAACTCCGTGCTCACCGTAGCATACGTGGGAAGCCAGGGCCGCAACCTGTTCTTGCGTGGCATTACCAATAGGATCACCGGCGTGGTGATGAATCCCACCACCGGGGTAGGGACCCCGGTGCGCGAGTTCAGCGTGGTGAACGGAACCACCGTTACGAATCAGTTCGCTGAGATCGACACGAAGACCAGCGGCGGCAACGACCACTACAATGGGCTGCAGGTTTTGTTCAACCGGCGTTTCTCACAAGGGCTGACGCTAGGTTCGCAGTACGTGTGGTCGCACAGCATCGGTAACAGCGACGGCTCGAAAGATGCCCGAAGCTCGTCCAACAACTATAGCTTTGCATCGGAATATGGCGACAACATTTCCGACGTCCGTCAGAGCTTCAACTTTAGCTTGCTGTACGAAGTACCGTTTGGTAGTGGCAAGAGATATGGATCGAATGCCAGCGCGCTCGCGAAGGGGCTGGTGGGCGGCTGGCAGCTCGGCACCCTCTTCAACGCGCGAACCGGTCTGCCGATCGATGTGGAAATCGCGCGGGCGGCAATCGTGTACCGAAACAACACGACGGGGGCTATTACTACGACCCCGAGTGTATTGAATGGCGTTGTACAGACCACACCATTGGTCAACGTTCCTGGAGGCGGTCAAAGCCGCAATGTGGCACGGCCCGACTTGGTTCCCGGAGTGGATCCCTATCTTCACGACCGAGGCTGGCTTTACATCAACCCTGCAGCGTTTGCCATGCCGCAGCCTGGTACCTACGGCAACCTGGGGCGAAATGCTCTGCGGGGCCCGGGCATCAGCCAAGTGGACTTGACGGTTTCCAAGAAGTTCCCGATCAAAGAGACCATGAACTTGGAATTCCGAGCGGAGTGCTACAACATTCTCAATAGCGCGGTGTACCAGGTTCCAAATTACGCAACCGTTAGCGGCTCTCAAGCCAGGCTGGCGGACGCAACGGGAGTCATCCAACCCGGCCAGCCCTACACAGCAGCCGCGGCCGGCGGCAATTACGGCGCACTCACCCAGACTGTGTCTAACACGGTCGGTTCGGGGACCAACCGGCAATTGCAGTTAGCGCTGCGGTTCAACTTTTGACGAGTACCGCGGAAAGCGGCGCGCGGCAACTATCGCGCGCCGCTGAAGGTGACGTAGGCGCGAGCGACGCGGTTGTCGGGCTCTACAAACGCGACAGCCTCGAATCGGGGATTCCGAACCGATCCAAAACGGAGGTCGAGTAGCTCCACCCGCACCGTGTCGTCCACTGGCAGCAGGCTCCAGAAGGGAAGCTGATCGAAATTCTCAAACACCTGGAAGGTGCGCGTCGTCCGGGCCGCGTCGATAGCAGGTGAAGAGATCGCAGGGTAATCAGTGTGGCCGCCGGCAGGGTCGAAATCGCCCATCAGGCTGACGGGCACCTCGTAGACGAAACCTTCGCCCTCCACTATGCCCCGCCAGCGGAATCCCAGGTTGTCGGGGACCACGCTGATGCGCCGGGCCGGAGCGCCTTTGTAATAATGCGCATCAATCAGCGAAATGGCGTGTTCGTGCGCCATCCAGCGGCCGGCATCGTAGACCAATAACGCTACCAGCGCGAACCAGGCCCACCCTCGCTTTGGTCCAGCCGATTTCCTCCCGGCGATTTCGGAGCTGACCAGTCCGATCAGCGCCGGCATGGCAAGGCTCGCCAGCAGCAAGCCGAGAATCACGGGGTCGATGATATTGGTGGTATCGAGCCGGTACCATTTGGCGTCGAAGGGCAGCAGGAAGCGTACGCCGTAGACGTTGGTCCAATCGAGCAGCAGATGGCTGAGCACGGCGACCAGGCATCCCCCATACGTGGCCAGCGTAACTCCTGTCACTCGCGTGCGCGTGAACAGCTTCACCAGTAGCAGCGGAACCAGTGCCACCAGTGGCGCGAAGGCAAAGGAGTGCGGATAGCTGCGGTGGACCTGAAGATAAGTGAGGCTATCCGTGAAAAACGGGTAGGTGTCCATGTCGGGCGCGTTGGCCGCGAGCATCAGCATCAGGGGCGTCCCCTTTTCGCCGCGATTCAGGCCCGCGCGGGACAGCATCAGGCCGACCAGCGTATGGGTGACGTTATCCATGCTTAGGCGGCAGAAGCAAGTTGAGCGCGCCGGGCACGATGTCGATTGAGACCGCCTGGCGGCCCAGGTATTCCCCGTCGATCTGGACGGGCGCCTCGGTCAGAATTTCAACGTGGTGGGCGCGCAGGACGCGCACGCCGGGCAGCCGCTGCACGCGTCTGGCCGCCACGTTCAACATGTACCAAGCGTAACGCAACGGGTGCGATCCTTCGAACAGAACCACCTCGAAATCGTCATCGTGCAGCGAGGCGCCGGTGGCGATCTCGAGGTCGCCTCCGTAGTTGCGGACCCTGCTGATCAGCGCGAAGCCGCATTGGTGCACTTGGTCGTCGATACGTACCTCAAGTTGCTCCACGTGCTTGAAAAAACGCGACAATCCGGCGGCCCAATAAGCCAGCTTGCCGGCCGCGTTCTTAAGACCGGCGCTGACTTCGTACACGATGTTGGCGTCCAGGCCCGCGCCGGCCATGAGCAGAAAATAACGCGAGCCGAAATTGCCCGTGATCCGCCCGAGAGCCACCGGGCGGGGTTCGAAGGCTACCAACCTGCGGGCGGCGGCTTCCGAGCGTGAGCCGAGTTTCAACTCCATCGCCAGGACGTTGGCCGTCCCGCCCGGTAAAACGCCCAACGGGACGTTGGAGTGAGCCAGGCCCTGAACCACTTCGTTCACAGTGCCGTCGCCGCCGAGAACCAGCACCAGGTCGGCGCCCTGGTGTATCGCTTTCTGGACCAGCGAACCGGCTTCTCCGGGTGCGGAGGTCGGAAGCAGGCGAGGAGAGAGATCGACGCGGGCAAGCGCGGCAATGGTACGTTGAAGAATAAGTGCCGGATTGCGCCGCGAAACGCCAGCGGCGGGGTTGTAGATCAGGACCGGCTGGCGAAACGATGCAATTCGTTCATTATACGTGACAACCGTCGCCCAAAAAATAGAAGACCTGCGCGAGAAGCTGCGCCATCACGAGTATCTCTATCACGTCATGGACGCGCCCGAGATCACGGACGCCGAATACGACGTGCTGATGCGCGAGCTGAAGGCGCTCGAAAAAGCTCATCCGGAGCTCCTGACGCCGGATTCTCCGACGCAGCGTGTGGGCGGAAAACCGCGCGAAGGGTTCGTCAGAGTTCCGCACTCGAGTCCCATGCTCAGCCTGGATAATGCGCTGGGCGAGCAGGAACTGCGCGACTTCGACCGGCGCGTGCGCGGCCTGCTCAAAGACGGCGAAGCCTACGCCTATGTGGCCGAGCTCAAGATGGACGGAGTGTCGATGGCCGTGCATTATCGCAACGGCAAACTCGCGCAGGCGCTGACCCGCGGCGACGGAACCATCGGCGAGGACGTCACGGAAAACGCACGCACCATTCGCAGTATTCCACTGCAGTTAAAAGGGCATCGAGCGAACCTCGAAGCCCGCGGCGAAGTGGTGCTGAATCAGAAGGCGTTCGAGAAGCTCAACGCCGAGCAAGAGGCGAACGGCGCGCGCCTTTTTGCGAATCCGCGCAATGCGGCAGCCGGATCGCTGAGGGTGCTCGATCCCGGCATCACTGCATCGAGGCAGCTCGAGTACTTTACGTATTTTCTGCTGGCCGACGGCGCTCCGGCGCAAAAGACCCAGTCGGAAGCACTCGAAGCACTCAAGAAGCTTGGTTTCAAGGTGAATCCTCACAGCCAGCGATTCGAGGATATCGACCGGCTGGTCGCGTTCTGTAAGCAGTGGGAAGAGAAACGCGATTCGCTGCCGTTCGAAATTGACGGTGTGGTGATCAAGGTGGACTCGGTGGAGCAGCAGAACCGCCTGGGATGGACGGCGAAAGCTCCTCGCTGGGCGATCGCTTATAAGTTCGCCGCGCGCCAGGCAGAAACACTGCTCGAGAGCATCGAGGTGAACGTCGGCCGCACGGGCGCTGTGACGCCTTGGGCCAGGCTGAAGCCGGTCAACATCGGGGGCGTGATGGTTTCGCGGGCCACGCTGCACAACGAGGATGAGATCGGGCGCTTGGACGTCGAGGGCGGCGACCGGGTTCTGGTCGAGCGCGCCGGCGATGTGATTCCCAAGGTGGTCCGTGTAGTTCGCCAGGGCGAGCACCGTATTCCGTTCCGTATGCCGCGGCACTGCCCGGTCTGCGGCGGCGAAATCGTGCGGGCCGAAGGCGAAGCCGTCAGCCGCTGCATCAACACGAATTGTCCGGCGCGGCTGAAAGAGTCCGTACTGCACTTCGCGGCACGCGGCGTCATGGATATCGACGGAATGGGAGAGGCCCTGGTATCTCAGTTGGTCGATAGCGGACTAGTGAAAAACGTCGCCGATCTATACCGGTTAACCCTTGACGATCTGGTGGAGCTGGAGCGCATGGGTAAGAAGTCGGCAGAGAAGCTGCTGGCGAATATCGAGTCGTCTCGAAAGCAGCCCCTGCCGCGGATCCTGAGCGGGCTGGGAATCCCATTTGTCGGCGAGCGCACGGCGCAATTTCTGGCGGACGCGTTCGGCGATCTGGACAAAATCGCCCAGGCGGATGAGGAGGAATTGCAGAGGGCGGAAGAAGTCGGCCCCAAGGTGTCGCAGAGCATCCGGCGGTTCTTTCACGAGAAGCACAACCGGGAGCTCATCGACCGGCTTCGCGAGGAAAGGCTACCCTTCAAGTACGAGGCCAAGCGCAAGGCCGGAGGTCCGCTGGCGGGAATGACGTTCGTAATCACCGGAACGCTTCCGGATCTGTCGCGCGATGAGGCGACGAATCTCATTGAGAACGCCGGCGGCAAGGTGTCCGGTTCGGTAAGCAAGAAGACCAGTTACCTGGTAGCCGGAGCCGAGGCCGGGTCGAAACTCGACAAGGCGACTACCCTGGGGGTGAAAGTGATCGACGAAGCAGCACTGCGAGGGCTGGCCGAAAAGGGCGGATGAAGCGGTTTATACAGATTCTCGTCTCCTGGGGGCCGTTGGGCGTTTTCGTACTGTCCTTTATGGAATCGCTCGGCATTCCCAATCCCAGCGGCACGGACGTGCTGTTGTTGCTGGTGACCATCGAGCGGCCCGATGCGGCCATTCTGTGCGCGGTGCTGGCGACCGCGGGCTCGTTGCTCGGCAGCTTGGTTTTTTACGAGGTTATGCGCAGAGGCGGAGACAAGTTTCTGTTGCGCTATGCGATATCGGAGCGCGGGAAGCGCTTCCGGGCCTGGGCTCAGCGCTACGGCATGGTCACGGTTTTCATCTCGGCGCTGCTGCCCATTCCGATCCTGCCACTGAAGGTGTTCGCCGCCTGCGCTTGCGCGATGGGGGTGAGCCGTACGCGTTTCATGCTGGTGATGGCCGCGGCCCGGATTCCCCGGTACGCCGGTCTCGCCTACCTGGGCGCCGAATTAGGAGAAAATTCGACGGCCTGGATCAAGGGGCACACCTGGCACATGGCCGCCCTGGCGGTGGGGCTGTTCGGGGCGTTGTACGCCCTGCTGAAATGGAATGACCGGCTGCGCGGGACTACAATAGAGTTGTAGGACAACGTGACCCCCCTCGTCGACAGCTTCGGACGCGTGCACGACAACCTGCGAATCAGCGTTACCGACCGCTGTAATATCCGCTGCTTCTATTGCATGCCCGAGGAAGGGGTCAAGTTCGAGCCCCGCGAGAACATCCTGACGTTCGAGGAAATCGAGCATTTTGTGCGGGTTGCAGTCACCATGGGCATCCGCAAGCTACGTGTCACCGGGGGCGAGCCGCTGGTCCGTAAGGGTCTTCCCCAGTTGATTCGCAAGCTGGTGGCGATCCCCGGTATCCAGGACCTGGCCCTGACCACCAACGGCGTTTTGCTGGGCCAGCACGCCCAGGAGCTGTACGACGCCGGATTGCGGCGGATCAACGTACACCTGGATACGCTGGACCGGGACCGGTTCCGGCACATCACGCGGCGCGACGATCTGGAAAAAGTGCTGGAAGGCATCGAGCTCTGCCGGAAGCTGGGTTACGGTCCCATCAAGATCAACGCCGTCGCGGTGAAGAACCTGGTGGAAGCCGACATCGTCCCGCTGGCCCGCTTCGGGCGCGAGCGCGATATCGAAATCCGCTACATCGAATTCATGCCGCTCGATTCTCAGGGGCTGTGGGAACGCGACCGCGTCCTCACAATGGACACGATGCTCGGAATGCTTCAGCGGGAGATCGGGCCGCTGGAGGAGATTCCGGACGGCGATCCGCGGGCTCCGGCGAGTGAATACCGCTTCAAGGACGGTATCGGGCGCGTGGGATTCATCGCGTCCGTTAGCAAGCCGTTCTGCCTGAACTGCAATCGCGTGCGCCTGACCTCGGACGGCAAGCTGCGCTACTGCCTGTTTGCGATCGACGAGACCGACGTGAAGGCGCTGCTGCGTTCGAACGCGCCGGATTCGGCCATCGTGGACGCAGTGCGGAGCTGCGTGGCCGATAAATGGCTGGGGCACGAGATCAACACGCAGAAGTTCGTGCCGCCGCCGCGGCCGATGTACTCCATCGGCGGATAACGCCCGCTCTGCTAATCCACAGATCCTACCGTTGCGTTGCGCAGCGCCTCGTGTGATACTGCACGCCAGGAGAGGTGACATGAAGACTGCATCGAAGGTCGTGATTGCGCTTCTGGTGGGCGGGGTGGCGCTGGTGGCGGCACAAGAGAAGCCCCGGATGTATGTCGCCGACTGCATTTGCTGCTTGTGCTCGTACTTGTTTGGACAGTAAGCGCCCACCCGAAATTATGACTCCCCAACCGGCGCCTGGGCCACCGCCACTGGACGCGCAGCCCGAGCAGCCGCAGGTGAGCGAAGCCGCTCGACTCGCCGGTGTATTTTTCTCGCCCGGCAAGGCATTCGCCGACATCGCTCGGCGGCCGAGGTGGTGGATCCCGCTCATCATAGGGGCCATTCTCAGCACTATCTATCTGAACGCGTTCACCCAGCGCGTGGGTTGGGAATCGGTAATCCGGCCTGCGATTGAGCGCAGCCCCAACACGCAGAACATGCCCGCTGCGCAGCGCGAACAACTGATTAGGACCACCGCCGGATTCTACA
Source organism: Bryobacterales bacterium (assembly GCA_025463005.1). Lineage (GTDB taxonomy): Bacteria > Acidobacteriota > Terriglobia > Bryobacterales > Bryobacteraceae > Palsa-187. The sequence continues at coordinate 2,548 of JAOAPR010000038.1, read as the reverse complement.
AGTACGTAGGCTACGGCTCTGCTCTCATATCACTGGTCTACGTCTTCATCGTTGCGGTTATCCTGATGTTCCTCTTTGACACAATTATGAGCGCTGGTGTCGGTTTGAAACGCATGATGGCGATCGTGGCCTATGCGTTTCTTCCGCTCAACATACAAACGGCGCTGTCTATGGTGGTGCTGTTCTTGAAGGATCCGGAAGACTTCAACCTGCAGAATCCACTGATGTTGAACGTGGGCGCCTACCTGAGCCCGGACGCGCCGGCCGCACTGCGCGCCTTGGGATCGTCCATCGACCTGTTTTCGCTGTGGATTATCGTGTTGCTGGCCATCGGAGTCTCTGCCGCGGCCCGCAGGATCAGCTTCGGGAAAGCTCTCGCCGGCATCGCTTTTCCGTGGGCGCTGTTCGTCGGCCTCAAGACGATGGCAGCCGCGGCCGGTTTTTACAACGGCTGAGCAACGCTAAGATTGAGGTTTGATCGACATTCACAGCCACGTGCTGTTCGGTCTGGACGACGGCGCGCGGACACTGGAAGATTCACTCGCGATGGTACGGATGGCGGCCGAGCACGGCACCACCGACCTGGTCGCGACGCCTCACGCGAACCTCGAATATGAGTTTGACCCCGAGCGGATTGCCGAGCGGATCGCACAGGTCCGGGAAGCCGCGGGCGCTGCACTGCGGCTGTATACCGGCTGCGATTTTCATCTGAGTTTCGACAATATTCAGGATGCGATCGATCATCCCCGGAAATACACCATCAACCAGCAGAGCTACTTGCTGGTCGAGTTTTCCGAGCTGCTGATCTTCAGGAATACGGATGAGATTTTCGCGCGTCTGGGCGATGCGGGAATGATGCCCGTGATCACTCATCCCGAGCGAAACGGACTCCTGCGGCAGCGCGCGGACACCATCGCCAAATGGGTGGAAGCGGGCGCGCGCGTACAATTGACGGCGCAGAGCCTGACGGGCGGCTTCGGCCGGCGCGCGCAGGATTTTTCGCGGGAGCTTCTGGACCGGGGAGTGGTGCACGTGGTCGCCAGCGACGGCCACGATTGCGAGCGAAGGCCGCCGGTGATGGATCAAGCACGCGCATGGCTGCGTAACCAGTACGGGGATGCGTTGGCCGAAGCGCTGTGTGTCACAAATCCCGGCGCCGCGCTCAAGGGTGAAGCGATGCATTTGCCCGAAGCGGAATCCCCTGTGCGGAAGTGGTACGAATTCTGGCGCTAGTCTAGGGTTGATTTCCCCGGTTCTCTCTGAGACGATCCCCCGCGGTTTCCCACAAACTCTCGTAGCAAGCAGTTCCCTTCGCGATCCGGAAGGAAGCATTGCTGGGACTCACGAAGCGAGAGCCATGTCCGAAAACACTACGCCTGAAGTCACCTCCGAACAAGCACGATGGTACGCGCTGACGGTGCAGTATCAGCACGAGCGGCAAACCGAGAAAGCGCTCCAGTCGAAGGGGCTGGAGACGCTGGTGCCGTTGTATCGCAGCCGGCGGCAGTGGTCGGATCGCGTGAAAGATGTGGACCTGCCGCTGTTTGCGGGATATGTGCTGTGCCATTTCGATTTGAGCGAACGAATTCGGGTGCTGGATACGCCTGGGGTCGCGAAAATCGTGGGCTTCGGAGGGACAATGACCGCGTTGGACGATCTTGAAATCGCAGGCATCCAGCAGCTGCTGGCATTGAATCTGCCGCTGGCGCCCTGGCCATATCTGAAGGCCGGGGACCGGGTGAGAGTGGAGCACGGTCCCATGCGCGGACTGGAAGGCACTCTGCTTCGGACCAAAGACGCCCTTCGACTGGTGGTTGGCGTCGAATTGTTGCAACGCTCGATTGCGGTTGAACTTGATCGGCAGGATATCGTGCCGGAACGCGCGTGGAAAAAGGCGGTGCAAGCGTGATGTGGCGCGACGTCGTTTGCGGATTGTCTCTTCTCGTGGCACAAATGTCAGGACAAGCGCGTCTCCCCTCGGGCTCGATCGAATTGGGAGCTAATCTGCCGCCGCGGCCCATCGCTGCGGGCGATCTACTGGCGATTTCGGTATATGGCGCGCCGGAGCTGTCGCGTTCGGTTCGGGTGAGCGTGGACGGGTTAATCCGGCTGCCCATGCTCAAGAACCCGATCGAGGCTCGCGGAACCACGCCCGCCGAACTTGAACAGCGCGTAAGCGTTGCTCTAGGAGACGCGAAAATCCTGGTGGATCCGTCTGTCGTGATCACCATCGCCGAGTACGCGAGCCGTTCGATTCGCGTGGCGGGCGCGGTTCGGCATCCGCTGACGTTCGAGGCCACACATCCGGTGACGTTGCTCGAGGCGCTGACGCGCGCCGAGGGAGTGAGCGCGGAAGCGGGCGGGGAAATCCTGGTTACGCGTGCCGGGACAGTCACCCAGAGAATTGCAGTAAAAGATTTGATCAATACGGCGGAACCCGTCGCCAACGTGATCCTCGAGGGTGATGAAGAAGTGCGCGTACCCGAAGCCGGACGTGTGTTCGTGATCGGCAACGTCAAGAAACCGGGTGCGTTTCCGGTGGGCGACG
>JAOAPR010000031.1 GCA_025463005.1 Bryobacterales bacterium | reverse complement strand
GTGTAATCGGTGGGTATGAATGAAGCCTGGATTGCTGTTCCGATACCGATGTTAGGGCCGCTGCTTACCGTGACCACGGTCTGATTCGGGACGAAACAGGTCATCTTCACGCCGATATCGCAACCCGAGAAGTAAGGGTCGTTGAAGCGGTGAACGGCGACGCGATTCACCGATCCACGAAACGCATTCACTACCGTGGGTGAGATTAGGTACGTGTGTCCGATGGCGAAGGTCTGCGCCAAGTCATCCAGACCGCCGGAGGCAGAGTCGAGAAGATTGTGGCTGAGCGCGAATGAAGCAGGTTGCAGGAAGGTCGTCGCCATGTACCGTCCGAAGATCTGCTGCCGGCTGCTGAGCTGATAATCCACCCGGCCGAGCACCTGATACTCGTTGGTTTGAATCACCGGGCCAAAAGGCGTGTCGCCGCAGGGACTGTTCGACTTGGGCAACAGCTTCACGATGTTCAAGGCCTGCTGGTTGAAGCGCGTGACCGGAATCTGCTTGCCGGGGAAAATTCCGCCCGCTGCCGTCGGATCTTTCAGCGTGGCTGGGAAGGTGGAGCAGGCGCTGAAATCTCCCGCCAGCATTTGGGCCGTTGGAACAAAGCCCGTGCGGTCGGCCGGGTCGGATCGCGTTCTGGTGGCCTGGTACCCGACGAAATAGAACAGTTTGTTCCGTATGATCGGCGCGCCCAGCGTTCCGCCAAATTGGTTGCGCTTGAGTGTATCGCGCCTGAGAGCCTTAAAGTTGCGGGCGTTCATATCGCCATTCCGCAGGAACTCGAACAGGTCGCCGTGATAGTCGTTTGTGCCCGACTTCACCACAGCGCTGACCGCCGCCGCGGCATGGGTTCCACTCTGAGCCGTGAGCGTGCTGGTCTCCACCTTGAATTCCTGCAAGGCGTCCGGGAACGGGAACGGGAGATTCACGGCATCAAACAGGTTGTTATACATGGTGCCGTCCAGCGAGTACCCGATTCCCGAAAGCAGGCCGCCCGCAACCGAGATATTCAAGCCGCCTGGAAAACCCGCCGTACCGTTCGTGCCTCCGGGAACCGCCGCGCCGGCGAGCTGGATCAGCTCCACCGGGTTGCGCCCGTTGAGCGGCAGGTCGACAATTCGCTTGTTGTCAATCAATCCGCCGACACTGGTGGACTGGGTTTCCACGAGCGTGGCGTTGGATTCCACCTGCACGCTTTCGCTGACCGTACCGAGTTTGAGCGCGACGTTCACGGTCGGATTGGTCGCCACCTGCAGGACGATTCCGGTTTGTACGTAGGTGCTGAATCCTGGCTTGGTCACTTCCAAGCGGTACGGACCGATGGGTAGGTTCGCCAGAACGTAGGTTCCATCGGCAGAGCTGGTAGCCGTCCGCACCAGGCCGGTGTCGGTCTGCGTGGCCTTGATCTCGGCGCCAGGAATCGCGGCCCCGGCGGGGTCCTCGATGATCCCTTGAATCTGGGAGGTAGATTGTCCCCAAAGACAGGTTCCCAGTACGAAGACAAAAACAGCGAGATACAACAGAGATCTCAATACGCGCATCACTCCCCTTTTCCCTTGACTAACCTAGCGCCGATGGTACTAAAAGTCCGGAAACGTGTCAATCCGGTTACGCATCGGGCGCCGGTCATATGATGGAACAGTCGACATGAAAAATCCGTGGCTGCACCGGTTCGCAATTGTTCTAGCATTCGGCGCACTCCTGCTGATAGTAGACGGCGCCGTGGTCGGCCCCGGAACGCAACTGGGGCTTGCGGTCGCGTCGGCGCACCGCCCCGCGGGGATCGCGCTGATCGTGCTGACCTTCGGCCTGGTGCTCTGGCTGATTCGCGATAATTCGCGCCCGGAATCCCGCCGCCTGGGCTGGGTCACATTGGCGATTGCCGTCTTGGAAGGACTCACGGGACTCCCCTACGTGCAATCGGTGGTCCCGCGCACTGCGGGAGTCCTGCACGCGTGCCTGGCTCCGCTTCTCTTTGCGGCTGTGGTCGCCATTTCGGCGGTTACCTCCCCAGCCTGGAGTCGCGGCCCGGAGCTGGTCTTCGATTACGGCTGGCCATCCATGCGGTCTCTAGCCATCACGACTCCGGTTCTGGTGCTGCTGCAGATCTCGCTCGGCGCGGCCTTTCGCCAAAAGGTCGTCACGCTACTGCCGCACGTGCTGGGCGCAATGTTTGTCGCGCTGGTGATTCTGTTTGAAGCTATATGTGTTCTGCAACAGTTCCCCGCACACCGTGCACTGCCTGCGGCCGCGAAGACGTTGTTGGGCGTCGCCTTCGGTCAGGTGTTCCTCGGCATCACCACGCTCACCATGAAGTCGATGGCCGACGATACTGTTCCACTTGTTGTCGCAACGGTATCAGCGCACGTGACCGGCGGTGCGCTAACCCTGGCCACCACCGTCGTCCTCTCGATCCTGATCCGTCGCAACGTCCAGCCGCGCATTGAGGAAGATCTTGAAGCGCCTGCGGCCACTTAGAAACGCCTGCGGCTAGTTAACCTGTGCCGTGGTTGGCGGAGCGGCGGCCTTCGGCTCCCAGTATCCGATCCAGCGGCCCGCCGACACCAGTCCGATCCAGAGAACCAATGACAGTGCCGCCGCCAGCTTCGCCCGGCCCGGAATAACCGGACTGCGATCCAGTTCCCGGGTGTTGCGGTAAACGCTCCTCCGGAATACCAGCGCATGAATCGTCACCAGAGTGAGAAGTCCGAGCTTGAGCCGGAAAAACGGATTCGGATAATAGATCGCGATCTTCGACCACGCCAGCAAGAACCCGCAGGTGACCACCAGGGTCAGGCCGAGGTGCTTCCACGGCCGTAGTCCCTCTACTACTTCTGAAACCGGGCGCTTGGTCATCGCGATTCCCAGCAGGCGCAGATCGGTCATCAGGATCATCCCGCCAAACAAAGCCATACCCGTTAAGTGCAGGGACAGGATCACTGGATATACGATCGCTGACTCGCGAATTGCCGTCGCCAGCCCCGCGTTTTGAAGCCATTGGACAAATTCTGGAGGCATCTGATTTTCTCCCTATACAAACGCGATGAAGATCCCGCCGAATACCACACTTGCCCACAACGCCAGCGAGATGACTGCGACTACCGCTGCCAGACCGCCCGAGGTTTGCGATAGCGCCACCTTGCGATGGATCGTGTAGTTGTAAATGATCGCTAATACCAGGCAGGTAATCTTGAACCGGAAGGAAATGTTCGCCAGATACAAATTCGGATCGGAGGAGAAAATCAGCGGACCCGAGATAAGCACCAGCGCCAGGCCGAACAGAGTCCATGGAGCCGTGTCCCGAACCAGATCGGCGGCCGACTCCTTCTTCATCCCGACGCCAAGCAGCCGCAGGTCGACCATGGTGATGGTCCCGATCAAGGTGGCGAACCCGATGATGTGCATTACTTCGCACACCGGGAACGCCCACTCATTCGAATTCAGCGGATTGGTCGACGGATCGTACGCTAGAAAGAACGCCATTGTGTATCCCACCTTATCTTCTACAGAGAAGTTCCGGTCGCGCGCGGCAGAAACCATTTCCGGCGCACGAGCTGGAAACCGATGATAACAGACGTGACGCACAGCGAGGTCCCGCCCAGCATCAGCGTCAAAACCACGACGTCCCAGGCGGGACGGTAATTGTACAGCCACGGAAAGTTAATCGAATGCAGCCCGTGGTAGAGCCAGCGATTCACCCAGGACTCTGCGTTCGAACGATAGCTTCCGACCACCTGCGCCGTCTTCGGGTCGATGTAGTAGCGCGACTTGGCTTCATCGTTCAATTGGACGAAGAGAACCGGTAGAGGACGTTCGCCGCGCCGGTCCAGATAGTACGCGTCGTACCGCGTCATGAGACGGGATTGGGACACGCTCGCCGGGCTAGCTGCCATGGCGACGACGTTGAGAATGCGCTCGTCATCGAATGAATCGAGCGGGTCTCCATGAACAGGGATAATACGGGTCTCTCCGTGCGCCGCGTTCGCCAGATACACCGGATCGCCCGCAAAAGAAGTGAGTTGAAGCTCTTTCGCTTTAAATTCCGGAACTAATTCAGCGAGCGCCTCACGCGGATGTTTTGCCGCGTACTGCAAGAGTCGGGGCTGGTCGCCGTGAAGGGCGCTTTGGATTTCGCGGCCTCCCGATGGCCCGCCCGAGCTGATCGGGAATGGATCCATCGAGAGCATCCCGCTAAATGCCCAAGTGCATGCCACAAATCCGAAAAACAATCCCAGAATGTGGTGAAGCCGCTTCTGTCCGGTGTAGGGAATGCTGATTCTCCGCGACGGCGAATACATCATCAGTCCGACCATCAATCCCATCAGCGCGGCCACGGTCGCGATACCCGACGACCAGATCACCACCTTGCTCCACAGCGGACCGTTCTGCCGCAGAGGTGTGTAGTAGAGCCAGTGCGGTATGGGACCCAGGTGCGCGAAGAAGCGCGAGGAGCGCGTCGTGAACTGGACTACTTCACCGGTGTTTCCTGAAATGTAGACCTGATCGCCGTTCGGCCACGAATACTTCCACAGGGGACGCAACGTGCGCAGGTTGCCCTCCAGCGTCCACTGATCTGGCTCCGTTATTTCTTCGATCTTGGCTGCGCCTGCGGGCTGCCCGGCCCATGCCGCCGCGACTCTCAGGTTCAGCTCCGGAGGAAAGACATCCTGCTGCTCGCCCGTATCGGCATATACAATCGCGTCGGTGCGGCCTGTCCGAAAGTAATATGCGGGCCGCCCATCGAAGGCTGCCAGCCGGATCGAATCGGGCGATTGATGGGAGTCCAGTGTTGCCCAAGCTTCCGCCGCCGACAGCTTCACCTTGGTCGCATCCAGAAACGGCGCTCTCTCCAGCCGGTCTGCCGCGCTCACCTCCGGATAGTCCCAATACATCATGAAGATCCCGGAGATGAACCACCATGCAAACAGCAGACAAAACGCCACGCCCATCCAGCGGTGGCATAGGATGGCTGTTTTCTTAAGTAGAATCAGCACTGAATTCGAAGTAGTTTACTTGCCGCTGCAGGACCATGCGGCGTCGTTGAACCGGTCGTAATCGCAGATGCGCGCGCCCCCGTTCAAAGTAATCGAGCGAGCATGCGCGAAGTTCGAACCGTCACGCGCGAGATCGCCTGTCACGGTAACCATGTCGCCCTTCTTCAGCGTGTATCTGTTCCAGCCATGCTGCATCAGCGCATTGGGGCTGCCCAGCTCGAATTCCCAGGTCGCGATTTTGCCGCTTGGTCCAACCACATCCAACGCGAAGTGTGCGTGCGGATTTAGCCACTCGACCCGGGTCACGGTTCCTTTGAAATCCCTCTGCTTCGATAGATCGAACACCGCCACGAACGCGTGATGCGCCAACAATGGCGCCGAGGAGGCCAGCGTGAACAAGGCTAGGCCGAACCCTGCGGCGATCCTGAGCGACCTGGCGGTCATCGGTCGGCCTCCTGCAAAGTCCACTATCAGTTACCTCAGATTATCTCCCTACACGAACCCGCACTCTTCTAAACAAATCCGATGGCCCGGCCCCCAATTCCCACGCCGAACCACAAGGTAAGGGACAGCAGCGCTACCAGCCAGCCCAGCAGCATCGGACGCTTCTCTTCATCTTTGTGCGTTACCCACCGGAAGAGCGTGAACTGGAAAACGATGGCCGGAAAGAGCACCGCCATTTTGAACTTGAATCCGTCGTTGACGAAACACTTCATGGCTTCCGACGTGAAGAGCATGTAACCTGTGGCGAGCATCGTCAGCATTCCCCAAGTCATGTAGGGTTCCAGGTTTTTGGCCAACAGCGCTACCGGTTGTTTCTTCAGGCCGAACCCCATCATTCGCAGGTCGATGATCACGATCGCGCCGAACATCATCGTCAGCGCAAGAATATGGATGGTTTCGATCACCGGAAAGGCCCAGATGGTGCCCGAAATCGCCTGGCCGAGCCAGGTTTTGTCATTCCACTCGAAAAACCATTTGAAGGATTGCCACATAACGTTCTAGAAGTTGTAAGCGGTGGTGCGGCCTGTGATGATCACCACGGCCCAAGTGATCAGCGAGATCCAGCCGGCCAGTTTCGCGCCTCGGGGCGGATCGATTGCCCACTCCCATTCATGGATGTTCCGATAGATCTTGGAAGAGTGAAAAAGCAGTACGTTCAGTCCGGCCAGGAACAGGAAAAGCACTTTATAGCGGAACCAGATGCTGTTGTAGCACTTGATCGGCTCCGATATCAGCAGGAGAGTGCCGGTGATAATCATCAGCACGAATCCGGCAGTGGTCCAGGG
>JAOAPR010000022.1 GCA_025463005.1 Bryobacterales bacterium | reverse complement strand
CGACCGCGACGCCGCCGTAATTGACCCCGCCCACTTGCCCGGGGAAAATGATCCGGTATTCCTTGTCGCTATAGGACGTGTACGCGCCCGAGTTATGAATGCCGCCGATCTGCTCCACCAGATCGCGACAGAACTTCTCGTGTTCCGGCTCGCCGGTGAAGATTTCGTCCGGGCCGATGTTCAATCGCGCCAGCGGCGGCGGCTTCAAGGGGAACGGCTGCGTCGGCCAGATCGCCTCGCCGGGCACGTCGCTCTTGGGAACAGGCCGCTCCTCGACGGGATAGATCGGCTTGCCGGTTTCGCGATTCAGAAAGAACATCAGCGAGATTTTCGAAATCGCGACTACGGCGGGGATCGTCCGCCCATTCTGTTTGACATCTAGAAGAGCAGGGGTAACCGCCGAGTCATAGTCCCAGATATCGTGATGCGTCATCTGAAAATGCCACTTGCGCTGGCCCGTCGCGGCATCGAGCGCCAGCACCGACGACGAAAACAGATTCATGCCCGGCCGAATCCCGCCGTAGTACTGCGGCGCCGGCTGGCCGATCGGCAGAAACACCAGCCCCCGCTGCGCGTCCACAGACATTGCTCCCCACGCCGCGGGCGATGAGGCGTCCACCCAGGAACCCTCGGGCCATGTGTCGTTGCCCGGCTCGCCCGGATGCGGGTTGAGGTGGAAGGTCCAGACCAGCTTGCCGGTGCGGATATCCCAAGCCCGGACGTCCTGCAGCGGACCCTTGAGATCGTTTTCCTGACCCTGCGCCCCGGTGATGATCAGATTGCGATAGATATTTCCCGGAGAGCTCATCCGGTACACGATCCGCGGAAATTTTTCGCCCACGCCTGAGCGAAGATTCACGGTGCCTTCGACGCCGAAGCCGGGAACCGGCTGGCCTGTGCGGGCGTTGAGCGCGATCATCCGCCCGTCGCCTGTGCCGACGATGACGCGCGCGACATTCTGAGCGTCGCCGGCCCAATAGGTGAGCCCGCGTCGCGGCGCGGCTGCGCCAAGGTCGTACTTCCAGATCTCCTTGCCGGTCTCCGGTTCCAGCGCGACTACGCTGCGCTCGGTGGTCGGGAAGTACAGCAGGCCGCCGGCCATCGGCGGCGTGACCTCGCTTGCTGGAACCACCGCGACGCGTCCAGGTTGCTCTTCGCCCGGCTTTATCCCGTACTGCCAGGCAATTTTGAGTTTTCCCACATTCTGTGGGGTGATCTGCGTGAGCGGCGAATATCGCTGCGCGGCCGCGTCGCCGCCGTAAACCGGCCAATCGGTCTGGCAGTAGAGCGGCGTCGCTAATAACATGAGGAAAAGGGAGCGCATCTGGGTCCCGATTATACAGAACCAGGGACTGCCTCCGATTTCGATGAACCAGTGATGGTGTGTCCGCGCCGGCGCAGCGAAATCGGCTGGCTGTCCCCGCTAGACTAGTGGAAGGTGCGCATCTTCATCTCCGCCGGCGAAGCTTCCGGGGATCTGTACGCCTCCAGGCTGGTGGAAGTGCTGAAGGCGCGCCATCCTGGTGCCGAGTTCTTCGGATGCGCCGGACCACGGATGCAGGCCGCGGGCGTACGGGCAGTCGTGGATCAGCGCTCGCTAGCCGTGGTTGGCATCGTCGAAGTGATCCCTCACATCCCGCGCATCTTAGGCGAGCTGAACAAGCTCGTCCGCGCTAGTGCAGCCGAGCCGCCGGATGTCGCCATCCTCACCGATTCCCCTAGTTTTCATCTGCCCCTAGCCCGAAAGCTGAAGCGTCAGGGCGTGCCTGTGGTCTACCTGATAGCGCCGCAGGCGTGGGCGTGGAAGCAGGGCAGAGTAAAAACGATGCGCGCCACGCTCGATCGTCTTCTCTGTATCTTCCCCTTTGAGGAGGAATTCTTCCAAAAGCACGACGTCCCTGCTGTCTATATCGGGCATCCGTTGTCCCGCTTAGCGAAGCCCAAACTGGCTCGCGCCGAGTTCTGTTCGAAGCTGGGCGTCCCGGAAGACACACGAATCGTGGCACTTCTTCCGGGCAGCCGGCACGGCGAGCTGGCCCGGCACCTGCCGATTCTTCTGGACGCGGCCCAGCGCATACGGGACCGCCATCTGGTAACTTTCGTGCTCCCGCTTCCCGCGGGGTTCGGTCTCCAAGAGACAAGATTTTGGGAACCCGTTCGGGCCGCATCCATCCAAGTGATAGAAGGACATACCTGGGACGCGCTGGCCCAAGCAGAGTTGGCGCTGGCCGCGAGCGGTACGGTAACCATCGAGGCTGCTATGTTGGGGACGCCGATGGTGACTTTTTACCGGGTAAACGCGTTAAGTTGGTATTTGCAGAGGTGGCGCGTGCGAACGCCGTTTTTGACGATGGTAAACCTCGTCGCCGGGCGCCGGGTGGTGCCGGAGCTGATTCAGGATCAGATGACGGCTGAACATATTGCCGCCGAGGCTTTGACGCTGTTAGAGGACGTGGATGCGCGCCAAACGATGTGCGCCGGTCTGGCGGAAGTCGCGAAGAAGTTAGGGAGTGAGCGGGATCCCATGGAGATCGCAGCGGACTGGGTGGAAAAGGCGACCAGCACGCGGCGTGGCTCGCTTCAGAGTCAAGGTGGAGAAACGGTTCATGCCAGTTAAGCTTTTAGGATCGGTTGCACTGGCCGCAGTCACAGTGCTCGCGCAGGGGCAGGGTCAATCTCAACGTCCACGCATGGACGTGGACAACTACACGATCGACGCACAAGTGGATCCCAGCGCCCAAACCATCCGGGCGACTGCCAAGGTCCGCTTCACGCCTCTTGATGACGCGACCAGCCTTTCCTTCGAGCTGAATAACGCGCTGAACCTGGACAGCGTGACCGATGAAGCCGGCCGGCAGGTACCCGCATCGCGCGTTGCGCAGGACATGAGCGTCCGATTGAGCCTGGCGGCGCCGCTGCCCAAAGGTAAACCGGCGACCCTGACGTTTGTATACGGCGGAAAGCTGACTGGCGCCGAAGAATCGCCCGTGTGGGGCATCAAGTTCGCCGCGATTCATCCCGAATTCGCGTATCTGTTGTATCCTGCGCGATGGTTCCCGGTCAACGACTACACTACGGATCGTTTCACCGCTGACCTGCGTGTTACGGTGCCCTCGGGTTACAAAGTAATCGCCAGCGGGCTCGAGTCGGCTGACGCCGCCGCGGATGGGAAGACCGCGGTGCGGTTTCAGGTCGCCAGTCCGTCATTCCCGGGCAGCTTCGCAGTGGTTCGAGGCGATCCGACCACTATCGCATCCGGTGGCATTAACACCTCGCTGTACTTCCGGGAGCGGAAAGATATGGCTGGCGCTTACGGCCAGGAGACTGGGCGCGCGATGGAGTTCCTGAGCGGCCTTTACGGTCCGCTGCCGAACCGGAACCTGATGGTGATCGAGACCGAGGCAGGGACGCCCAACGGTTACTCCGCGCCGGGAATCCTGTTCCTTTCACCGCGCGCGATCGGCTCGGAAGTGAATGCGAAGCTGCTGGCCAACCAGGTCTCACGGCAGTGGTGGGGAGGTCTGGTTTCGCCCTCCACGCGCAATCACATGTGGATCGAGAATGGGATGGCTCGCTATGCCGAGCTGCTGTACACGGAAAACGTGAACGGCGCGGGAGCCATGGAATCGCAGGTGCGTGACACCTACGTGGAAGCCCTGACCGTGGAACAGCCGCCGCTGATGCAGTCGGCCCGGTTGGAGGATTATTCCCCGGAATTCTGGGCCGCCACGGCCGGTAAAGGCGCAGCCGTGCTGCACATGCTGCGCTCGATCCTGGGCGACGACAAGTTCTTCCAGCTCCTCAAGACCGTGCCACAGCGCTACGCAGGGAAATCGATCAGCACGGCGGATTTCCAGAAGTTGGCCGAAGAGCTATCCGGCCAGAGCCTCAATTACTTTTTCCTGCAATGGATCGAATCGAGCGGCGCGCCGGAATTTAAGCTGGAATACACCATGTTCAGGACGTCCAAGGGATTCCGCGTGAACGGCAAGATCTCGCAGGACCTGGATACGTTCCGTATGCCGGTGGCGCTGCGGATCGACACAGAAGGCAATCCTGAGGAGAAGAAGATCGAGGTGGCCGGGACGTCCACCGACTTCGCCGTGGAGACCTTTGGCAAGCCAAAGAACGTGGTCCTTGATCCCAAGGGGCAGCTCCTGCGCTACGACAACGACATGCGTGTGGCGGTGGCGATCAAGCGCGGCGAGCAGTTCATGGAAGTCGCCGAGTATATCGAAGCCCTCAACGAATACAAGAAAGCGCTGGACGTGAAGCGCAACAGTTCTCTGGCGCATTACCGGACCGCCGACGCCTACTTCCTGCAGGGCAACTATCAGGCCGCCGCCAACGAGTTCCGCGAAGCTCTTTCCGGCGATCTGGAACCGAAGTGGACCGAGGTGTGGGCGCACATCCATCTGGGCATGATCTACGACATCACCGACCAGCGGGATCGCGCGGTGAACGAATACAAGCTCGCTCAGCGGACCAAGGACAACACTCAGGGCGCGCTGGAAGAAGCCCAGAAGTACATCACCGCAAAGTACGAGCGGCAGCGGAACACCAACTAGATCAGGCGCGGATCATTCGGGCGATCTGACGGTCGTGGATGCGCGGCATCAGCAAGAACGCGCTGATCGCACCGATTCCCGCCATACACATGTCCTCTTGCGTATCCCAGGGATCGCCCTGGGTGCCGAGGAATGCGTCGGCAGAAGACCCCATGCTCACCGCCGTGACCCACTCGAATAATTCGTAGAGCGCGCTGACTCCGAGACATCCGAATATGACGATGGCGACCAGCCACGGACCCGGTCGGACAATCTTTTTGCGGAGAAAAACTTCCCGGGCAGCAATGGCCGGCACAAATCCCTGGGCGAAGTGACCGATGCGGTCGTAATTGTTTCGGGTGAAGTGGAACGTCTGCTCCATCCAGAATCCGAGCGGCACACGCGCGTAAGTGTAATGCCCGCCGGCCATCAGGATCAGCGAGTGAATGAAGATCAGGCCATACAGCAGATTCGTCAGCCGGAAGCTCCGATACGTAACCGCCAGGACCGCGATAGCGATCACAGCGGGGAACACTTCCAATACCCAGGTGAACGGATCGTATGCGTGATAAGCAGAAACCGCCAGGGCGATCGCCCACAGCACCAGCAGCGCAAGATGGGCCGGCTGGGGCTTCATCCGCCGCCGTTAGTGGCCTTCGCCTTCAAGGAACCGCTCCGCTTCGATGGCGGCCATGCAGCCCGCGCCGGCCGCCGTGATGGCCTGCTTATAGACGCGATCCTGGACATCGCCAGCATGGAAAACTCCGGGGATGTTGGTGCGCGCACCGCCGTGCGAAATGATGTAGCCATCCGGGTCGAGATCGATCTGCCCCCGGAACGCTTTGGTGTTCGGGATATGGCCGATGGCAACGAAGAAGCCGTCCACGTCCTGCTCCCAAATGCGGCCGGTCTTCAGGTCGTGCAGCTTGACCCTGGTGACCATGTTCTTGCTGATGTCGTAAATGTCCTCGACCACGGTGCTGGGAAACCACTTGATTTTGGGATTAGCGCGCGCGCGGTCCAGCATGATCTTTGAGGCGCGAAATTCCTCGCGGCGATGGACCAGCGAAATCTCAGCGCCGAAGCGAGTGAGGAAGTTGGCCTCCTCCATGGCGGAGTCGCCGCCGCCGATGACCATGATTTTGCCGTCGCGATGAAAAGCCCCATCGCAGGTGGCGCACGAAGAGACGCCGTGGCCGATCAGTTTCTGCTCGTTGGGCAGGCCCAGCCAGCGGGCCGAAGCGCCCGTGGCGATGATGAGCGAGCGCGTGTCGAGCCACGTACCTTCCACATTGATCTTGAACGGCCGCGCAGAAAGGTCCGCTTCCACTACGGTGCCCCACATGTACTCGGCTCCGAAGCGCTCCGCCTGCTTCTTCATGTTCTCGACCAGGTCGGGGCCGTTGATGCCTTCCGGGAAGCCCGGAAAATTCTCGACCTCGGTCGTGATGGAAAGCTGGCCGCCTGGCTCGTGGCCGATGACCACCAAGGGTTTCAGACCGGCTCGGGCGGCATAGATCGCGGCCGTGTTCCCGGCGCACCCGGATCCCAGAATAATCACATTGTGCATTTTATTTATCGTAACAAGCGGTCTGCCCGCCTTAACTTGGATGTGCGGCGGGGCGCAAGCGATTCACAGGTGCTGGGGGTTTGCGGCCACTGCAGCCACGGCCGGCTGCTCCCGTTTGGAAGGCAGCGGCATCTTTCGCAAAGCGAACGCAATAAACGCAGAACACAGGGCCAGCACCGCGCTCCCATAAAACACCGCATTCCACGAGCCCGTGCGTTCATAAAGCAGCGCCGCGATCCCACCCCCAATGATGGATGCGACACCCTTGGTGCTGTACATGAAGCTGTAATTGGAGCTCGCATTCTTCGCGCCGAAGAAATCGGCAGTCACCGAGGGGAAAATTGAGTAGACTTCGCCCCAGGTGAAAAACACCAGCGCCAGCGAAATGATGAACAGCGGGCCAGAGAGTTTTCCGACAGTCAACACGCTCGCCAGAAATAGAGATTGCAGCAGGAACGCAATCACCATCGTCCTTTCGCGCCCAAGATGGTCGGAAACCCAACCCCAGAAGAAACGTCCGGCTCCGTTTGCGAGGGCGTTGAGCGACAAGGCCGTGGTGATGAAAGCGCTGCCGATGCCGAGACTCTTGCCCACAGCCGATGCGTTCGCCGTGACCATCAATCCACCAATCCCCATCATCAACATCGCGAGGTACAGTACGTAAAACTGTGGCGTCCGCAGCATTTCCGGTGATGTGAAATCGTGACCGTGGCTGCGAGCCTTTAGTTTCGCCGCCGAAGCTTTCAACACAGGCGCGATGCCCGACCCGCCCAGAAATTGCGCAGCGACGATGATCAGCAATCCTTGCACGATACCCGTGTAGAGAAAGGCCGCACGGTAATCCTGCACGCGAATGATGTAGGACATGACCGGAATGAACAGACTGGAGCCCGCGCCGAATCCCGCGGCGATCACGCCGGCGGCCAGGCCGCGCTTGTCTGGAAACCACTTGAGTGCGACGCCGATGCAGCCGCAGTAAACCATGGCCGCGCCGAGTCCCGCCAGCGCGTAGGACGCGTACAAAGCCGTAAGCGAATGAACCTGTCCGAGCCCCGCCCAACCCACGCCGCAGAGGATGCCTGCGATGGTCATCAGGACGCGGGGACCACGCTTATCGATCATCCATCCGCACAGAGACATGGCCCAGGTCTCGAGCGCGATGAACAACGTCCAGCCCCATTGCACCTCGGAAAGCTTCCAGCCGGTCGCCTTGGTCAGCGGACCCGTGAATAGCGTCCAGCCATACTGCAGGTTGGCGATCATGATCATCGCGGTGACGGCCGCGCCCAATCGGATCCAGCGGTTCACAGTCTTACACTCCTAGCCTTCGACAACGTTGTCTTTAGAAGCTCTGTACAAGGATACACGCCCCCGCGTTGGCATGCCGGGACGAAACCAGAGGGGGAGTTATTTGTCGTTGAGGGCTGCTCGAATGAAGTTGACACCCTCAGCCAACTGAAGGAAAGTCTGATCGATCGCTAGATCGTAGAGTATATATTCCAACGTCCCGAAGATCCCTTTGTCGAACGTTGCGCCATTCTCAAGAAGCACAACTAACGGGAGGCCGCGAGCATTCGCATCGGCGAGCTCGTCTCGAAGCCATTTCGATTCCCCAGCTTTCGAAATAATGGCGACTATAAAATCAACATCGGCCCGCAGCCTCGCTTTGACCTTGTCCTCGATTCTGCGAGGCTCAAATTGTTCGCCAGTCACCCACTCTATCCGCATCACGGCAAGGAATCGCTTGAGACGTTCAACTTGAATGCTGGTTTGAGTGTCATCAAACCTGAACGAGATAAAGCACTTCAGTCTTCTGTCGCGCATGATAGCGTTTTCAAGAACCACAAGCCTCGAGTGGATCTCTTCAAGAGACCGGTCGACAGAATTCTTTGGTCTTTCTGTTCGTTCCAAGCCAAGAATCAGGCCGAACTGTTCCATGCACCGAAGAGACGGTTCGTCCGCTGCCGACATCACAAATGTGCTGTGAAAGTAGTCGCAATACACGGTTATCTCTCGTGAAACGTCCTTCGGTTTACTGACGATTAAGGTTACCTCGCTCTTGCTTAAATCGACCAAAGAGTGAAGGCTCTCGGCGCCTAGCGTAAATTCATCGGTCCGTCCATCAGACCTGTGGTAGTGCTTTGCTGTGATTTCGACTTCCGGACCTGCGGTCGCCGCCGCTGCTCGCTCGAATGCTTCTTTGAATTCCCCGGGCTTAAGAGTTTTCGATGCGTAGTAGCGAGTGGCCTGCATCTGATCTGAAGGATAACATCGCTCCCGGAGCGGGGTATTCGATGTGTTGAGGGACGAAAGCAAAACAGAAGGTCAACCAATCACACCGAATCGCGGTAGGTCGATAACCTGAGCGTCATGCAGTCAAACTCGAAACGTTCGCTCTTAACCGCCGAGAAATACACCAGCCGCGAGGCCCCCGGATTGCGCCAGCTCGCCGCCGCTCACCTTCTTGCCGTCCTCGAATTTGCCTCGCAGCACTTCGATCGTGCCGCCCTGGGCCGTGACCTTGAAGCTTTGCGACGTCACGTCCGTAATTTCGCCGATCTTCCCCGGCACGTCGGCAAAGCGCCGGAACAGCGTCTTGCGGGCGTCGAAAATCTGCAGCTTCTTGCCGTTAAATGTGGTCCATGCCCCCGGCGCCGGGTTGCATCCTCGAATCAGGTTGTAGACCTGATCGATCGGTTTCGCCCAGTCAATTTTCGCTTCGCCGGCGCGACACCAGCCCTCGTAGCTCGCCTGCGATTCATGCTGCGCCGTCTCAGTGTGTTTCCCGGCGAATACAAGGTCCGCGGCTTCGAGCATCGCCTGCACGCCCATCGGAAACAGACGATCGAAATACACAGTCCCCAGCGTGTCATCGGGACTCAGGGGAGTCTTCTTCTGGAGAATCACCGCACCTTCGTCCAGACCGTCCGAAGGACGGAAGATGGTGAGACCCGTTTCCGTATCGCCCTTAATGATCGGCCAGTTGATCGAGCTTGGGCCGCGATATTTCGGCAGCAGCGACGGATGATACTGGATCGTGCCATGTTTTGGAATCATCACGAATTCCTGCGGCGCGAACTGTAATACAAAAGCCATGATGCCGATATCGGCGCCAGCCTCTTGCATGGCTCGCGCGGCTTCCGGATCCCGCAGCGACTTGAACTGATGGACTTTCAGCCCTTTTTCCTGGGCAGCAGCCCGCAGCGCATCCGGCCGAGCGCCTTCCTTCTCTGGTGCGCAGAACACTGCGCCAACCTGGTCACCGCGAGATAGGAACGCTTCCAGTACCGCTTTGCCAAAATCCTGCTGGCCGATGATGGCGATTCTCATTGCGCCCGCGCGCCGGTCGGTTTCGGCGGCATCGAAAAGGCGCCGGCTTCTCTCTTGGCGGCGATCTCTGCATCGCTCCAGCCCAGAACTTCTTTCAGGATCTCGTCGGTGTGCTCGCCCAACGTGGGCGACCGGTCGATTTTTGCAGGCGATGCCGAAAGCTTGATCGGCATCCCGATGTTGTACCACTTGCCGCGCTGCGGATGGTCCAGTTCAACATACATCTCGCGACCGCGTACGTGCTCGTCGTTAGCCAGGTCTTCAGTCGACATGATCGGGCCGCAGGGCACATCCAGATCATTCAAAATGACCATGAACTCGCGCTTGGTGTACTTCGACGCGAACTGCTCTATCAGCCGCCACATCTCGTTCTGGTTCTTGCGTCGGTCGTTGATCTTGGCAAAGCGAGCATCCGTAGCCAGGTCCGGGTGACCCACGTCCGGTCCGATTCGCTTGGCGAGCCCTTCCCAGACCGCTTCCTGCACGACCACGTAAATATAGTCATTGGGGCCGCCGGGCTTGCACTTGATCGCGTAGCCAAGCTGGCCGCCGCCGGAATCGTTACCTGCTCGCGGGGTTTCGGTCAGGCCTTTGGTCGGCACCGAATATTCCGATAATTCCTGGCGCGTCAGGCGCTGGTGATCGCGCCATTTGACGCGGCACAGGTTCATCACGCCGTCCATCATGGCGACTTCAACGTACTGGCCCTGACCCGTGAGGTCTCGTTGGCGCAGCGCCGCGAGTAGTCCGATCGCCAGGTGCAGGCCCGTCCCCGAATCGCCGATCTGGGCGCCGGTGACGAACGGCGGGCCTTCGGGTACTCCGGTGGTGCTCATCGCGCCGCCCATGGCCTGCGCCACGTTTTCATACGCCTTGAAATCCGCGTACGGGCCGGAGGAGCCGAAGCCCTTGATCGAACCCATCACCACGCGCGGATTGATTTCGTGGATTTTCTCCCAAGGGAACCCGAGCCTGTCGAGCACTCCCGGGCCGAAGTTCTCCATGATGATGTCGCTCTTTTTCAGCAGCTCGACGAACACCGCCTTGCCGTCGGGCGACTTCATGTTGACCGTGATCGAGCGCTTGTTGCAGTTCAACATGGTGAAATACAGGCTGTCCGCATTGGGCACGTCCCGCAACTGGCCGCGCGTTGCATCGCCGGCGGGCGATTCCAGCTTGATCACGTCCGCACCCATCCACGCCAGAAGTTGCGAGCAGGTCGGACCCGCCTGCACGTGCGTCATGTCGAGGATGCGGACTCCCTTTAATGCTTCCATCTATCTGTGGATCTCCTTGAAAAATACAGCAACTACTTATACATGGTCTGGTTTGACGTGCCGGACGAATAAACATCGCGGTTGATCACGACATCCACCAGTGCGGGAAGCCCCGAATCGCGAGCTTTTTCGAGCGCCGGCCGAATGTCTTCGGGCTTGGTCACGCGGATACCGAATCCGCCCATCGCTTCCGCCAGCCGGTCGAACCGAACGTCGCCCACCACGTTGCCGATATCACCGCGGCCCGGGTACTTGCGCTCCTGACCAAAGCGGATCTGGTTCCATGACGAGTTGTTCCCGATCACGCCCACAAACGGCAGTTTCCGATGCACCATGGTGATGAAATCGAAGCCCGTCAGCGTGAAGGAGCAATCGCCGTACAGCACGACCACGTCGCGTTTCGGTTGTGCGAGCTTCGAAGCCATGGCAAAGCCGGTGCCGACACCTAGCGTTCCGAGCGGACCCGGATCCATCCAGCCACCCGGTTTGTGCGGCCGCACGATCGAACCTGAGAACGTGACTACGTCGCCGCCGTCGCCGATGTAGACCGTGTCCTCCTGGAGAAATTCGTTGATCTCGTGGCACAGCCGCACGGGATGGATCGGGACTTCATTTGCGGCGATAATCTTGTCGTTCTTGCCTTGCGCTTTAGCCTCATCCTCGCGCAGCATCTTGATGAACGGATCGTGCTTCCTGGCGATATCGCCGGGGGAGGCTTCACACATCGCGTTCACGATGGTTCGCAGATTGCCAACCAGGCCGAAGTCGAAGTCGCGATTGTTGCCGACATTCTTGTAATCCATGTCCATGATCACGATCTTCGCCTTGGGGTTAAGCCGGCGCCCATAGCCCATGCGGAAATCGAGCGGCGTGCCCGCCAGCAGGATCACATCCGCGTTATCGAACGCGGTCTTGCGCGACGGCATGAAGCCGTAGGGATGATTGCGCGGCAGCGTGCCGCGAGCCGACCCATTGACATAGATCGGGATATTGAAATGGCGCGAAAAACGGTCGATGGCATCATGCGCGCGGCAAGTCCGAGCTTGTGTGCCGAACAACGCGACCGGGCGCTCGGCCTTCGCGAGCAGGTCCGCCACCTGTTCCACGATTTTGGGATCGCCAATGAAATCCGGCGCTCCGCCATCGGCGCCTCGCACGCGATAGTTCTTGGGATACCGGACTTTCGACGCCTCCACTTTGCCGTCCATCACGTCGTGCGGAATCTCGAGGAAGCCGGGACCAGGGGCTCCGTTATACATTTCTCGGAAAGCTATGCCCATCATTTCCGCCGTGCGCTCGGTGGTCATCACCAGCGACGCGAATTTGCTGATCGGCGTCATCATTTCGGTGTGACGTAATTCCTGCAAGCCGCCCATGCGATATTGCTTCAGGGGCGAATTGCCGCCGATCAACAGCATCGGGCTTTCGGCGCGGAACGCGTTCGCCATGCCGGTCACCGCGTCAGTGGTACCAGGGCCCGCCGTCACCACCGCACAGCCCAATCCGGTAATGCGCGCGTAGGCGTCGGCTGCGTGCGCGGCCACCTGTTCGTGCCGCACGTCGACGATCTCAATACCCTCGTCAATGCATCCGTTATAGATATCGACAATGTGCCCGCCGGAAATGGTGAAGATGTGCTCGATGCCCTCTTGTTTGAGCATCTTAGCGACGATCTGGCCGGCGGAGATCATCTCCGGACTGGCTTCGGATTTGACGTCGGTAGCGGTTTGAATCGCGGTCTCCATATGAATCTCCCTATGCGCCCGGTCGTGGCCCGAAAATCGTTTTTCTGAAGGGGTTCGGAAAGTACGGCTTCGGCCACGCGATCTCGCGCGACACTTGACGATGTTAACAAATTTCTGGAAACCGCCCGCAGCCTGTCCGGTGCGGCGGTGCGGAGACGATGAAGATCAGCGGCCGGCCGCCCCAAATTTGAGATTGAGCTTGATAATAGCGGCCGCCGCCATATACCGCGGCGCATGGCGGTCATCGTTAAGCAGCGGTGCCAGCTTCGGAACCGTTTCTCGATTACCGCACTCGCCCAGAGCCTTGGCGACCGCGGCACGCACTTCCCAACTACCGTCGCCGAGCGCCCATTCGAGCAATGTCACGTTATAAGGATCGGAGTCCTTTGCCAGAATTTCCGCGACTACAACGCGGCCGGGAGCGCCGCTGCCTTCCTTGGTTGCCTTGACGATCTCTTGCGCGGCCTCGATCCCCATGGACGCTGGACCAAACAGTCCGGCGGCTTCTTTGGCGCCCGTCAGCGCGAGTTCGCTGGGACGCAGCCTATGTTTTGCGTTTCGGAGCGCCCCCTGGAGGAAACCAGGGGTGTCTTTGCGCTCGCCTTGCATCACTTGCCAGAGGATCTCGTGAGAGTCAGGGTCACCGAGGGTCCACAGAGATTTTGCGGCGGTAAAGCTCACTTCCGGGCCGTCGTCAAGCGCTGCCTTAAGGTACGGAATTGCTTCCGGTGATCCCATCTCGCCCAAGGTGGCGGCGGCTTTCTGCCGAACCAACGTGTTCTTGTCGTGCAGGGCCTGCGCCACCAGTTGGACCGCTTCAGGCACAGCGCCAATAGTTCCCACCGCAGATACAGCCTTCTGGCGATGTTCCGGATCGCCATCCTGGATCCCTTTCGTTAGGGTTTCCCAAGGGGTCGCAGTGTCCGGTGCGGAGGGCTGCGCAAACGCCAACGAGCTTGCGAAAACGACGGCAAGGGGCACCCATCGAGTCATAAGCTTCCTCCTTCCGTAAGCGAATTACAGAGCAGCGAGCTCGCCGATTCGATATTTCATGGTGTCGGCGAATCCTTCGACGTCCGCTTCAGAGAAACCCGCGGCGCGAAATGCATCCCGAATCTGCTGGGGAGATAGCTGGGCCAGCAGTTGCCCCATCCACTTGGCATCGTTGCGCGGAACTTTCTCGCCGATCCACAGCAGGTGTAAACGGTCCAGATAGCGAGCTGGCTTCCCCATCACTTGCCAGGGCGCGCGGGCCGGCGTCGCAAAATCGACGAAATCGGGAGTCGCTTTTTTGATAAACGCCGAAGTGAGATACGAATCCAGATTTCCGCGAGATCGTTCCACGCCTCGGACGATCCCGTTGGTGCCGAAACTCGCTCCAAGATCGCTTACCAGGTAGATTTCTTCGCGACTTTCCGCCTGACTACCGGATTTGGCCCGATACACGGCATTATTTTCGTCTTTCACGTCCCAGTTGTTAATGAGGGCCATCAGAACCCGGAGCCCGTTAAACTCGCGAGTGCCCGCGAAAGGAGCCTCCTTCCATTTCCAGATACCGATCTTTTTCCGATCCTCGCCTTCCCGTTTGAGCCGCACCTTCCGCATGGTTCCATCGGATGCGACCAGCTCTCGACCGCGATGCAGCTTTTCGGGAACGCCAGCCACTCGAATTTTCGCCAGGAAGTAATCTTCGTCCGTGAAATATCCCGCTGCCCACACCAGTCGCGAGGCCGCCACTTCCGGTTCCGCCTCGGCACCCAGTTTGACTTTCCATTTCACCCCCGCCGAATCCTGGACCAGAAACTTCGGGTTGGAGCCGTCCAGGTCTTCTTTGACGAAGGCGAAGCTCTCGCCGGTGGGGGCGTGGCCCTTTCCGCCGATACCGTAAAAGAGGTCGCGCCGGGCGCCCGCAGGGTCGCGCCAGAGCACGGCTATACCGCGGCCATCTTCTTCAACGGGCCGAGACGACTTCTTGGCTGACTTGCTGGCCGACGGGAAGATTATGGTGAAAAAGATTACGAGCGCGACGCGCAGTATTTTCGTGGCGGAAATCTTGGCCGAGTAATTGCCTGGAGTTACATTGACCACGAAGCTTTATTGAGCAACTGGGGGGCCAACCGTGGGAGTCTTCTAGTCTCAATGGCTCGCGTTGGCGAGTTCGCGGTATCGAAAAGCTACCGTGCTCGATCCCGCCGCGACCTCGGCTTCGGTCAGGTAGCGAAGGGCGGCCGCGGGACTAGTGCGCTGGACCACTTGCGCCAGGCCGCTCAGCATCGCGGTGTCGGCCGGCGTCATGGTCCGGTTGATCACAACTCCGCGTCCCTTGACGATCAGAAACGGCCGGTCTGCGTATTGATTTTTCCACGCGTCGGCGAGATCCGGATCGGGCGCAGGCGCAGCGCGGAATAATTCGGGCGTGCTTGCGTCCGAGAAAATCGCCTGACACGGATACAGGAAGCCTCCCTCCAGGATCTTTCGCGATACCGGATCCGTCGCCAGCGCATGAATGGCGTCGTCGTCGGGGAGGGCCCAGTGAGATTCCGCGGCGAGTTCCGCGAGCACGGCATAATCCGCCGGATGCGCCTGGCGCGCTGGGATCGCCAGTCGCCGCTCTACTTCAGTCAGAAGCTCTGCGGTCGCATGACAGTCCTTGCCGCCCAGCACCAGACCGTGATTTCCGAGCACTAGCACATCGGTATCGGGACGTATGGAAAGAACTCTTTCAATTTCCCCGGCCAGCGGCAGGCCTGAGGCCACATAGGGGATCCACTGCCAGCGCAGCCCTTCCAACCGGGTCGCGAGCTGCGCAGCCGCATCTTGCCGGATGGCCCAAGCAATGGTGTTGACGGAATGCACGTGCAGCACCACCGGATGCGGCAGCGTCACGTGCATGGCGGTTTCGATGGACGCGTTCGGATAGCATTCCGCCGGATCCAGATTCTGCCATATGCTCGCGTGGACGCCCGCCAAATCAAGCGGAATCAGAATCTGGTCGTCGGCAGCGTCGGCCAGCCACTTGCCCGATGCTTTAACCCACAACACACCCTCCAGCTTCATGGAAATATTTCCGGTGCTGGCTTGCGTGAGCAGCGGATCGCGACCCACTCGCGCGGCCAATTCCAGCAGCGGGCAGAGGCCTGGCCGGAGATCCTGATTAACCGATCCGTCCTTCATCATCTACAGCTCCATTCTGACGCTCTTAAGCCAGCGGCTCTTAAGGCAGTACTCTCAGCCTTTCCGGAATTGCCGGCAATTCTCCGTTCTTCTTGGCCCACATCTGCCCGATCTTCACCGAGGCCTTGAAGATGGCCCCTACCGGAATGAATCCTCCTAGTTTATGCGCTGCCACGGCCGCGAGTCCCATGGAGGCGACGCATCCGCACGACGCGCAGTCCGGAGTCCCGCCAAATTGACACGGAACGATCTTGGTTTCAAGATCGGCGGAAATGGTCCGGGTGGTGAGCGCAAACACACAGTCCTTGGGACTGTGCGGCGGCGTCGCGAACTGCCGGACCAGCCCATCCGGCATATCCAGCTTGGGAAATTGCATCCGCAGCTCCAGCATGTCCGCGATGGCCTGCCGGCGCTCGTGGGGTTCCAGCATTTCGGGGAGTTTATCGCCCACCTGCGGCGTGAACAGGCTGAACCAGATCTTGCGGATCTCGGACCGCGGATGCCAGAACTCCAGAAACTCCCGCAAATAGCCCGGCCGTTTCATCATCTGGCCGGTGACGGTGCAGTGGATGGTGATCTGCTGGTCGGCGATATTCTGCAGGATTCGATCATACGTCGCCGGGGCTCGCCGAACGTCGTGTTCCGGCCGGAGCCCATCGATCGACACCACTACATTCATGTGCGGGAAAGTGGCCCACGCCGGCGCCATCGGGCGGAACGCGCTGGTCACTACTTGGACGTGTATGCCGCGGTCCAGCAGCAGCGGGACCATCGTTTCGAGCTCACGGTAGCGGACTAGCGGATCGCCCCCCACCAGCGAAAGATGCAACGGCTTGAGACGATCGACGACTTCCAATACGCCATCAATGAGTTCCTGCCCCTTGCGATCCCGAAGACCGCGCAGGGTGATGCCGCCGCCAAGATGCCCGTCGTCGTACGCGTAGCATCCGGGACAACGCAGCGGGCACTCCCGCGTAATTTCGATCGAGAGGGAGGGTCGCTCCCCCTTTAAAATCCTGCGCCAGGCTCTTAGAATCTCGGAAGTCTTCACTCTATTCGTTCTCTGCCTGTCAGGGATTCCTGAAGGCAGAGTCCTTTCACGCAATCTGACAGCCGCGGGCGTCCGCCGTTTCAAAAAGTTGTCACTTTCGGCGAAGGACCGCGGACAGGGAGTCTTACGATTGAGAAGGATCTGCCAGGATCGGCGGAGATGGATCCGCCGCCTGTCTGGTTTGGGCCGGCAAGGCGGTGGGACAATCCGCCTGGATACATGTGACGAAAATGGTCGATCGGGCCTGGGATTGAGCCAGAAGATCAGGCGAACTGGCGTTTCCGGACGGGCCGCATCCGCCGTCGACGCATGGTCCAGGGACCTTGACGGTCACCGTATGCGGGTTCACCGCCGGCGGGTCGGGTATCGTATCCACCGATGCGATCAGCAGCAGTGCGCCCAAAATCCAGATTGTGCACCAGATCGACCGCGTTCGCATGCGCCCCTGACTTCATGATGATAGCCGATTGCTGGTGATGGATGCCCTCGACACTCAGATCCCTCCTGCTTCTTCCAACTTCCGCCACGCGGCCGGCCAGGTGAATCGCTCCTCGTAAAGGGCCCGACCCGCATCGCCGAGTTGCGCCCGCAACGCAGGATCGTTCCACAGCCGCAGCACCGCATCGGCGAAATCATCCGGATTATCGGCCAGTAGCAGGTGCTCGCCGGCACGCGCGTCAAGACCTTCTGCGCCGAGAGTAGTCGACACCACGGCGCGTCCCGCGGCCCAAGCTTCCAGGATCTTGAAGCGGGTTCCGCTGCCGGAAAGCAGCGGCGCGAGACACACTTTGGCTTCTGCCAGGTGCTCCACCGCGTCGTTTACGGGTCCCACCACGCGGATGCGCGTATCGCCGCCGGTGAACTGCGCGACTGCCGCGGGATTCGAGCCCAGCAAGCGCCATTCGATCGCGGGCGCCCTCTCTCGCACGCGCGGCCAGATCCGCGCGCGGAACCAGCGCACTGCTTCGACATTGGGGTGGTATTCGAGGTTCCCACTGAAGACGATCGCGTCGGCTTCCGCTACGTGCGGCCGCGGGATTTCGGGCAGGGCATTGGGAAACACGCGGATGTCGGGGTTCACATCTCGGTGCCAGATGCGGCGGCGATCGTCTTCCGAGGCGGCCAGAATCACATCGTACTGGGACAGCCATCTGCGCTCCAGGCGCTGGTAGGATTCCGCAAATCGCTCCGACGCCCAGGAAGCCGGCCAGCGTGCGGCGCGAGCATGGGTCCGCGCCAGTTGGCTCTCGATATTGTGCAGATCGAGCACCAGCCGGTCGCAGCAGGTTCGCAGCACCGGCGCGTAGGAAGCGCACCAGAAGTGTTCCACCACACCCACCGCATAGCGCCCCCTGATAGCCGCGGAAAGCTGATGCTCGTAGCCGGAATAGCGGTCGAACAACGGAGGGCGTCCCTGCGCCAAGCGGATCGTATTTCGCCAGACGCGCGCCGCGACGCTCCGGGAGTGGGGTCGCAGCGAAAACGTGACCGGCTGAACGGTGTACTTGTTCTGCAAATACGCCAGGAGCGACGCCGACCGCAGACCGCCTCCGCCAAAACCGATCTTCGGCTCTTCGGGCGTGAGAAACAGCGCGCTACCGGTGGCGAAAGATGTGCGCGGCGGCGTCATACACCTCCCGGGTGCGGCGAGCAGTTTCATGCCAGCTGAACTGGGCAGCGCGCGCCAGGGCTTTCGTCCGAAATTCTGCGAATCGACCGGGATCTGCGGCCACGGCTTGCATTGTTTCCGCCAGCGCCGCTGTGTCCTCTGCGTCCACATGCAACGCCGCGCCGCCACTGCCCCCCCCGCTTACCTCTAAGATGGCCGGATCGCGCGAAGTAATCACCAGCGCGCCGCATTGCATCGCCTCTAGTACGGGCAATCCGAATCCCTCGTAGAGCGACGGATAAACGCAGGCCAGCGCGCCGGAGTACAAACCAGGCAGATCCGAGTCGGGAATTTCGCCGAGCACTCGCAGCCCGGGTTCTTCCGGCAGCACCGCGAAATCCGTGCGGGCCCGGCCCACCAGCACCAGGTCTATCAGCAACGTGCTCCGGACTTTCCGCCACGCCTCCACCAGCCGCGCGATGTTCTTTCGCGGCTCGCGGGTCCCGACGAACAAGAAATACGGAATGTTGCCCGATGCTGCAGCGGGCGCTGGCCGGAAAGAACTGTTGGCTGCGAGCGGCACGGCCACTACGCGATCCGGCGCAAGCCGAAAGCGTTCGATGGCGGCATGTCGAACGGCCTCGCTGGGAGTGATGACCATGGTCGCCAGACCCATCCGGAGCAGGCGAGGCGTTCGCCGCCGCACGCGCGATGCGTCGGGCTGCCAGGAGGGATCGAGCCATGGGCTCAGATCGTGCACAGTCATCACGCTGGGCCTCAAGGGGACGTAGGGAACCGAATAATCCGTTCCGTGGAACAATTCGACTCCGCGGCGCCGCATTTCCCGATCCAGCCCCCATAGCCACCATTTCCGCTCGGCCGGATTTCTCGGGCCGCTCCCGGCATGCAGATTGCGAGGAGCATGGGGCGGGGAAAAGGGCTGATCCGAGAGCAGCCAGTACTGGTCGTTGGGGTACGCGGACGCGAGAGCCAGGGCCAGTTCCAGGGTGTAGCGGCCGATGCCTCCTGCCGATTGCGTAAGGGGAGTCGCGTCGAGGGCGATAGTCACGGCGCTAGTGTAGGATAGCATCGTGGGAGCTGAAAACCTGAAGGCCCTTGAGGAAATCAAGGAACTCGGCTACCAGGTGGATCTGGCCGGGGATTTAGCCCATCTGGAGCCGATTCGTCACCGTATCGAGCAGGTTGCCCGCGAAAATCCGGGGGATCCGGAGGTTCAGAAAGCCGCCGAGGAAGCCAAGCGGCTGGTACTGAGCCGCAAGGCGCGGCTCACGCCCTCAACACCCCCCACCATTGATACAGCGCCATCAACGATTCCGGACGGAAGCTTCATACCCACGCTCCCGTCCATTCCGGTGGCGGAAGCTCGCCAGCCTTCCGACCAGAGAATCGAGCCGCCCATGGAATGGAAGCGCGCTCTCTGGACGGGCGTAGCGGCGGGCGTAGCGCTTTCGCTAATCCTGATCGTGATCCTGGTGAATGTCGCGCGCCGGCGCAATCTGAGCTTATCGGACCTAACTGCCACCGACGTGATGGTCCAGATTGCCACCACGCCCCCCGGGGCCTCCATTCGCGTGAACGGCGAAAACAAATGCACGTCGGATTGCCGTGTCGCGCTTCCGCCGGGAGCGTATCAGATCACTGCGTTTCTCGATGGGTATGAGCCCGCCGCTAGCGGTGTCAGTCTGGTTCTGGGAAAACCGGAGACGCTGAACTTAACGCTGGAGGCGCGCCCCCAGAACGTCAGAATCCTTTCCGACCTGGCCCAGGGCAAGGTAGTCCTGGACACACAGCCACCCGTCGACTTGCAGGATGGCCAGTATCTTTTTGAGAGAGTTCCGCCTGGCAGGCACAGCATCTCGGTGACCGGGGCCAACGCGGAGGCGTCCTTCAACTTCGATCTGGCTCCCGCCAGGCAGCCGGTGGTGAGTGGAACCGTGAGCGCGCGAAACGTGCTGGCCATGCTGGTATCGAGCTTCGCGGGACATGCACGCTTGATCACCAGCTCCGGTCCGTGGAAGCTGGCCGTAAACGGACAGGGAGAAGACAACGCCGGTCCCGCCGGTGTGGACCTGAGAAACTTCCAACCCGGGCTGAACGAGGTCGCGATCTCGCAAGGTAACGATTCACGCAGCATCAAGGAAGATTTTGGGCCGGGCCCCACCCTGACCGCATTCCTCAAGACCGACCGGAACGTGGGCACGCTAATCGTATTCACCGGGGAAAATAACGCGCGCGTGTT
This sequence comes from Bryobacterales bacterium, assembly GCA_025463005.1. Classification (GTDB taxonomy): domain Bacteria; phylum Acidobacteriota; class Terriglobia; order Bryobacterales; family Bryobacteraceae; genus Palsa-187. The sequence continues at coordinate 25,444 of JAOAPR010000022.1, read as the reverse complement.
CCTGAACAACAAGGAATATACTCGCCGCACCCAAGGCGGCCAGTTGCGGATTCAGACCATCGGGCCGCTTGAGGTCCGGGTACAAAAGAGTGGTTTTGAGAATGCGCCGGCCCAAACCGTCGAGGTGAAAAAGGGCAGCGAAGTGCGCCTGGAATTCAAGATGAAGCCGCTGGCCCAGGTGGCCTCGCTGCACATCGAAGGAGCGACACCAGGGGCGGAAATTTTCCTCGATCAGCGCGGCATGGGCGTGGTGGCGGACGACGGAAGCTTTCATGATGCCGCGGTGACGCCGGGAGACCACGTCATCGGGCTGCGACGCGAGAAGTTTGCGCCCAAACAATTTTCGCGGAACTTTGCGGCCGGCCAGACGGTGACCATCAGCGGCTCCGATGCGGCGCTGGTGGCCGAGCGCGCACCTGCTCCGCCGCCTCCTCCGCCTCCCGAGCCGAAGCCCGAACCCGTGATTCCGAAACCGCCCCCGGTGCGAGTCTCATCCATGGATGGATTCGAGAGCCAGGACGGGTGGATGCAGCAGGACAACGGCGTGTGGAGGCACCGCGGCGGCGGGTTCCTCACGTACAGATTGCCCTCTACGGGCGTCTTCACTTTCGGCGTCTACATGATCCGCGGCGGGAATCTCTTCCGCGGGGGCCGCGTGCGCTGGTTCACCGATTACGTGGATTCCAAGAACTACGTTGTGTCGGAGCTGGATGAAAACAATCTCACCATCCGGGATGTGGTCAACGGCAAGAGTACCGACCACCTCAAGGTCAAGCACAACGTGGAAAGTAAGGATAAAGCGTGGGCGATCCAGATTGAAGTCGCCCCCGACCACCTGATCCAGCGGATCCAGAAGGATCAGCAGTGGATCACGCTTGACTCCTGGACCAAGCCCGACCACAAATTCGCGGACGGGAAGTTCGGATTCCTGGTACAGGGCAACGACGAGATCGGCGTTTCGGACTTCAAGTTCACGCCGGCCCGATAGCCGCGCGCCAGAACCGGAGCGAAACAGCCGAAATCTTACCAGGTTCGTCCGCGTAGATCGTTTCCAGGCACTTGAGGAATGCCCGCGCTTCTTCCGCCAGCCCTAGCAGCGTCAGTGACTTGAGGATACGCGTGATGCGCAGATGGTTGTGGTTGCCCGGATGTAGCCAGTTCGCTGCACGCTCTTGAAAATTCGCGGCGCGCTCGATTGTCGTCGGTGATCTCTGCAAGCCGTAGAAGCGAAGCATCCGCAAGAAAGAAACGCGCAGATTCTCGCGTAATTCCGGCTGTGTTACCAAGGCGTCCACAGTCTCGCGATCGAGCACCGGCGCGAGCGGATTCACCGGACTTGGCTCGTCGAGCGGGAATAGCCATTGGATGAAATCGTGCACCGCTTCGAGGCGCTCGTCCGGCCACTGCTGGATCTGTTTCAGGAATCGTCCGGCGTGATCGGGCGCGCGGCCGCTGTAAAACTCGACCAGAGGGGTAACCACCGGTCTCGATTGTGCCATGCAAACCGGTACATGCGCGCGACCATTTATGATGAGGATCATGGGCAGCGGGTTGCTGGGCGTGGCTGCGGGCGCGGCCGCAGCGGCCGGGTTTATGGGATACGCCGTGCGGGGACGCTCGTCCAGCGTCTTCGGCGAATCCTTTTATCACGGCGATCGCAGCAGGCCGGCGCTGGCGCTCACCTTTGACGACGGCCCCAGCGAAACCACGCCAATACTGCTCGACGCCCTCGACAAATATCATGTTCCCGCCACGTTCTTCATGTGCGGAGAAAATGTCCGCCGCTGTCCGGACATTGCCCGCGAGGTGGCCGCCCGAGGGCACGAGATCGGCAACCATACCGATTCGCATCCGCGCCTCCATTTCAAGTCTCCGCGGTTCATTTATGGCGAGCTAGCAAAGGCTCAGGAGACGATTCAACAAGCTACCGGCGCTAAGCCGCGCTGGTTCCGCGCCCCCTATGGCGTGCGCTGGTTCGGCGTCGGCCAGGCCCAGGAACTCCTGGGGCTCAGCGGCGTGATGTGGACCGTGATCGGACGCGACTGGCGACTGCCCGCCGAGCGCGTTTCCGACCTTTTGCTGAAACGCGCTGCGAATGGAGCCATAATCTGCCTGCATGACGGGCGCGGCGTGCGGGCAGCGCCGGACATAGGTGCGACCATAGAAGCGGTGGAGTACACGATTCCGCGGCTGCAAGATCGCGGATTCCAATTCCTGACCCTTACTCAGATCCTATGTCCGCACAACTAATGTCAGATGACCTGATTTCCCGCGTCACGGGCGTGATCGCGAAGACGCAGAAGATTCCTCCGGAAACCGTCACCATTGACAAGAGCTTCGAGGAGCTGAAAATCGATTCGCTGGACGGAATCAACATTCTGTTCGCGCTCGAAGGCGAGTTCGATCTGGATATTCCGGACGATGCGGCGCGCAGCATCCGCACGGTGCGCGAGATGGTGGAGGGAATCGAAAAGCTCCTGGCCGCCAAGTCCGCTGAAACTCAAAAATGACGCGGCGCGTCGCGGTCACCGGCATCGGCGCGATTTCCGGTTTTGGTCAAACTTTCCCGGAGCTATGGGCCGGCCTCGCCGCCGGAAAGAACGCCATCCGGCCCCTGACGCTGGTCGCCCCCGGAGCAGTGCGATTCCCGAATGCGGCCGAGGTCCCGGATTACGATCCCTCGCAACATTTCGAAGAAAAAGAAGCGCTGCTGTTGGACCGGTTTGCGCAGTTCGCCGCGGTGGCCGCGCGCGAAGCTGTGCGGGCGTCGGGGATCGAGTTTTCACCCGAGCTGGGGGAACGAACCGCGATTGCGCTGGGCTGCTCGGGCGGCGGAAAATCCACGGAGGACGACGGGTTTCACCATCTCTATGCACTGAAGGAGCCGCGCGTTTCTCCGCTGACCATCGCGCGCGCGATGAGCAACGCCGGCGCCAGCCGCGTTTCATTTGAATACGGCATCACCGGACCTGTGTTCACGCTCTCGACCGCGTGTTCCTCCGCCAATCACGCGATCGGCCAGGCATTCCGGATGGTCCGCTCGGGTGAAGTGGAAGTGGCCATCGCCGGAGGCAGCGAAGCGCCGTTGTCATTGGGATTCCTCAAGGCGTGGGAAGCCATGCGCGTAGTTTCACCGGATACCTGCCGTCCTTTTTCGCGCGACCGGCGGGGACTGATCCTGGGAGAGGGCGCGGCAGTCCTGGTCCTCGAGCCGGTTGAACGTGCCCAAGCGCGCGGCGCGACGATTTTGGGGGAGATCGCCGGCTTCGGTATGTCTTCTGATGCGCACCACATCACCCAGCCTTCAGCGGTCGGAGCCGCCAGAGCGATACGAGCCGCGCTGGCAGATGCAGAGCTGAGTCCGGAGGCGATCGGCTACGTGAACGCTCACGGCACAGGCACGCTCGCTAATGACGCCACCGAGACTGAGGCGATCAAGAACGTTTTCGGGGAGCATGCCCGAAAATTGCTGGTCAGCTCCACAAAGTCCATGCATGGACACGCCCTCGGGGCTGCCGGAGCGTTGGAAGCTGCGGCGACCCTCGGCGCACTCCAGGCCGGCTTGATCCCGCCCACCGCGAATTTCACGACCCCGGATCCCTCTTGCGACCTCGACGTCGTCCCCAACACGCCGCGGCAGGCGCAAATCGAATGGGCGATCTCGAATTCCTTCGCATTCGGCGGCCTAAATGCGGTGCTAATATTTCGGAAATCGACCTGAATTAAGTACCGGCTCAGGTAATCCTCTTAGCGAGCCACAGGCGTTTTTCCAATGGATTTATCCTGCGGTTTCTGGCACTCTCTAAGTACGGCGATTTTAGCGCCAGCGCGTGGGTGGGGGCTGGACTCCTCGGAGGTCGGCCTCCGGACGCGCTAAAAGATCCGATCCGCTAAACGACGGCAGCCTTCGCCTCTTCCAGTACCACTTCCACTTCCCCTCGATACTTCTGAAGCCATGCATCGCTCTCCGCTTCGAAGCGCATCACCAGCACCGGTTGCGTGTTAGAGGCGCGCAGCAGTCCCCAGCCGTGCTCGAACAGCACGCGCGCTCCGTCGATATCGATCACCATGTGAGTTTTCTTGAAGCGCTCTGCCACGCGCGCCACTACTTGAAATTTCACTTCATCCGGGCAGTCTACGCGGATCTCCGGCGTCGAGACCAATTTGGGCAGTCCCGCAAGCTGGGCCGAAAGCGGTTTGCCGCTGCGGGCGACGATCTCGACCAACCTGCAAGCGGCGTAGAGAGCATCGTCGTATCCCAAATACCGGTCGGCGAAGAACATATGTCCGGACATTTCGCCCGCCAGCTCGGCGTGCTCCTGTTTCATTTTCGCTTTAATCAGCGAATGTCCAGTTTTATACATGATGGGATTCCCGCCCAGACGCTGGAGCTCGTCGTAGAGGAGCTGCGAGCACTTGACCTCGCCGATAATCGTCGCGCCCGGCTTACGCGTGAGGATCTCGCGGCCAAAAATCAACAGGAGCAGGTCGCCATAGATCACTTCGCCGTTCTCATCCACGGCTCCGATGCGATCCGAGTCGCCATCAAAGGCTATGCCTAGATCGGCTTGCGATTCCTTGACCGCATCCTGTAAGTGCTTCAGGTTGGCGGGGACGGTTGGATCGGGATGGTGATTGGGAAACCTGCCGTCCATCTTAAAGAACAATTCGGTGACTTCGCAGTTCAGCCGCTCAAACAGACGATGGGCGACCGGCCCAGCGGTTCCGTTGCCGGCGTCCAGGACGACCTTTACGCGCCGCGAAAAATCGAATTGCGGAGTAATCTCGTCAAGATAGGCCGGAATAACATCCATGTCTGCATGGCCGCCTTGACCGTGCAGGAAGTCGCGGGCCTCGATGATGTGGCGGACTTCCTGGATGGTTTCGCCATGTAGCGTAGTGGGCCCGCACACGGTTTTGAATCCGTTGAACTCGCTGGGGTTGTGGCTGCCGGTGATCATGATGGCGCCGTCAGCGCCCAGATGGACGGCCGAAAAATAGAGCAGAGGTGTGGGCACCACACCGATATCGGTGACCTCGCATCCCGAATCGATCAGGCCTTCGAGCAGCGCGTCACGCAGGCGCGGCGAGCTTAGGCGGCAGTCGCGGCCCAGAGTGATGGAGCGGCCGCTCTTGCGCTGCAATAAGGTTCCCAGGCCGCGGCCCAGATCTGTTATGTCGGAGCTCAACAGCTCCGTATCCGCGACGCCACGAATGTCGTATTCGCGGAATATTGTCGGTTTCAACATGCGTATCCTCTGACCGCGCACAACGCAGCGTGGCGCGATCGATGTTTTTTAGCGCGGCGCGCGCCAAGCGCCACGCGCTGTGCGCTCTTCTGAAAGTAACACTATCGGCTTACGAAGCGGCTTCCTTCGATGAAGAATCGCAGCGGCCAATCGGCGCAATGCCGGATGCCGATGCGCGGGGAGACGCCGATGCGCATCATCTCCGCGTTCGTGGGCGCATGGATGGTCAAGGGACCTTGTGTGAGATCGGCGCCGTTGTGGCGTCGGCTGACGCCCAGGGCCAGGGTCAGCTTACCCGGACCGTTGCCCAGATCCTCAATCCCGCGCGCGCCGGGTCTTCGCCGCCGCATCCGCGGGATTCCCTCCAGCGGTTCCACCGCGCGGATCAGGACGCATCCCGGACTCCCCTCGGGCTCGGCGACTACGTTCAGACATTCGTACATGCCGTAGATAAGGTAGACGTAGGCATGCCCGGGCTCGCCGAACAATACGCGAGTGCGGGGAGTGAGGCCGCGCCAGGAATGTGCGGCCCTATCCTGCAGGCCCAGGTAGGCTTCCGTTTCGACGATCCGGCCGGAGCTGGCGCCATGCACCAGGACAGTTCCGAGCAATGCGCGCGCGACCTCAATCGCGGGCCGATTGTAGAACGCGCGCGGAAGCGGCGCCGGCAAGTTACATCTCAACCTTGCCGTTGAACACCATGTCCTTGAGTTTGAATTTCTTTTTGACCGAGATCTTGTCAAACCTGCTGGAAAATTCCATTTCCTTGTCCTCGACGGTGAACGTCGTGGTTTTGGGGAACAGGAAACTCACTGCCGCCGTCCCACGTCCGCCGCTTATCTGAACGTCAGTCGCCTTGAGCGGGGGTTTGCCGTTTACGGTGAGCGTGGTGGATTCGACCAACGCCACTTTCTTATCACCCTGCGCGGCTGCCAGCGCAGACCCGGGCATACCGATCAAGGTCAGGACATAAAACGGGTCGACCCGATCCAGTGCGGCCTTCGCTTCGGGCGACGTGCCGGCTTCCGCTCCGAATCGGCGCTTGGCCAGAGCCTGCCTGACCGGCAATGCAGTTTGCCAAAGGAGAGATACGCTCACACCGCTGGGGCCGGCGCCGAAACCGCCTCCGCCGCTTCCGTCGATTCCGGGGTCGCTATTGACCGAGTCGCCCTGAGGACCGCCGCCGCGCCCGCCGCCGCGCCCGCCAGCGCCTTTACCGCCTGTGTCGCCGAATCCTCCGCCGCTTCCGCCTCCCCCGGTGGTGATCGTCACCTTTTGGACCCAGGGAGAATCGTTAAGGATCTTTGTAACTTCTTTTTCATTCCATTCGGTGAATGGCTTGGTTGTCCAGAAATCGGCCGCCCACATGCACAGGGCGCACAGGAACAGGAGCGTGGACAGTTTTTTGAGCATGGTGAACCTCGGGTCTTTCAGTGTACAACGTCAATTGGGCGCCACCCAACTAGGTTTCAGGCGTTTAGCGGCCGCCGTTCGTTACCGCCAGTGCGCCCTTTCCCCACGCCGTCTGGCGCCCGACGCCGGTCCAGTGCGCGGCCCGCAGATACGGAACGAATTCGGTCAGATCGCCTTCGTACTCCGCCTCGCCGACGAAGCCGCCCAGCGGGTGGATCTGGCCGGTGCGGCTGCTGCGCCTGGATATTTCAATACGATGGATATCGCAGCGGGTCATGCGGATCCGCGCTGCGCGCTCTCCGAACTCGCGGAAGTCGAGCTTCAAAGGACCTTCGTCGTACAGCGCCCGCAGGGTGCTGATCCGGTCGCGGACCCGCGACGCCAGCACGCCAAAATCGGGCCGCGCAACCGCCTGGCCGCCGGCTTTCAATTCAGTGGGGGTCTGGAAGCGAATAATTACGCGATCGACGTGATCGCCGGCCGGGTCGAGACTCACTCGCAACGGAGCATCGCCGCCTCGAACGTCTATCAGCTCGGCACGGGCTCGCTCCGGACCCAAGCCCTCGTGAGCAAGTTCAGCGAACGCGCGAATCACCATGTTGAGCGAGGGGCGGCGCAGATCGAACCAGTGAAAATCGAAGTAGAACGTCTCGCCCGCCGCGACCGCCGACCCATCCAGATGATTGGTGCGCAAAACGAACGGACGAGGCCGGTCCACCAGTCCACTGGGGCCGGTGGGGGCGAACGGTTCGAACATCACCGCGTACAGACAGGACTCACGGATTTCGCAGGTACGCGCGCCGGGGCACTCCGGCTTGCACGCCAGTTTGTGAAGTATCGAGCCGAACGCCCCGCGCACGCGGTTGCCGGCGGTTCCCGGCGGGAACGAAAGCGCCTCGCGCGCGAGGAAGGTGAGTCGCAAAGGGTAGAGGCGGAAATGCAAGATATTATTCTACTGGCTCGGGCGTGGCCTGGGGTCCACGAACGATGACGGAGACCAGGAATCGAGATTTCATTTGCATTTAACGCAACTGCAACCTTCAGCGGTTAGGCTGTAGCCCGAGGAGATTCAGCTTGTTCAATAAATGCAACTTAGTCACAGCAATAATTTTAGCCGTTCCAGTACTCACGCTCCCGGAAGCTCGTGCGGAACACCTTAACGAGCGTAACGGCATCCGCCGGGTCTTGTTAATCAGTGTCGATGGAATGCACGCCGTCGATTACTTGAATTGCGTGAACGGCGGCTACTGTCCGAATCTGGCCGCGCTCGGTAAGACCGGCGTGAACTACACGCGCACTTCGACTTCCAAGCCGTCAGATTCGTTCCCCGGATTGATGGCGCTGGTCACTGGCGGGACGCCGCGTACCGTAGGTGCGTTCTATGACGTCGCTTACGATCGCGTGCTGGCGCCGCCGACGATTGACACCGGCAACGGCGTGTTCTCCGGCAACTGTGTCAAGAACACTCCGAACGGCACCACCACCGAATTCGAAGAAGGAGTCGATTTCGATCAGAGCAAGCTCAACGGCGGCGGCCCCTACAGCTTGACCGACGGCGGAATCAAGTCCATCAATCCCCTCCGCCTGCCCCGCGATCCTTATAAGAGCTGCTCGCCGGTTTACCCATGGCAGTTCATCCGTACAAACTCTATCTACGGCGTCATTCACGCCGCCGGCGGCTACACCGCGTGGTCCGATAAGCACGCCGTCTACGCCGCGGTATCGGGCCATGGCGATACTCCCAGCAACGTGGACGACTATTACGCCCCCGACGTCAATTCCGACGTGATTGGTTTGCCGGGGGTAACCACGGCCAACGGACGTCCCTGCGCCACGCCCACCGGGAGCGGAGCCTGGACCGACGATTTTCAGGACATCCAGTGCTACGACACCCTGAAGGTCAACGCGATTCTCAATCAGATCAACGGCAAGACTCACCTGGGGCAACGGTAACGCTCCAGTGCCGAACATCTTCGGAATGAACTTCCAAGCGGTCAGCGTCGGACAAAAGCTGCTCGAAAAGGGCGTCAAGGGTGGATACCTGGACGCGGCCGGGACTCCCACCACGAAAATGATGGACGAATTCGTGTTTGTCGACGATGCCCTCGGCCAGATGGTGAGCGAATTGAAGAAGAGAGACCTCTTGGAATCGACGTTGATCATCATCACCGCCAAGCACGGACAGTCCGCCATTGATACCAACCGCTTCCAGAAACTCGGTAAAGGTATCAGCACTACGCCGGCGAATGTGGTCGCGGGTTTCCTTCCTGCCGGATCTCCGGAGAATCCCAACACCCCGGCCAAGGGAGGGTTAGACCCAATCGGACCGACGCAGGATGACGTCTCACTGCTGTGGCTCGCTCCTGGTGCCAGTGTTACCAGCGCGGTCGCCGCGCTCGAGGCGAGCGGAACCGCCGGAATCGGCCTTGGCCAGATCTTCTACGGACCCTCGCTTCAAACCATGTTCAATGCGCCCGGACTGCCTCCGGGCGGCGATCCTCGCACGCCTGACATTATTGTGCAGCCGAACGTGGGAGTCATATATACGGGAAGCAGCAAGAAACAGGCCGAACACGGCGGCTTTGCGCATGACGATACCAATGTGATCATGCTGCTTTCCAACCCTCAATTCGAGGCCAGCACAGTGACCACGTTTGTCGAAACCACCCAAGTGGCGCCTACCATTCTGCAGGCTTTGGGACTCGATCCCGGCAGCCTTGATGCCGTCCAAAAAGAAGGCACCGCGGTCCTGCCCGGATTGAATCTCAAGTAGCAGAGGTATTGTTTAGCCTTGGGCGGGCGCCAGATCGCAGTTCCCGCCCAAGGTACAGGCCGAGCTGCTCACCATTGCCGTACACTGGTGGGTCTGCGACTTTTCACCGCGATCGACATTCCGCCCGACGTCAAGACTCGACTTGCGGCTCTGCTCGACCGGCTGCGCCCTTTAGCGAAGCTGCACTGGATTCCCCTCGAGAAACTGCACATCACGACAAAATTCATCGGCGAATGGCCAGAGGAGCGGCTCGACGACCTGAAACGGGCCCTCTCTGCGATCACAAACTCAGCGCCGGTAGAAATCGCGATTCGCAGGCTGGGCTGGCTCCCGAATCCGCGTAGCGCGCGCGTTCTTTATGCAGGAGTCGAAGCCGGCGAAGCCCTCACTGCACTGGCGGCCGACACTGAACGGGCTATGCAGGGCATTGGTGTTGCACCGGACGACCGGATCTATCGTCCGCACGTCACACTTGCGCGAACTCGGAAGACGGTGCCGCTGGACACCCTGAGACCCACACTTGCTGAGATTGAGCTTTCCCCTATCGGATCCTACACGGCTTCGTCTTTTGCTTTGTATCTATCGACCGGCGGAAAGTACACTAAGCTTCAGGAATTTCCTCTCAACACATGACCGCACAAGTGACTGGACTACTTGCAATCGTCGTCGCCTACTTGTTGGGCGCCATCCCCTTCGGCTATCTGCTGACTCGATTCACCACCGGCAAAGACGTCCGGGGCGAGGGCAGCGGGAATATCGGCGCGACCAATGTCCTGCGCGCTGCCGGGCGGGGCGCCGCTGTGGCTACGCTCGCTCTCGATATGGCCAAGGGATTCGCGGCGGTGTGGATCGCCGGAATGTTAACCGATAACTCACCCGGCTGGATGGCCAACGCCGCGCTGGCGGTAATGGTTGGTCATGCGTTTCCGATTTTCCTGGGGTTCAAGGGCGGCAAGGCGGTGGCGACGTTCATCGGTGCGTTTTTGTACCTGACGCCGATCCCGATGTTGGCGGCGCTGATCGTGTTCGTGATCACAGTCACGGTGACGCGCTACATCTCGGCTGCTTCCATCCTGATGGCGGCGACATTTCCCCTGGGGGTTTGGCTGATCCAGCACCCGACGCCGAACGAGCTGATTGCGGCGATTATTGCGGCAGCCATCGTCGTATACAGGCACAAAGAGAACCTGCAGCGCATCCGCACCGGCAGGGAGCCGGTCTTTCGCTGGGGAGTTTCATGAAGCTGGCGATTATCGGAGGTGGTAGCTGGGGCACGGCGCTCGCGATCGTGCTGGCTCCGCGGTCCGAATCGCTGAAGCTTTGGGTGTACGAAGCGGATCTGGCCGCGCGCATGGCCACTTCGCGCGAGAACGACATTTTTCTTCCTGGATTCCGCCTTCCGGAAAATGTTCAGGCCGTCACCGGGAATCTCGAGTATGCGCTGGAGGGCGCCGATATCGTGCTGGGCGTGATGCCGTCGCACCACGCGCGCGGTATCTATACGGCGATGCTGCCACACCTGACCCCTTCCATGATCCTGGTGAGCGCGACCAAAGGTCTGGAGCAGGGAAGCCTGTCGCGCATGTCCGAAGTGATCGAGCAGGTGGTCGCTGCCAAATTCGCGCTTCCTCGTGTGGCCGTGCTCTCCGGTCCGACCTTCGCGCGCGAGGTGGCCGCCGGAAATCCGACGGCGGTAGTAGTGGCTTCCTCCAACGCCGAGGTCGCACGCTGCGTGCAGGAAGCGTTCTCCGGACCCAGTTTACGTTTGTATACGAACCAGGATCCGGCGGGTGTCGAGGTGGGGGCAGCCTTGAAGAACGTGATCGCCATTGGAGCGGGCATCTGCGAGGGACTGGGCCTGGGGCACAATCCCACCGCCGCGTTGATTACCCGGGGCTTGGCCGAGATTACGCGGTTGGCCATCGCCATGGGTGGCCAAGCCAAAACGCTGGCTGGTTTGGCGGGACTAGGCGACCTGGTACTTACGTGCAGCGGTGATTTGAGTCGTAACCGGCACGTAGGCAAGGAGTTGGGTAGGGGACGCCCGCTGGGCGAGATTCTTGGGTCGATGCGAATGGTCGCCGAGGGGGTGGAAACCTGTACGTCGGCGGTGGCGCTGGGGGAAAAGCTTGGGGTGGATCTGCCGATTATTCAACAGATGCACGCAGTCATGGGCGGTCAAAAGTCCCCGCAGGATGCCGTGCGTGAGTTGATGGAGCGGACGCTTAAGGGAGAATAGAGTCGGGAACCAGAGCTGTGTCAAATCTTCCGCAACCTTCTCCGAAGCCTCGGGTTAACGAGGATATGGAGGCTGTCGTCGCCCTGGAACGAGACGCCCAGTTGATGCTGCGGGTCCGTGAAGGGGACGACACCAGCTTTGCATTGTTGCTGGAGCGGCACCGGGGGCCCGTGGTGCACTTCCTGTACCGGATGGTGCAGAACCAAGCCGTGTCGGAGGAGTTGGCGCAGGAGGTCTTTCTGCGGGTCTACCGGAGCCGGAAGACGTACGAACCAACCGCGAAGTTTACAACTTGGCTGTTCCGGATTGCCACGCATGTGGCTCTGAATTCGATACGCGACCGAAAAAAAGAAAAAGGCCACGAGAGCCTGGATGAAGAGACGCTCGACGGCATGGAACGCCAGGTGGCGGAACGGCAACAGACCGTTGAGCAAGAGATGGTCCATGAGGTCAAGGTACGCGAGGTGAGGCAGGCGATTGAAGCGCTGCCCGCCAAGCAGCGCGCCGCAGTCCTGATGCACAAGTATGAGGGCCTGGATTACGGGCAGATCGCGGCGGTTTTGAATTGTTCGGAATCCGCGATCAAGTCGTTGTTGTTCCGGGCGTACGAATCCTTGCGGGGCCAGCTGGCCCACATGGCCTAACGAAGTAGTAACTTTCTTTCTTGAGGGGGCTTTTTTTGAAAAAGCTATGATTTGCCTAGGCAAGAACCAACAGGGCGCCGATCTTCTGACCGGTTACCTGGCCAAAACGCTGGACGCGGCTCGCACAGCCGAATTAAATCAGCACGTCCAGGAATGCGCGGATTGCCGCAGCCTGATCGCTGTGTGGGAACGGCTGGACGAATTCGCGGCCCCCGAGATCACGCCGGGATTTGACGCCCGGCTGTATGCGCGTATCGCCGCGGATGAGATGAGGCCGTCGTGGTGGAGGCGCCTGTTATGGCGTCCGGTCGCCCCGCTGGCTGCGGCTGCCGCGGTAGTGGCGGTGCTGGCGCTGTTCTTGCGCGTTCCCGGAACTCCGGATGCTTCGAAGCAAGCAAGTAACGTTGAGATCGAACAGGTGGCACAGGCCGTGGATGATTTGGACCTGCTGATACCGATCGGGAGCGATAGGTAAACATGCGGCTTCTGTTCGTCCGTGTGGTTTTGGTAGTGGCGGTGACCGCGGCGTTCGTGACGCGCGCAGCGGCGCAAGGCGGGGCCGCCAAAGAAAATATCATCAAAGAGAAGGCTCTGCGGCAGCAGAAGATCAAGGAACTGAAGGCGAAGCAGCAGAAGATGCTGCCGCTTCCCGCGCCCGCCGTAGTGCGCTTCCTCCAAATGTCGCCCGAGGAACAGGAGCGTGCGCTGTCGCAACTACCTCCGGATCGGCGCCAGCAGGTGGAAGCGCAGCTCAGCCGGCTGCAGCAGCTTCCTCCGGATCAGCTTCAGCGGCTGCAGGATTTGTATCCGGCCTTCGTCAACCTTCGTCCCGCGCGGCGTCAGGCAGTGCGGTCGGAGATCCAGCAACTGCGTTTGTTGAGACCGGCCGAGCGGAGAGATCGTCTGAACAGCGACGCTCGCGATTTCTCGCCGGATGAGATGGAGATCCTGCGCCAGGTGGCGGGCATACCGGAAGGCCAGTAGGATCAGGCCTTCGTTTTTTTGATTTCTTCCACCAGGGCGGGAACCACTTCGAATAGATCTCCCACGATTCCGTAGTGCGCCACATCGAAGATGGGAGCATCGCGGTCCTTGTTGATCGCGACTATAGTTTTCGCGCCTTTCATGCCGACCAGGTGCTGGATCGCGCCTGATATTCCGACTGCGACATAGACCTTCGGCGAAACCGTTTGGCCGGAGCTGCCGACCTGGCGATCCATGGGCAGCCAGCCCGCGTCGCAGATAGGCCGGGAGGCGGCAAGCTCGGCGCCGAGCGCCTGGGCCAGCGCTTCGACGACCGGGATATTTTCCTTTTCCTTGATGCCGCGGCCGACCGACACGATGATGTCCGCGGCGGTCAGATCCACCGCGCGAGCCGATTCTCGAAATGGCGCCTCCGGCACTTGTCGCGACGTCGTGGAACTTGGAGAAAATGTTTCGACAGCGGCAGGGTTCTCCTCGGCTCGCCAAGCTCCGGCCTGGATCGAGAGAAAGTGCGGCCCGTCGCCTGAAAGACGCACATCGGCGTTGAATTTTCCTTGGAACATCTGGCGTACGAACACCGGCGGTTTGCCGCCGATTACGTCGCTGATCAGAACGCGCCCGAATCGCGCGGCCAGCTTGGGAGCATAATCGCGAGTCTGATAGGTGTGCCCAAAAACGACCAGCGTGGGATTCACCTTGCGGATCAGTTCTTCAGCCGCTGCGGTGTAGGCGTCGGCGGTGTAGGGCAGATCGATCGAGCACGCCTTGAGGGGCGATCCGAATTCTTGTGCCGCAGCCAAAACTTCGCCGGCCATACGCTGTTCAACAATCGCGAGAACGCTCATATAACCCGTGCTTCGAAGCGCAACTTCTCTACCAGTTTGGCGGCGGCCGTTTTGGCATCGCCTTCGAAGATCTGGGCCTGGTTGCTTTTTTCGGGAGCGTATATTTTTTCGATTACCGCTGAGGGCGGCGGCAAAGCGCCCAGTTCCGCTGCGCTGACCACCTTGATCTCCTTGGTCTTGGCTTTCTTGATGCCCATCAGCGTGGCGTAGCGCAGTTTGTTCAATCCGCTTTGAATCGTAAGCACGGCGGGCAGAGGCATCTCGATATGTTGGAACCAGCCGTCTTCCAGTTCGCGCTTGACGCGGAGCTTGCCCGGCTGGACATCGTTCATAACTTGCACTTGCATGATGATGGTCGAGTGCGGCAGGCCGAGCAGCTCGGCCAGGACGACGCCGGTTTGGCCGTAGCCGAGATCGTCGGACTGGAGGCCGGTGAGAATGAGATCGGGCGATTCATTTCGCAGTGCTGCTGCAAGCAGGTGCCCGACGCCCAGAGTATCGAGCGACGCGAGGTCGGCATGTTCGATATGGATCGCGCGGTCGGCCCCCTTGGCGAGGGCTTCGCGGATGGTTTGCGACGCGCGCGCCGGACCGGCGCTGAGCACGATCACCTCGCCGCCGTGTTTTTCGCGCAACTGCAGGGCTTCCTCGAGCGCGTAGGCGTCGGGTTCGTTGATCTCGAAGCTTAGATTGTCTTCTTCGATCCAGGTTCCGGCCGCGTTCACGCGAAGGGGAGAGTCGCGGAGAGGCACCTGCTTGATCGCGACCGCGATTTTCATTCGAGTTTCTTAAAAATCAGGCAGCCGTTGGTGCCGCCGAAGCCGAAGGAATTGGAGAGTGCATACTCGATCGGCATGGGGCGGGCGTGATTCGGCACGTAATCCAGATCGCATTCGGGGTCGGGACACTCGTAATTGATGGTCGGCGGCGCGATCTGGTCGCGAATGGCAAGCACAGTGATGCCGGCTTCCAGTCCGCCGGCGCCGCCCAGCAGATGTCCGGTCATGGACTTGGTGGAGCTGATGGCGACTTTGCGGGCGTGCTCTCCGAACAAGCGCTTGAGCGCGATGGTTTCGATGCGGTCGCCGACCGGCGTAGACGTGCCGTGGGCGTTGACGTAATCGATCTGGTGAGGCTGGAGATTCGCGTCTTTGAGCGCGTTGCGCATGACGCGGACGCCGCCATCGCCGTCTTCCGAAGGCGAGGTGATGTGGAACGCGTCCCCGCTCATGCCGTAGCCCACCATTTCCGCCAACATGGGCGCGCCGCGACGCTGGGCGTGCTCATAATCTTCGAGGATCAGGATGCCGGATCCTTCTCCCGCCACGAATCCGTCACGGTCGCGATCCCAGGGGCGCGAAGCCCGCTCGGGCTGATCGTTGCGCTGTGACAGCGCCCTCATGGCGGCGAAACCGCCGATGCTCATGGGCGTAATGGCGGCCTCGGCGCCACCGCAGATCATCACGTCGGCGTCGCCGCGCTGGATCAGTCGAAAGGAATCGCCCACTGCGTGCGCTCCGCTGGTGCAAGCCGTCGCCGTCGCCGAATTGGGCCCCTTCGCGCCCATCCGGATGGAGACGCAGCCGGCAGCCAGATTGACGATGGTCGCCGGAATGAAAAATGGAGAGATGCGGCTGGGTCCTTTTTCGAGCAGGATTTTGTGTTCCCGCTCGATCACCTCGAATCCTCCGATGCCGCTGCCGATATAAACGCCGGTACGTTCGGCGTTCTCGGCCCGCACCTTGAACCCGGAACCCTGGATTGCAAAATCCGCCGCCGCGATGGCCAGTTGGATGAACCGGCCCATTTTCTTGATTTCTTTTTTCTCGATGTAGTTGGCCGGGTCGAATCCCTTGACCTCGCCGGCGATTCGGCAACTGAACTCGGAGGCATCAAAGGCGGTGATGGGGCCGATGCCGCTTTGCCCGCTCCGGATGGCCTGCCAGACCGGCTCAGTGCCGATTCCGACCGAAGCCAGCATTCCGACTCCGGTAACTACAACTCTGCGCTGCAAGGGTGCTCCCTGAACCTCGCCGTCCGGTTACTTCTTTTTGGACTCAATGTAAGTGATCGCGTCTTTAACCGTCGCAATCTTTTCGGCATCTTCGTCGGGGATATCGAGGTCGAAAGCTTCCTCGAACGCCATCACCAACTCGACGATATCCAGCGAATCGGCGCCGAGGTCATCGACGAAACTGGCGGTGGGATCGACTTGCGCCTCATCCACGCCCAGCTGTTCGACGATGATCTGCTTGACCTTTTGCTCAACCGACATGCATCCTCCCGGATTCTTATAGCAAACTCATTGATTCTACCGGGTGAGGGCGGAGTGCCGCAAGTTTAGCCCGGAAAAAAGGCCGGGCGCCGATAAAGCGCCCGGCAAAGGAGCACCCGCAGGCCGCTCGGAGGTTACGGCTCGCGGTAGTGGAGGAACTCGCGATGTTGCAGCAACAAGTGGAGGCGTTTCAGCCTAGCAGGCCGCCGTGGCCGAGGCCGGCTACTTCCCATCCGGAAATCCGATAACGCGCCAGCATGGGAGGCAGGACGAGATCCAGAACGTTCGGTTTCGCCGAGCGAAAACAACCTGGGGCGGAGACGATTGGTACCTCCTCCTTGTAGCCTAGCAGCAACAGATTACCAGGTTCCACTGGAGCGAGGAATCGTTCGAGGTGGCAGCCAATACGGGCCATGGCCCGCCCGACCACGTCGTCGGGGCCGGCGGGAGCCGAAGTGGACGCGACCAAAACGGCAGTCGGGCGAGCGCGGAGCAGATGCTGCAGGGCGCGCGCTACCGAGCCTTCATCTTCGGGCGGGGCCAGGGCATAGCTGGGCGCCACGCCGAAACGATCCAAGCGCTGCCGCACCACCGGCTCAAACAACTGGCGAGCCCGTTCGCCGTTGAGCGGATCGGTGTAGAGCACCGCAACGGCGGAGGAGCGGATGAAGCGGGCCTGCAAAATGGGGCCGCGTTCCCGCAGGATGTTGATCACCGCGTCCAGTTGCGGCTGCGCCACAGCGAAGGGAGCGCTTTTAATGGTGGCGATGCGCTGCTGGCTGCGCGCATGTGTAAAATTCGGGGTGGTGGCGATGACGATGCTCGCTGTGCAGTTAATCTGACGGAGCAGTTCTTCGTCCACCAGCACGCAGCAGTCTTCGGTAGCGAACAG
Organism: Bryobacterales bacterium; assembly: GCA_025463005.1. Classification (GTDB taxonomy): domain Bacteria; phylum Acidobacteriota; class Terriglobia; order Bryobacterales; family Bryobacteraceae; genus Palsa-187. The sequence continues at coordinate 8,130 of JAOAPR010000022.1, read as the reverse complement.
GTTGGCCCGGCCCCCGGCCGCCAGACAAATTTCCAGGCACCCGCACCCGGTTTCCACGGCGACTTGACGAACCGCTTCGTCTTCACCGATTTCGCCGTCTTCGAGTTCTGTGACCCAGACCTGGCCTAATCCCTCGGTTTCAAGCAGCCGTATATCGTCTTCGCTTAAGACATGACCTTTGGCCAGGAGCTTGCGCCCGCCCTGGCGAAAAATGGTGCAACAAAGAATCCGTCCGGCCGATTCACGGACGTCCACCGTTTGTGCCTTCAAGTTGCACCTCCGTGTGCGTTCTTGACAACCCGCACGGCGCCATTGTAGGGACGTGTAAGAATTACAGTGTACGACACATCCGATTAATCTCAAATGTATTTGTAAAGAAATACTACCAGAAATTTGGTAAATTATTTATAAAATGCGAACCTTGAACCCGGTCTAAAGGATTAGGCGGGTTCCCACGGCTTGGCCGGCCAGAAGTTGGCCGACCACACCGGCGAGCGCGCCAGGAGCGATCAAAACCTGACCAACTCCTTTCCCAAGCGCGTCCGTAGCCGCTTCCAGCTTGGCTTGCATCCCCCCCGTGGCCACGCCTTCCTGGATCAGAGTTCTTGCCTGATTGCAGGTCAATGTGGGGCAAATAGCTCCATTTCGGTCCAGAACACCCTTGACATCTGTAAGAAATACAAGCGATTCCGCCGCAAAGGAAGCGGCACAGGCCACCGCCATCTGATCCGCGTTCACGTTATAGACATTGCCGCGGGCATCGCCGGCGACACAGGCGACTACGGGTAGATAGGTGTCCCCAGTAAGTAGATCAAGCAGGCGCGCATCCGAACGGATGGGTTTGCCGACCTGCCCCAAATCCGGATTGAGCAATTCGGCATCAACCAAGCCTGCGTCCAATCCGCTCAATCCGACCGGCCGCGCGCCGGCCGCGCGGAAGGCAGCCACCAGCTCCGCATTGACGCTGCCGGCGAAGACTTTCAGCACCGCGTCGATGATCTCCGGCGTGGTTACGCGCAATCCGTTCACGAAACGGCTTTCGATACCGCGTTCCGCTAGGAAGCGGGTCATCTGCTTGCCGCCGCCGTGGACCACCACGATACGCAAGCTCGGCTCGGCCGCTGCCGCAGCGATCTCGCGCGCCAGGCGTTGACGGGAGTCGGGCGCATCGAGCAGGGTACCGCCCAGTTTGATCAGCAGCTTGCGAGGCTTCACGTTGTGTTTTAGAGGAGTCCCGCGGTTTCCGGATATCCAAGCGCGAGGTTCATGTTCTGGACGGCCTGTCCGGCCGCGCCTTTGCCCAGATTATCGATCGCTGAAACTACTACAGTGCGGCGCGTTTCCGGATCGTATTTCCAGCCGATGTCGCAGAAGTTGGTGTGCGCGACGGCCTGCAGGTCGGGAACCTGGCCGGGTGGGTAAAGCCTTACGAAGGGCTCGGATGTGTAACGGCTGCGATAGATTTCGAGCAGATCTTCAGCGGATCCGATCTGCCCGGACGATCTGAAATAGATTGTTTCGAGAATGCCCCGATGGATGGGGATCAGTTGTGCGGTGAAGCTGAACTCACCTTCCTCCAGGCCCGACGTGCGCAGGATTTCCGGGACATGGCGATGGTCGAGGATCGAATAAGCGGAAAAATTCTCGGTCACCTCGCAGAAGCTGGTCTTCAGCGAGGCTTTGCGGCCGGCTCCGCTGACGCCGCTCTTGGCATCGCACACAATTCCCAATTCACGGGCGATAGCGCCAGCTTCGATCAGCGGTTTGATGGCCAGATTGGCGGCGGTCGGATAGCAGCCTGGGTTCGAGATGAGGCGCGCGGCGGCCACGCGGCCGCGGCAGAATTCGGGCAGTCCGTAGACCGCTTCCGCGAGAAGATCGGGCTGGGTGTGGAGCTCTTTGTACCATCGCTGGTAGTTTTCCGCTGTACCAAGTCGAAATGCCCCGCTCAGGTCGATCACTTTGGCGCCCGCATCGAGAAACGGCCCCGCGAGGTCCATCGAAACTTCCGGAGGCGTCGCCAGGAAAACCGCGGCCAGACGGGCGGAACCGACGGAATCGGCGGAGCAGGGAAGCCGGCGCGGTCCTTCATGCCCCAGAGGGCGAGGACGGTCGCCGCCATCGCGGTGCTCGAGCAGAACCGGTTCGACGTGCGGATGGCGCGACAGCAGTGTGACCAGTTCCGCGCCACTGTAGCCGCTAAAACCGACAATTCCGACGGGGGCTCTGAACATGGGTTATCGGATTTCTACAGTATGCCATGCCCGGATGCGTGGGCCGCCGATTACGGGCGCTGCTCGCTTACAGACCGGTCGGCCAACTCGCCCAGGATCGGGAGACGGTAGTCCTCGTCATGGCTGACTTTCATCAGCATGAAGATCCAGGCGCCGACGATCACCAGATGCAGTATCTGGGAAATGGTCCTTGAAAAGGGAAACCCTACGTTTGAGACCGGGAACGTGAGCATGGGCGCGATGACCCATTCGACCATCAGCCAGGCGGCGAACAGATACAAGCCCTGGAAAGCGTGAAAGCGGAGTCGCTTCTCACTGCGAAATCGGTCACTGGCGAGCACGGCGATGGCGGCGATCCAGCCGACCCATGGGATGTAGCACAGGAGCGCCGCATTACGGTGCGAGATGTTGCTCCAGAAATCCTTGACCCGGCCGGCTGTTCCGTAAGACGCCCCGCCAGGTCCGGACGATGCTCCGGAAGGAGCGCCCGGCTGCTGGGCGCCGCATTTGGCACAGAAGCGGTCGGAGCTTCCGACCGGCTGGCCGCACTGAACACAGTAAGGCATCTACTAACTAGATACGATAGCTTCATGGCGCGAGTTCACACAAGATGGCTGCTGGGATTGCTGGCGGCTTGCGCGCTGACTGCGCGTGTTGCGCAGGCCGCCAAGACGCTCGACGTGTACTTCATCGACGTGGAAGGCGGGCAGGCGACGCTCGTCGTTGCGCCTTCCGGCCAGACGCTGCTGATCGACACAGGGTACACGGGCTTCGGCGGGCGGGACACGGTGCGCATCGCGGCGGCAGCGAAAGAGGCAGGCGTCAAGCGGATTGATTATTTGCTGATCACCCATTTCCACGACGATCACGTGGGTGGCGTGGCGAATCTGTTGGATCGCCTGCCGGTCGCGACGTTCCTGGATCACGGTCCGAGCATCGAGATTAACGGCTATCCGGGCCCCTACGCGGCGGCGTTCGCCAAGGGACAGCACAAGGTGGTGACGCCGGGTGACAAGATCGCGATCAAGGACCTGGATGTCACGGTGGTGACGGCGGCCGGTAAGACCATTGCGGGCAAGGGCGAGCCGAATCCGAATTGCGCGGGCGTTACCGAGCAGCAGTCTCCGCTCGAGGCCGGCGAGAATTCGCAATCGGTGGGCGTAGTTGTCGCGTTTGGCAAATTCCGCTTTGCCGATCTGGGCGATCTGACGTGGAACAAAGAACTGGCGCTGCTGTGCCCGGAGAACAAAGTCGGCAAAATCGACTTGTATCTTACGACGCATCACGGCGGCGAATCGTCGAAAGCGATCTGGGGGATGGCCCCGCGGGTGGCGGTCATGAACAACGGTCCGAACAAGGGCGGGGATCCTCCGGGCTGGAAGAACGTAATGGCGTCGCCGGGTTTGGAGGACTTGTGGCAACTGCATTTCGCACTGGCCGGCGGCAAAGAGACCAATGTGCCGGACACGTACATCGTCAACGTGGACGCGAACGATCAGGGCAAGCACCTGAAGGTATCGGCGCTGGCGGACGGATCGTTTACAGTGACCAATCCCCGGAATAAGTTCAGCAAGACATACTCACCCAAGTGACAGACGACAAAGTGAGAGGCGACAAGATCGCCTGTCCTGCTTGTATCCTGAAAGATGCTGCTCTCCACCTCGACCTACTTCGTATTCCTGGTGGGGATTTTCTTCCTTTACTGGTCCGTATCGCGGGTTCGGGCGCTGGCGCTGAGCCTGCTTCTCTTCGCCAACTATTTCTTCTACGCCCGATGGGATCTGCGGTACCTCGCGATCATTCCGCTGGCTTCGACGTGCGATTACTTCATCGGCAGGGGTCTCCAGGCAACGCCCAACCGGGTGCTGCGGCGACTGTTGATAATCGCGAGCATCGCACTGAACATCGGACTGATTGCGCTCGCGCGTAACTGGAAGCTTTCGATCACCCTCTCGTTCTATGCGTTCCAGGCGTTGACGTATACGATCGACCTGTACCGGCGCGACGCCAAGGCCACCCCTAGCTACCTGGCGCACCTGGCGGCCGTATCGTTCTTTCCGACCATCCTGGCAGGCCCCATCACGCGCGTCTCCGTGCTGCTCGACCAGTTCGAGAAGCGCAAGCCGCTGGAAGCAGCGGACGGAGGGCGGGCGCTCTTTCTCATTGGCCTGGGGCTGATCAAAAAGCTGATGATCGCCGATTATCTTGCAGGGAACCTGGTCAACCGCGTGTTCGATTTTCCCAATCTCTATACCGGCGCGGAGAACCTGATGGCGGTGTATGCGTACTCGCTGCAACTGTTCTACGATTTTTCGGGATACACCGATATCGCCATCGGGTCGGCGCTGCTGTTGGGGATCAAGCTGCCGGCGAATTTCAACCGGCCGTACGCGGCGCACAATATCGCCGATTTCTGGCGGCGCTGGCACATCACGCTCTCCAATTGGCTGCGCGATTACCTGTACTTTTCGCTGCCGGGACTCCGCTCCAAGTGGAAGATTTTCACTTACGTGAATCTGCTGATCACCATGGTCCTGGGCGGGCTGTGGCACGGGCAGAGCTGGAATTTTGCGATCTGGGGGGCGCTGCACGGACTTGGTCTGGTGATCGTCCGGCTGTGGCAGATACGCACGGGAACCAAGCCCGCTGCGGGATGGTGGCGATACGCGAGCATTTTCCTCACCTTCCATTACATCGCGTTCGCGTGGATCTTTTTCCGCGCCCCGAATCTCGACACGGCTTGGGCGATTTTGGAAAGAATTAGCTCACGAACGGTTTCGTTCGCCAATGTCTCTACAGGCCTGTGGGTGATTCTTGCGATTGCCATGGTCGCGCACTATTTGCCGAAGAACTGGTACGACTTCAGCATCGATCTGTATGTTCGCGCGCCGTTCTACGCGCAAGCCGCGGCCATGGCGGCGCTGGTGATCGGGCTGCAATACGTCGCGCAGACCGGGGCTGCGCCGTTTATCTATACGAGATTTTAGAGGAGATGCGGAAGACAACACTGGCGGTGGCGACGTTCGTAGCTCTGATCCTGCTACCACGCGTGGTACCGGCGTTTAAGAACTACGTTTCGCTCGATCCGCGCGATATTCCTCTGGTGTGGGACCTGCCGGTGCCTAAACCCCAGGAAGTAGAGTCCGCTCAGATCCGCGCGCGCCGCTTGCAACTGCAGGCACCGCAGAACCTGCTCGATCGGCATAAGACCCTGGATCACTTCTATGGGGCTCTGCTCCAAGGCAGGGCGGTGCGGGTGTTGCACTACGGCGATTCGCCGACCACAGGCGATCTGATTACGTCCGATGCGCGGGCGCTCTTCCAGAAGCAGTTTGGCGACGGCGGAGCGGGCTTCGTGCTCATCGCGAAACCTTGGGCCTGGTATTCTCACCGCGGCGTTGAGATGGACTCGTCGAATTGGACCATTGACGTCGCGGGCGATACGCAGGTGCGCGACGGGCTGCACGGCCTGGGCGGCGCGAGTTTCCAGGGCTCGCCTGGCGCGGTGGCGAGCTTTACAGTCAAGGACGGCCAGCGCACCGCAGAAGTCGCGTTTTTGAAGCAGCCCGAAGGCGGGTCGTTTTCCTTCGAAGCCGATGGAACACAGCTCGGAAAAGTCGCGACGGCAGCCGAAGAACGACAAGCAGCCTGGGCATCGTTCGAATTGCCCGCGGCGTCTAAGAAGTTTACCGTGCGCGTTGAGACCGGCAGGGTTCGGTTGTACGGCGTGGAGTTCACCAAGAGCCGGCCGGGCGTGCTGTACAGCAGTCTGGGCGTCAATGGCGCGAACATCACGCTGCTCAGCCACGCCTTCAACGGGGCGCATTGGACGGCTCAGCTACATCACTATCGGCCTGACCTGGTGGTGCTGGCGTACGGCACCAACGAGAGCGGTTTTGCGAAATTCGTCGATTCCACCTGGGGCGCGGAAATGAAGTCGGCGGTGAAGCGCTTGCAGGCGGCGCTGCCGGAAGCGTCGATTCTGCTGATGAGCCCGATGGACCGAGGCGAGCGCAACGACCAAGGCGAGATCCAGACCATCGATGCGCTGCCGAGGCTGGTGCGAATCGAAGAGCGTGTGGCGGATGAGACCGGTGTGGCGTTTTTCAACACGTTCCAGGCAATAGGCGGGGCGGGGACCATGGCTCGCTGGTACGCCGCCGAACCACGGCTGGTGGGCTCGGACTATATTCATCCCATGCCGGCCGGCGCCAAGATCGTCGGCGAGCTGTTGTACGGGGCTCTGCGCGATGGCTATAACGAATATAAGCTGCGACAATTAAAGAGCAGAGAAGAGGGCAGTCCAACGAAGTGACGCGCGCTATTCAGTCTCGCCTTGCCCGGTTGTGTGTTGTCTTAGTGACGGTCGCCGCCGCGGCAGTGGCCGTGCAGGCGGCGAAGCCTTCCGGTGCCAAGAAATCGGTATCGAGAAAGACTTCCGCAAAAAAGAAATACGTTTCGAGCAGCGGCAAGAAAAAAGCTTCGCCCAAGCCCAAAATTTCAAAAGCTCCGCCCGCATCCGCAAAAGCCCGAGCCGCAGCTCATGATTTCGTGTTCCAGACCGTGGCCGATGGCGCGGATATTCCGGTCGAGAACGCCGCGGCGCTGATTCCTTTCTTCGAGCAGCTCTATCGCCATCAGCGCGGCGAACTGGCGGGTCCGTTGCATATCCTGCACTATGGCGATTCGCACACCGCGGCCGATGAATGGACCGGCGATCTGCGAACGCGCTTTCAGGAAAAGTTCGGCGACGGCGGCAGCGGATTCTCGCTGGCCGGGCGCCCCTGGAGCAGCTATCGCAGGATGGATGTACGCTCAGGATCGACGCGCGGCTGGCACACCGATGGACTGGTAGGCCGCGCCGGCGACGGCGTCTACGGATTAGGCGGAGTGAGCATGTCCGCAAGCCGGCCGCACGAAGCAGTCTACCTGGACGCGAACGCGGCGGAATTCGAATTGTTCTATTACCAGCAGCCCGGCGGCGGCGCACTGCAGGTATACGACAACGGCGTGCCCACCGAGCAGATCTCGACCGACGGCGAACCCGGCCCGGCCTACTATCGCCTGGAGGCAACCCCGGGGCAACACCGCGTGGAAGCAGAAACGCTCGATCGCGGACCGGTCCGGCTGTTCGGGTGGGTGGCGGAGAACACCACCGGCGTTACCTATGAAACGCTCGGGATCAACGGCGCGGAGGCGTCCATCGTTCTCGGGTGGAACGAAGAAACGCTGCGATCGAACATCGAGCGCCGCAATCCAGCGTTGATCGTCCTGGCTTACGGGACCAACGAAGCCGGACGCAGGGATTTGACGGTCGAGAGCTATCGCGAAATGTATTCGCGGCTGATCGAACGATTAAGGATGGCCGCACCTACGGCGACGATCCTCGTCGTCGGGCCGCCGGACCGCACCCAGCGGATCCGGAAAATAGGTTGGCAGACGATGGAGAAGATCGACGTCGTCGCCGAGGCGCAGAAACAGGCGGCGCTGGCCAATGGCTGCGCGTTCTGGGATCTGCGGGCCAAGATGGGCGGCAAGGGTTCGATGCTGAAATGGGTGGCCGCGGGCATGGCGCAGGCCGATCACGTGCATTTCACCGGCCCCGGATACCGCATGCTGGGCGACGCGGTGTTCCGCGACGTAATGAGCCAGTACGACATTTTCCTGCAGGCGCGCGCGGCGATTGTCGCGAACGTATCATCCTCACCAGGCCCTCCCCCACCTGGAAACCAATGACCAGCGATGCCGCGTCGACGTCCGGACAGGTTTTGAGTGGAGACTTGTATTGCCCCCGGTGCCAACAGGAAGTGAAAGATCCGCTGATCTGCGGCGATTGTCAATCGACCATCTGCCGCCAATGCGGCACGCCGCTCGAGCACGTAGACGAACTCGGCAT
>JAOAPR010000305.1 GCA_025463005.1 Bryobacterales bacterium | reverse complement strand
TTCCTCAATAACGCTTCCCTGAGTGGGACCGCGGCCAAGGAAGAAGTCGATTTTCTCAAGAAGCTGCGGTTCAACGGGAAACGCCCAACCGCGCTCTATTACTATCGCGAATTACAGAACCTCAGAGACCCGCTTCATTTTGCACCGGAACATCGCGCGTCGAAGCAGGATTCGTCCGGAGGGCCGAAATGAGCGTTAACGTCCAGTATGTGGGTTTCACCGCTAAGGCGATGGTCCGAGAATATAGTTTCCTGGTCCGGGAATCATCGATCGACTCTCACGAGGTCACTTTTACGATTCTGAACGAAGCATTTACGTCCCACCGCTTGAGCCTACAGAATGGACCGGACATTTGCTCGCTTAAACTCCATCGCGAGCTGGCCGATTCCTCTAACGGTCCCTTGAAAACACACTACCGTATCAGTGAAACCGAGCTGGATGCTTACCGGGAGTCGCATACTTCGGGAGCTCCGAAGGGCCTCTATCCGCGGAAAGCTGCCGAATACTCCTAGCGACATACGTGCGCCTTTTCCTGAAAGGCGGTTTTGCAGAGATCAATTCCTAAGTGGTTTGAACTGGACTGGGAGAAAACTTTTGTCAAACGTCCTTCAGGAAAAGTACGAGCAAGTCCGCAATCTGATCAATCTGGGCAAGGATCGCGGATTTCTGCTTCTTGATGAGGTGAACGAAATCCTGCCGGCTGGGGAACACAGCGCGGAAGAGATTGATGACCTGTTTTCTACCGTAGAGCGCAACGACATCCACATTCACCAGGAGGTTGCGGAAGCGGCTTCGCGCTCCGCGTCCGAGATTGCTGAACCAACGGCATTCGATCAAGGCGAGGGACGAGCAGAACCTGATCCCGACTTGACGTCAGGACCGCTGGACAAGGCCATGGACCCGGTCCGGACGTACTTGCGCGAGATGGGCACCGTGCCGCTTTTGACGCGCGAACAAGAGGTGGCCATCGCTAAGCGTATGGAGCGCGGGCACCTGCGCGTCCTCAAGGCGATCTCTCGCGCCCCATTAGTACTACAGGAGATTATTTCGGTTGGACAACAGCTTCGTGACGGTAGTCAGCCGATTAAGAAGATCGTCCATCTCGATGACGAGGAACTGACTACGGGAAGGCTTGCCGAGAAAACACGCGACACACTTCAAATTATCGACAAGATCCAACAACTTTACCTAACGGGCCTCAAGCAGGCGGCTCAGCTACAAAACACCGCAATATCGAATAGCCGCGTTTATTTGCGAGGCCGGAATCGGTTAATGCGAACCCGAGTTGCAATATCCCTGCTGGTCCGCTCGGTCCATTTCAACGAACACGAGAAGAAGCGCTTGATCGACATCATGCGGCACACCGTCGAGCAAGTGCACTCCCTGGAGCGCGAGATTGGCCGGCTGATACGGCGCGTGAGCGGGGCTCGCGCCGATTCCACCAACGCCGCGCGCTCGGAGTTGCGTTCACGCCGCGCACAGCGAAAAACGATCGAGGAATCGAACCAGCTCGATTCGAACACCTTAAAGCGGACTCTCAAGCTTATCCTGAAAGGCGAGGCGGAAACCCAGCAGGCCAAAGTTGAGCTAACTGAGGCGAACCTCCGCCTAGTTGTATCTATCGCGAAAAAGTACACCAACCGCGGCTTACAGTTTCTCGACTTAATCCAAGAAGGAAACATTGGTCTCATGAAGGGCGCTGACAAGTTCGAATGGCGGCGCGGGTACAAGTTCTCTACGTACGCGACCTGGTGGATTCGTCAAGGAATCACGCGGGCCCTCGCCGATCAGGCGCGCACCATCCGCGTACCCGTGCACATGATTGAGATGATTAATAAGCAGGCCCGGACCAGCCGGCAACTCGTTCAGGAACTCGGCCGCGAGCCTACTTCCGAGGAGATTGCCAAACGGATGGACCTTTCCGTTGACGCGGTGTGCAAGGCAAAGAAGGTTGCGCAGCAGCCCGTGTCCTTCGAGGCGCCGATTGGGGCGGACGAAGAGGTGCGTCTAGGTGACTTGGTCGAGGACAAGAACGTTGTGTTGCCCTTGGAGGCGGCCATCGAACTCGACCTGAAGGAACGTATGGCCTCAATGTTGACGACACTCACGCCGCGCGAAGAGAGAATCATCAAAATGCGCTTCGGTTTCGAGAACGGCAGCGAGCACACGCTTGAGGAAGTGGGTCAGATGTTCGCGCTTACGCGAGAACGCATTCGCCAAATCGAAGCCAAGGCGCTGCGAAAGCTTCGGCATCCGTCACGCTCGAGCAAGTTCCGGGTCTTTCTTCAGAGTTCTTGCTGAGCCCGTAGGCGGCGCTTGGCGGTCCCTTCGAAGGTTAGGGTAGAATGAGCGTATTCGGTGTTTGTTCGATAACAGATAACCCAATCCTCGATGCCACAGCACGGATATCGTGGCCTTATTTTTATCTAAGCCCGCAATTCCTAATTAACCGAAGCAAATATGAGAACACTGAAAGCGCACGCCACGTCGTCAGGTAGTGTTGAGTATTACGAGTGCTCCGACTGCGGTTGGGCGTACCCGTTCCCTAGATTTGCAATAGAATCCGAAAAGGACCTACCAAACAAAGAAATGGCTGCGAAGGCGTTCAGCGAGCACAACTGCGGGAAATTTCCAAGAGCACTAAGCTCTACAAAGCCAACCTGAAAAAATGCCTAGACGTGTTTGCCGCCGTTGCGGATGCCCGAACGAGAAACCTTGCAAATGATTTACGGCGTTTTGGGCGATCGCCGCTTCAATACGACGTTCTGGGCGAACGCCTTGTCCTTGACTCTACGGACAGAGAAAACCACTTTTTGCCCGGGTTCGAGACCCTGGCGATTCATAACGTCAGACAGAATGAAGGGAACCTTGGAGCCGTCCGCGCCATCAATAATTCCAAATCCTTGCGCGTCAAATTTCTTGACGATTCCTATCATTTTGTAAGTTCTCCGCGTGCGAGATTGTTCTCGTTCAGCATCTCCCGTGGCCACCGGTTGAGCAAGGAACTTCCCTATTCATTGTTCTTTCCGGCCTACTGGCCTGAGTTGACCTGGGGCCGGGATTGTGGGTGCCTGAAAAGAAAACCCTATGGCAAAAAGGACACACCCTCGGAGGCTGCGTTGGATCGCATCCTTCGTCACGCCAGTGCGCGCGTGAGGCGTGCCTACCAACCCCCTCGCTTGTGACACAAGTGCGTTAATATTCCGGCAGTCCGGCGAAGCCGATTGCGTTTGGGCCTGCCTGGAACTCGCCCCAGATTCGAGTGGACGGAAGCGATCACATCTCAAATTAGAAATCTTTCCATCGTTTCAATCGTCTTCGTCACTGTTTCAGATTGGGACACTCGGAAAATGTTTTCGTCGGTAGTACTCGATGTTCAGTAAGGGACAGATATAAACAACCTTCACAGCTATTCTCTCTACGTTGAGTGCTGCAGGCGGCGTGGTGTTTGGACGACGAGGAACTGGCTGAGGAAAAAGGCGCAATGACCGCACCCCCAAAAATACTTCTGATTGAGAATGATCCGGACGCCGCCAATGAGATTCGCGCGGCGCTCGCTGGAGCAAGCAGCAGTTCGTTCGACGTGGAATGGGTTCGCCAACTTTCCGACGGGCTTGTGCGTCTCAGCAAAAGAGGGATTGATGCTGTCTTGCTCGCGTTGTCGCTGCCGGATAGTCAGGGTATCGAGACGTTCGACAAAGTGTTCACCGCCGCGCCCGACGTTCCGATTCTCATCCTCGGCGGAAACGTTCCCGAAGCCCTAGCGAAAGAGGCGGTGCAGCGCGGCGCGCAGGATTATCTGCTACCGGGTCACCTTGATTATTCCCTGCCTCGCGCACTGCATAATGCCATCGAACGAAAAGTCGTTGAGGATGCGTTGTACGTAGAAAAAGAGCGCGCTGTGGTCACCCTCAACTCGATTGGTGACGCCGTTCTCTGTACGGATATTTCCGGCAAAGTTACCTATCTCAATCTGGTTGCAGAGGCCATGACTGGGTGGCACCGCGAAGAGGCCACTGGCAAACCCCTCGCCGAAGTCTTCCGAATCATTGACGGGCCCACGCGAAAGACCGCTCGCGATCCGATGGAGATGGCCGTCGAGCAAAATAAGACGGTGGGTCTGACCGTGAATTGCGTCCTCATTCGCCGGGACGGATTTGAGTCCGCCATTGAAGATTCCGCCGCTCCGATCCACGACCGGGCGGGGCATGTCATCGGGGCGGTGATTGTTTTCCATGATGTAAGCGCGGCGCGGGCGATGTCCGTCCAAATGACGCACTCCGCGCAACACGATGTTGTCACGAATCTGCCCAATCGGGTGTTGCTCAACGACCGGATCACTCAGGCGATTTCCTTGGCGCGCCGCCAGCACAGACCGATTGCCGTGATCTTTCTGGATTTGGATCGTTTCAAGTACATCAACGATTCGCTCGGACATGCCACCGGCGACAAGCTTCTTCAGTCCGTTTCAACACGATTGTTGGCCAGCGTGCGCGCCTCCGACACGGTCAGCCGTCAGGGCGGAGATGAATTCGTTATCCTGCTTTCGGAGATCACTCATCCGGAAGACGCGGCTACGAGTGCGAGAAAAATACTTCTTTTGCTCAGCGCACCCTGCTGCATTGAGGGACACGACCTCCATATCAATGGCAGCATCGGTATCAGCGTCTACCCGGAAGACGGAGCGGATGCCGAAACCCTGATCAAGAATGCGGACACAGCGATGTACCACGCCAAGGAAAGCGGGCGCAACAATTTCCAGTTCTTCAAGGCGGACATGAATCGGAAGGCTGTGGAGCGGCAATCGCTCGAAGGCAGCCTGCACCGCGCCCTCGAACGAGAAGAGTTCTTGTTGCACTATCAGCCGAAGGTAAATCTCAATACAGGTGAGATTACAGGAGTCGAGGCATTGGTTCGCTGGCAACAGCCTGAACGAGGACTCGTCCCTCCTGCACAGTTCGTGCCCATCGCCGAAGATTGTGGCCTGATTGTCCAAATCGGCCGTTGGGTGCTGCGTGAAGCATGCAGGCAAGCGCGTGCGTGGCAGGATGCGGGTCTGACGCCGTTGCCTATTGCCGTTAATGTTTCTGCAGTTGAGTTCCGCGATAAGGGTTTTGTTGAGGGTGTCCGGACTATACTCGACGAAACTGGCTTGGAAGCACGGTTTCTCGAACTCGAACTCACCGAAGGCGTTCTTATGGACGACGCCGAATCCACGGCTTCCGTCCTTCAAGAGCTTAAGATGATGGGAGTACACCTCGCGGTGGACGACTTCGGCACAGGCTATTCCAGCCTGAGCTATCTTCGGCAATTTCCCATTGATGTCCTCAAAATTGATCGGTCCTTTGTAAACCAGATCACTGCCGATCCCGATGACTCCACAATTGTGAGCGCTATCATTAACATGGGAAAGAGCCTGAAACATCACGTGGTTGCCGAGGGCATCGAAACGCAATTACAGAGGGCATACCTTCAAACCCACCGATGCGCGGAAGGACAAGGCTATCTCTTCAGCCGACCGCTGGCCGCCGCCCAATTCGCCCAGTTACTACAGTCGGGCATGACAACCGTCGTCCACTGACGAGTGCGACCTCGTTGCACTCCAGCGTCTTGACTGAACTCTTCCCCATAGAATGCACCTCGACGTTTGCAGCGAGGTAGACTGTCGAACCTATTTCGGTGCAATTCCGAATGGCGCGTCTTTGCGGTCAATTTACCGGGCTCACGTATCACACAGGTATGCTGTGCCCGGTGCTGTTCCAACGCCAAGCGAGCCGCGCTGCATTTCTCATGGGCTCGTTCGACAAGTTCCTTCTGCCCTTCAAACTGATGATGCTGTCCAACAAGACTTGCTAATTTGTCGGTGGCCTCGAAATGCTCCATCGCGGCTTGGGTATAATTTTCAAAGAGGGCTTCGGCGGCGGGGCATCCCATACGGGATAATAAAGGCACTGGAGGTGTTTGTTCAAGCCTCGCCTGAGTGCTCTTTGACGTGACGCTCTTCCAATCTTCAACGATAAATTTCGATGTGATTGACGTCTAGCGTTTCACATTCAGCTTTTCTAAATTCGCGCAACCATCCGCGTTCCCTGCGTCACACGCTCGCCGGTAAAGTTCTGCAGCCTTATTTTCGTCCTTTGCCACGCCACTGCCGTTCATATAGATGTCCGCGGATAAACTGCAGGCTCCGGCATTACCTCCGTTGCAGGATCGCTCATATAGTTCGGCGGCATGTCGCGGGTCCT
>JAOAPR010000261.1 GCA_025463005.1 Bryobacterales bacterium | reverse complement strand
GAGCCGCTGGGCGCTGGAGCCGCCGTCGCCGAACAGTCGTTCGAACACCACGCGCGGCTGATTCTCGCACATGTTTGGCGTGGTCGGATTGCGCCAGGAAACCGTATTGACGTAGAAGCAGTCGCCTGAATCGCACGAGCCTGCCGAGGCCGAGTCAACCGTCAGCTCGATCGACGGGATCTGCGAGTTCTTGCCGATCACTTGCGCCGCAAGCTGATCCGCGGTGGTCGCCAGCTTCACCTCGACACCCGGACGAGTGCGGTCATAGGCGTGGACGCCGGTCAGCCAGGCCGCCGACGCGCGGGTGTGGTCGCCGCTGCCGTCGCCCTTCGTATCCGCCTCCAGATGCGACAGGCCGGTGAGAATATTGAACAGGCCGTTCACGTTTTCGAGCGGCTTCAGGTTCGGCGTCAGCTCGAAGCCGTGACCGATCTTGGTGGGCTTCCACTGGTCCCAGATCACGCCGTGCGAAACGTAAACCCAACCCAGACGCGGGATCGGCGTCGCCGCTGCCGAAAGGGCGGGAATCATCGAATCCAGCATGGGCAGCGCCAGCGACGCCCCCAGACCCTTCAACATCGTTCTCCGCGCAATCTTCTTTTTCGTGATAAACGTCATGGGTTCTTCCTTTCGGCCTTCACGGTTCTCATCTGAAACGGAGCGCTCTTGGTCACGCCCAGCACCAGCGATTCGAACTTGTAGTCGCTCGCCGCCGCCTCACGGACGATCTTCCGCACGGCCGGCGCATCGAAATACTGCACGTTGCGTCCGATCCCGTACATCAGGAGTTTCTCGGTCATCGCGCCGACGAATCTCTGCGGGTCTTTCAGGATCAGATTCTTCACGCCTGCTACACCATCGACGACGGTTCCGTCCGGCAGCTTGCTCGATACGTCAATGGCGTTGCTGCCATCGTGATCGCGCCACTGGCCCACCGCATCGAAATTTTCCATCGCGAATCCGATGGGATCCATGCGCGCGTGGCAATTCGCACAGGCGGGATCGGCCCGATGCTGCACCATCGCTTCACGCAAGGAAAGCTGCTCCCCGGATTTCGCGCCTTCGGTCTTGAGCGACGGAACATTGGGCGGAGGAGGAGGCGGCGGGGATGCCAGCAAATTCTCCAGAACGTATTTGCCGCGCAGCACCGGCGACGTGCGAGTCGAGTACGAAGTCAGGAGCAGAATGCCCCCCTGCCCCAGCAGTCCACCCCGGGGACTGTCCTTGGGAAAGGTGACTCGCTGGAACTGGCTTCCCCGAATGTTGGGAATGCCGTAGTGTTTGGCTAGCCGTTCATTGACGAAGCTGTAGTTCGCGGTCAGCAGTTCCAGCACACTGCGGTTTTCCCGCAGGATGCTGTTGAGGAATAACTGGGTCTCTTTCTCGAAGGATTGCCGCAGCCCCTCATCGAACTCGCGGAACAGGAACAGGTCCGGAGCTTTGACATCCACGTCGCGCAGGTAAAGCCACTGCGCCGCGAAGTTCGTCACCATGGACTCCGAACGCTGGTCGGCCAGCATCCGCCGGACTTGCTGCTCGAGAACTTCGGGCTGCTTCAATCGGCCCGAGGCGGCTACGTTCAGAAGCTCGTCGTCCGGAATGCTGCTCCACAAAAAGAAAGAAAGGCGCGAGGCGAGCTCCAGATCGCTGACCGCATGCACGCTTCCAGGAGCTGCTCCCGCAGGATCGCGCTCAATACGATACAAGAACTGCGGACTCACCAGTAGGCGTTCCAGAGCCCTCTGGATCCCAAGATCGAAATTCCGTTCCTTGCGCCCTGAATCGTAGAACGGGAGCAGCGTGGCGACATCGGAATCCGTGACCGGACGCCGGTAAGCGCGGCGCGCCAGGGTCGAAAGGATCTGCTTGGCGCACGCAGGCTCGGATGCGGCATTCGCGGGCTGGCAGACGAAAATCCGCTGCCGGCTGGGTGTGTCGCCCGGACCGGTCGCATTATACGGTCCGCGAATTGTGACGGCTGCGATTGCCGGCTGGGTTCCGCGACTGCGCTGGCGAGGGCGAAGTGTAGATTCATCCAGCGCTTCGGTTTTCTGTACGAACGTGACACCGATCACCCTAGGTCCGGCCTTCACCGCGATGCGAAAATCTGTCGGGCTCGCGCCTCCTCTGCCACCTCGGCCACCAGCGCCGCCGCGTCCGCCTCGGCCCCCTCCGCCGCCGAGCGTTACGAGTTCCTTCCGCTCTCCGTCCACCGTAATTTCGAGCTGGTGCGGATCGCGCGCCGCGCCTGCCAGCTCGACTTGGAATTCGTATTCCCCGTCCAGCGGAAAGTAGCTGCGAATGGAGGTTCCGCCGCGCGTACCGAAGGGCAGATCCGCCGCTTGCGTATCCTGAGGCCCTTCGAGCGGGAGCCGGTGGATGTTCACCATCAGCGGCATCGTGGGATCACCGACGGCCAGACGGCTGATCTTCGTGGATGCGTCCAGATACCGCTCCATGGTCGCCGGTGAGACGTACAGCAGATCGGCGATGTTGTCGAAACCGCTCGCGCCATTGTCTGCCGGCAGCAGGAAGGTAAAATCCATCTCCTTCGGCAGGTCGTCGAGCGCCAGCAAATCGCGGATCGCGTTGCGATATTCGGTGCGCGTCAGACGATGCAGGTTCGGCAGGTCGCCCGGATTCGGTTTAGCCGCTGCGGCGCGGTCGAGCTCGGTCTCCAGATAAGAGGCCACGCGGTCATAAGTAGCCGCATCGGGCCGGGGCAGCGGCACCGGAGGCATGGACCTGGCCCGAAGTTGGCGGATGGCCCTTTCCCAAGTTTCGGCGTTGTTGACTAAGGAGTCGGCGGGCTGATTGAGCGCTGCGGGATCGAGAACCACGCCGCCGGTCTTGAGAGCAGCGCTGTGGCAACCAACACAGTACTGCCTCACGACTGCACTCGCCGCCGGGGAGTTCTGCTGTGGTGGAGGAGTCTGCGTGCGCCCTGTTGTGCTCAGCAGGAGCATCGTGCTTGCGGTCAACCATTTAGCGCTAGTTTTTCCAGGCATCCGACCGTTGATAATTATACAGGGCTTAACCGGCAGAAGCGAGCCATCCCGCACGCTAGCCTGCAGATTGCATGCAAGAAGCTCCCACCGGTCGCCAGTGTACCTATCGACAGGTCAGTCTGTCAACCCAATGATGACCGTTGTTAACGGGATCCCGCTAGGGTAGAATTGACCCGGATACTCTTATGACAACACGCGCGAGCGTTTGGTTCGTAGCAGGTGCAATGTTGCTGGCCGGGTCCCTGTGCGTCAACGCAGCAACCGAGCTTGGACTGATCGATGCTGTAAAGCGAGCCGACAGTGGCGTCGTCCGCGCTCTTCTCGCCAAGAAGGTCGACGTGAACGCTCCCGCCGTGGACACCTCCACGCCGCTGCATTGGGCCGTTCAGACTAATAGCCTCGAGATCGTCAATCTGCTGATCGACGCGGGGGCGAACGTGAAGGCCGAGACGCGTTACAAGATCACGCCGCTGTCGCTCGCGTGCTCCAACGGAAATGCCGCGATCATCGAGCGCCTGTTGCAGGCCGGAGTCGATGCCAACAGCACTTCGGAAGAAGGCCAGACCGCTCTGATGACGGCGGCCCTCAACGGCAACGTCGACGCGATCAAAGTGCTCCTGAAGCACGGCGCGATAGTGAATGCTACCGAGCCTTACAAGGGCCAGACGGCATTGATGTGGGCGGCCGGCGAAGGAAACGTCGACGCGGCGGCTTTGCTGATCGAATTCGGCGGCGATGTGAAGGCGAAGTCCAAAGCCGGATTCACCCCCCTGCTATTTGCCGTAATGAACAATCAGATCGGGGCGGTGAAGACCCTGCTCGAACATGGCGCGAACGTCGAGGACAGGGCGCTGGACGGCAGCACGACGCTCAACATGGCGGTAATCAATGCCTATTACGACATGGCATCCGTTCTTCTGGACTACGGCGCCAACCCGAACGTTCAGGATCTCAATGGAACACCGTTGCACTCGGTGGTGTGGATGCGGAAGCCCGGCACTTCCTGGGAAGCGGCGGCCACAGCCTCCGATCCGATCCCGGTTCCGCGTCCAGCAGGTCAAAGAATGACCGCTCTCCAGCTAGCTGAAAAGCTGCTGGCCAAGGGTGCGGATCCGAACGCTCGCATCGCCTGGAAGGAAATGAAGATGGACAAGGGCCTGGGCACCACCCGGAATCCACCCAACATCAATCTGGGACGGCACTATTTGAGCTTCGTCGGATCGACCCCTTTCTACAACGCTGCGCGGAACGGTGACCCGGAGATGATGCGGCTGCTGGTCAAATACAAGGCCGATCCGAACATTAACACCGAAGTGGGCGTTACGCCGCTGATGGCCGCTGCTTGCCTCGATTACTACGAAGGCGAAACTCCCGGCCCGCTGACCGGAGTCTCCGAAGCCGAGCGGCTCGAAGCCGTGAAGCTGGCTCTCGAGCTCGGCAACGATATCAACGCCCGGGCCCACCTTGGCGACTATCCGATGATCGGCACGTCGGAATCCATGCTGGCCCACTATCCGGACAACTTTAATGATCTGGCCGATCTCGGCGTGGGGGACCCGCGTTGGGATGGCATGACCGCGCTACACGGCGCCGTTCTCTGCAACCAGCCTTCGATCCTCCAGTTTATGGTCGATCATGGAGCGAACCCGGATATCAAGAACAGGCTGGGCTGGACGCCGCTGACGATCACCAAGGGCATCTTCATGGCGAACTCCAAGAAGGAATTCCCGGTCGCCGCGGAGATCCTCAAGAAGGCAATGGCGCAAAAAGGCGTGCTCGCCTCGAATCAGTAATTCGCTTCTCATTCATAAGAAGCCCAGTCGCGCTCAAAGCGGAATACTTCCTTCGCCGGAGGCAGCGGCGCTTGCGTTTCGATCCATCGCACGGGCTCGGAGCCCACGTTCTCGAAACTGTGGATGCATCCCACGCCGGTCCAGATCACATCGCCGGGACCTAGATCGTAGGTCTTACCATCGGCGGTCGCGCGTACTCGCCCGCTGACGATCAGGTAGGACTCCTCGAACGTGTGGTCGTGCGGATCGATCTTGGCGCCCGGCAAATACTGGATCAGGAAGAGCGACTGATGGATCGCTCCGAACGAACGGTCCACGAACATCTTAATGGCGACGCCGGTGGTGGGGTTGAATCCTTCCATCTGCGAAGGTGCCCCGGGCCGCGGCAGCTGTGATTCGTCGAAGTGCCCTACGTGGGCTTCCCCTGCGTGCGGGGCGGGCGAATGGCCACGGACAAAAAAGGTATCCTTGCCATAATCCAAAGGCCGGGGTTGGGGCGCTTGCATTTCGATCCAACTCGCCGGCCGATCTCCCGCGTTACTCCAAGTGTTGCGCCACGCGTGATGGACCCCGGTGCGGATCAATCCGAAGGTACCGGGTGAAAGCGTGTGGCTCTTTTCACCAATCTGAAGGGTAACGTGTCCTTCCAGAATGTAGAAACTCTCCTCAAAGGAATGGAGATGCGGCTGAATCACCCCGTCTGGGTCCAGGTAGCAGACGCCGACGCCCATGTGAACCGATCCCATCGCTCTATCCACATAGGTGGCGCGCCGGAAGCCTGTGCTGTGCGGCTTGTAAAGCTGCGGCGTGCGAGCCGTGGATTCTTCAATCTTCGAAACGTAGTGCATTCCAATTCTCCGTAGAGGTCATGATAAGACTAAGATAGTTCCTCAGGAACACACGCGTTTGAATCAACCCGCGCGGTCCATTTCGGCGGAAGCAGAGCGCACGCGCACGAGCGGCTGGCTTTCCCGGCTTACCACCACCGAACGGCGAGCATTTGCGGCCTGCGCCGGAGGATGGGCCCTGGATGGGATGGACGTCCAGCTTTATAGTTTCGTCATCCCGACGCTAGTGGCGATCTGGAGCATCACGCGGGCTCAGGCCGGCATGGTCGCTACCGCTGCACTGCTCGTCTCCGCCGTGGGCGGATGGCTGGCGGGCTGGATGGCTGATCGCTTTGGCCGCGTCCGCACGCTCCAGTTGGCGATTCTGTGGTTCGCGGTCTTCACCTTCCTGTCAGGCTTGGCGCAGAACTTCGAACAGTTTTTCGCTGCCCGCGCCATCATGGGCCTGGGCTTCGGCGGCGAGTGGGCTGCAGGAGCGGTTCTGCTCGGCGAAGTGATCCGGCCTGAGCATCGCGGAAAAGCGCTGGGAATCATGCAAGCCGGCTGGGCCGTGGGATGGGGCGCGGCTGCGCTGCTGTATGCTCTGTTCTTTTCGGTGCTGCCTCCCGAGACCGCCTGGCGGGCTTTATTCTTAGTCGGGATCGCGCCGGCGCTGTTGGTTTTCTTCTTGCGGCGCTACGTCGACGAGCCCGCGGTGTATCTGGAGACGCGAGCCCAGCTTGCCGCGAGCGGCGACCGGCCTTCGGCGCTGGAGATTTTCCGGCCGCCGCTTCTCAGGATCACCCTCCTCGGAGGACTCATGGGAACTGGAGCGCAGGGCGGCTATTACACCGTCACAACCTGGCTGCCGACATATCTCCGCACCGAGCGCAGGCTGTCGGTCCTGGATTCCAGCGGCTACCTGGCAGTATCGATCGCCGGCGCCTTCTGCGGCTATCTCACTGGAGGCTTTCTAGCGGACCGGATCGGGCGCCGCCTCACATTTCTGGTGTTCGCCATCGGGGCGGGCGTGATCGCGGTGACGTACACCATGATTTCCTTCGGTGATCGAGCCATGCTCGTGCTCGGATTCCCACTGGGCTTCTTTGCTTCGGGAGTATTCAGCGCGATGGGTCCGTTCTTCACCGAACATTTTCCAACGCGCGTACGCGGCGTCGGTCAAGGATTCGCGTACAACTTCGGCCGGGCGACAGGCGCGCTGTTTCCGACGCTGGTAGGCCTCTTGTCGACACATATTCCGCTGGGGCAAGCTATCGGCCTGTTCGCCGGGCTGGCCTATGGCACCATGGCGGTAGCAGCGTTTCTGCTACCCGAAACGCGGGGCAAAGTCCTCGCCCCCTGACAACATGATCCTAAGCAAAGAACGTATTTTGACTACCCACGTCGGCAGCCTGCCGCGCAACGACGAATTGTCCGAACTCCTTGTCCGTCGCGAGGAAGGAGACGTGGTCGACAAAGACCAGCTTGCGCGCGAGATGGACCGCGCCGTGCAGCACGTGGTCGACAAGCAAGCCGCGGCCGGTATCGATATCGCCAACGACGGCGAGCAGCAGCGAGTAGGCTTCCAGACGTATGTGCCGCAGCGGATGTCGGGCTTCGCCGGGGAATCGAAACGCCGTCGTGGTCGGGATTTTGAGGAATTCCCAGACCTGGTCACACTGCTCACCCAGCGCTTCCCGAAGCGGAGCCGGATGCAGAACGCGCCGGAAGCGCAGGCCGAGCTGCACTATCTGGACACCGCGGCTATTGAGCTGGAGATCGCGCGATTACAGCGCAGCTCCAAAGCCGCGAACTTCACCGAGTGCTTCATGACCGCGCCCTCGCCTGGCATCATCTCGAGCACGATGCTGAACGCCTTCTACGATTCTCAGGAATCTTATCTAATGGCGTTGGCACGCGAGATGCGCAACGAGTATCTGGCGATCCACCGGTCCGGTTTGCTGCTGCAGATCGATTCGCCCGACTTGGCGATGGACCGCTCGATGTTCTATCGCGACCTATCGGACGCCGAGTTCGTGAAAGCCGCCGAGATGCACGTCGCTGCGATCAACAAGGCGATCGAAGGGATCCCGCGCGATCGCGTCCGGCTGCATTGCTGCTGGGGGAACTGGGATGGGCCGCACATCCACGACGTCCCGCTGGAGCTGATCCTGCCGGTGCTCTACCAGGCGAATGTGGGAGCGCTTAGCATCGAATTCGCCAATCCCCGCCATCAGCATGAATATGAGGCGCTGCGCCGCCACCCTTTGCCGGATCACATGACGCTCATTCCCGGAACGATCGACACCACAACCAACATCGTCGAGCATCCCCAGGTGGTCGCGCGGCGCATTCAGGAGGCGGTCGCCGCTGTGGGCGATCGCGAACGCGTCATCGCCAGCGCAGATTGCGGATTCGGTACGTTCACCAGACGCGAGTGGGTGATCGAGCCGGCGGTGTGGTTGAAGCTGAAGGCGCTGCGCGAAGGCGCCGACATCGCGTCTGCTCGCCTGTGGGGACGAAAAGCGACTTCCTGAATTTACTTGGGAATCTGCGGAACCACCAGGTGAAAGATCTTCACCGAAGCTCCATCGGCCGCTTGAATCGTAGCGGTCTCCGACGGTCCCAGGTAAACACCCATCCCCTTCGACACCTCGTGTTCTTTGTCTTCCAGGTGGATGCTCCCTTTGCCTTCCATCAGGTAAAGGAGCTGGTGCTTATCGCTCGTATCGGTTTTGTACTTCTCGCCCGACTTGAGCCAGCGCAGTGTTCCAAGCACATTCTTTGCGCCGGCAAGCTTCTCATTCAGGATCTCGGTAGCCTCACCCTGCGGCATTGGCACGCGCGGAAGCTTGTTGGTATCGATGAACAAAGTCTTTGGCATGAGATTTTAGGTTTGGATCCAGACCCGCCCGTCCACACGATTCCACTTGAGATCCTCGGGAGTGCCGTCGAGGATCGTAGTCTTGAAGCGGTTGGGCGCCTGGAATTCGAAATAGAACAGTGGCGACTCGGTCGCTCGAAGGCGGTGCGTTGCTTCCGCGGGGATGAACACCATGTCTCCCGGACTCACGTCGCGAACTCCCTCGGGCGTTTCGACGGTGCCTTTCCCCTCCATGATGAAATAGAAGTGCTCGCAGTTTTCATGCAAATGCAGCGGCGAGGAAGCACCCTGCTTGTAGCGCATGATCCCCGCCAGCATGTCATCGATGTTGGTCAGTTCCTTATTGACGAAGAACGTCCGCTCGCGGCCCGGAACGGCCGAGACGAGCTTTGGTAATTCGTCCTGATGGAAAATGTAAGCCATCCTGTTCTCCTAACGTGTCTCCTTAATTCTTTGGCCGATACGCGAGCCGCGCAACCTCGGCGTAAGGGGCAGATGCAACCGTCGCCCGGATTTCGGCTTGCGCATGTCGCTCGACTGTCGGTTTCGACGACCCGCGCCCTTGTTCGCCCCACACGAGCGTAACCTCAACGCCCGGCTCACTGTGTTCGACATCGACCATCGCCAGCGAGATCATCGCGCGCTCATTGTACGTGTATCCCGTGTAGGTTGATACCCCAATGGTCTTGCCGTTTTTCAAAACTTTGTCGTACGGCAATGTTGAATAGTTCGCCAGGGGAAGGTCGATGTACTTGGCGATATCTCCCCCGCCATGGAATAACGAACTGAAGACACGCGAGATGTCTTCGCCATTCCAGACGAGCGTTACTTTCTTGCGCTTCGGCTTGTCGGCGATTTTTTCAAGGGCTGCTCGTCCGATGAATTCGTGGTCGAATTTGACGAACGGCCCGTAGCCAAGATCGTAGGGAGTCAGGTAATAGTCAGTGATGTCATTCGAGTGGAAGCTACCCCCGAGTGAAGCCATGGCTTCGTAGCTTTTCCCGCTCAGCCACTGCCGGTATCCCTTCATCTCGTCACCAACATAAACTGCCGGCAGAGGGGAAGGAATCCATCCCGATTCGAGGCAGCTAGTCGGGTAGGTCCTCGCGCCCACTTGTCGAATACCGTACTCCTGACCGGCTTCAACAATGGCATCCCGGACTTGGTCGCCATCTTCCCATGGGCCGAACAGCTCCCATCCAGGTTGTCCCACCATCCCATGCCGCAAGGCGCGAACATCGCGACCCGCGATCTTAAGCACATCCATATTGAAGAACCGGATGTCTGGTGCGGGCTTACCCGTTACCTTCTCCATGACCCGCAGAGCATTGGGGCCCTGGACCTGGTACCTGAAAACTTTTCGCCGGCCTTGATTAACAGCGGACCTCTCGTCCCTCTCCGCCGTCGCTTTATAGCCGCCAGTCTCCAAGTTGTATTGCACCCAATTGGAAGCGGGAGGACGCCCTACGAGATTGAATTTGTTTTCGTCGAGGTAAAAGAGAATCGCATCGCCAATCACGTATCCGTTGTGGTTGCACGCAACAAATTGCTTGGCCTGATTCACTTTGAAATTCTTAAAGGTATTGACGCCGAGGTCGGAGAACAGTTTGAGTGCATCCGGGCCCTCCACATAGAGATCGGTCATGTGATGCGACTGATCGAACAGAGCGCATGTCTCCCGCCAGGAACGTTGTTCATCTCTCCAGTTGGTGAACTCGGAACGCACCACTGGGAAAGCGTATGGTCCGATCTGCGAATTACGCAACAGGTCAACTGCATTTCCGGAGGCTTTTAGGGCATCCTCTAAGCTTCGGTAACTCATAGTTTCTGGTAACTCCCCGTATTCTCCAATGCACCGGCCAGATCGTTCAAAAAGGAGGCGGCCTGCGCTCCATCCACCACGCGATGGTCGCTGGAAAGCGTGATGGTCATCACCGGCCGAACCGCCGGCTGGCCGTTCACCGCTACCACGCGATCCGTAATTCGTCCCACGGCCAGAACCGCGGCCTGCGGGGACGTGATGATCGCGCTGAACGCATCGATGCCGTACATCCCCAGATTGCTGATGGTAAACGTTCCGCCAGTGATATCGGTGGGTCGCAGCCGACCGGCCTTGGCGCGCTCCGCGAGATCCTTGCGCTGCGTGGCGATTTCTCCGATCGCGATGGTAGCCGCGTTAGGGATCACCGCGCCGACCACACCTTCAGGTACGGCAATCGCCAGCGAAATATTGACGGCAGGGTTGAGACGAATCGCGCTGCCGGTCCAGCTCGCATTCATCTTGGGATGGTCGAGCAGCACCCGCGCCACCAGAGCGATCAGGAAATCCGTGTGTGTGAACTTGTCGCGCCCGAGCTGCTCTCGCGCGGCATTCAATGCAGCGGCATCCACGTCGCGCGCCAGAAAAAAGTGCGGCACGGTGGTCCAGCTTTGCGTCGTCCGCTCGGCCATCAAGCGCGCGATCGCGCTGAGCGACTCCGCGGCAGCGGGCGCTGCAACTGGAGTTTCCGCGGCTTTTAGAACATCCTCACCCGTAATCTGCCCGTCTGGACCCGTCCCTTGGATCTTGGCGATGTCCACGCCCTTTTCTTCAGCAATCCGGCGGGCCTTGGGCGATATTCGCGGCCCTCGTGCGACCGCAGGCAGTGCAGAAGCGGCTGCTGCGGCCGCTGCCGGAGCGGACGCTGTTGTCATGGGACGCGCCTGTTCGGCCATTCCGCGTGATGCGCCATCGGATTCCACGGGCGGCAGTTCTCCAGGTGCGACCAGCCAGGCGATGATCTGGCCGACCGGCACGACGTCGCCTTCTCGTGACCGGACGCCGGCCAGGATGCCATCGGCTTGCGCCTCCAGCTCGAAGGAAACCTTATCCGTTTCGATTTCGAGCAGCGGCTCGCCCTTGACGACTTTGTCGCCTTCCTTCTTGATCCAGACCAGAACTTTTCCGGTTTCCTGCGCCAGCTCCAGGGCCGGCATTACCACGCTGACCGCCATCAGCCCGGCACTCCTACTTTTTCCACGCGCGCGCTGGCCTCCACCATTTCGACGACGCGCCGGTTGGGTGCGGGATCGTGCTCGCGAGTGGTGGGCAGCGGTCCGTCCACGGTGATGTACTGCGTGCCCGCCACCAGCAGCTTTTCGGCGGGGAACCGCGTGATGACTTCGTGACCGGTCTCCGTGACCACGATTTCTTCCTCAATGCGGGCTGCGCTCCAGCCGTCTTTCGACGGCCAGAAAGTTTCGAGCGCGAACACCATGCCCGGCTTGAGCTCGTAAGAATGCTCCAGCGAAACCAGGCGGCTGATCACTGGCTTTTCCCAAATCGCCAGGCCAATGCCGTGGCCGAACTGCAGGGCGAAGGCCGCCTCTTCGTTGGCGAATCCGAACTCTTGCGCCTTGGGCCAGACGGAGGCGATCTCGGCGGTGGTGCGCCCGGGCCGGATCAGCGAGATGGCCGCATCCAGATAATCGCGGCAGCGTTGGTAGGCGTCGACCAGCGCGGGAGACCCATAACCGATTGCGAAGCACCGGTAGTAGCAGGTGCGATAGCCCATGTAGGAATGCAGGATATCGTAATAAACCGGATCGCCGGGACGCAGCACGCGATCGGAAAAAACATGCGGATGCGGATTGCAGCGTTCGCCGGAAATGGCGTTCACGCCCTCCACGTACTCCGATCCCAGATCGTACAGGACCTTGCTGGCTATCCCGACAGCTTCGTTCTCGCTCAAACCCGGCCGCATGGCGCGGTAGAGCTCTTCGTAGGCCGCGTCCACCATCATCGCCGACGTATTCAGCAACGAGATCTCGTCCTGGGTCTTGATCACACGCGCATCCGACATGAGCTGCTGGCCGTCGACGACCGTAATCCCCTCGCGTTGTAGCGCGAATAAGATCGGCGGCTCCACCACATCGATTCCCAGCGGCTGCTTGTGCAGGCCGCGCATTTCGAGCTCGACCTTGATCTTGCGTGCCACGTCCTCGGCGCGTCCCATCTCCGGAGACATCGCGCCGCGCAGCAGCGAGATTCCTGGCCTGGATCGCTCGCCCAGCCAGGGGCAATTGAGCTGATGGTGCTTGGCCGCCGAGCCGAAGTCCCACAGGATCGGCTCGTCATTCTGCGGTAGCAGCGTAAAGCGGCTGATCTTATCCTGCGCCCAGGTGCCGATGTGCGTCGCCGTGAGATAGCGCACATTGTTCATGTCGAAGCACAGCAGTGCGCCCATTTCCGACTTGGCCAAGAGTGCTTTCGCCCGAGCGAGCCTCTCCGTGCGGAGGCGGTCGAAGTTGATCCGCTCTTCCCAATCGACGGCCATGGTTCCGTGAGTTTTCAGAGCCACGAGAATCCTCCAGTTGCCAGCATCAATTTCATTTTCCGCAGAGAGCGAGTGCTGCTTCGCAAACCGTGCGCTCCGTAGGAACGGTGGCATCCTCCAGCGGCGGCGAGAACGGAATCGGCACGTGCATCGCGCCCATTCTTTTCACCGGCGCCTCCAAGTCGAAGAACGCGTTTTCCTGGATCACCGATGCCAGCTCCGCGGTCACTCCATAACGTCCGTAGCCTTCATCGACCACGATCACCCGCGATGTCTTCCGCGCAGATTCGATCAGCGTCTTCTCGTCCAGCGGCCACAGCGTCCGCGGATCCACCACTTCCGCGCTCACGCCCTGCTGTTCGAGCAGCTTTGCCGCGCCGAGCGCCACCTGCACCATGCTGCTGGTGGCGATGATGGTAACGTCTTCACCGACACGCTTGACGTCCGCCAGGCCCAGAGGAATGGTGTAGTCTTCCTCGGGCACGGGTCCCTTCAGCTTGTACATCATCTTGTCTTCATAGAAGACCACCGGATTGTCGTCGCGGATCGCGGATTTCAAGAGTCCTTTGGCGTCGTAAGGCGTCGAAGGCATCACTACTTTCAATCCTGGAATGTGACAAAACCACGCGTGGAGCGATTGCGAGTGCTGCGCCGCGGACCGGCGTGTGGCACCGAGCGTGGTTCGCAGCACCATCGAACATTTCCACTTGCCGCCCGACATGTAATGGATCTTGGCTGCCTGGTTCGCCATCTGGTCCATGATCAAGCCAGCGAAATCGCCGAACATGATGTCGACCACAGGACGCATGCCGGTCATCCCTGCGCCGACCCCGATACCCGTAAAACCTGCTTCCGAGATGGGCGTGTCCAGCACCCGCTCGGGGCCGAACTCGTTAACCAGGCCGCTGAGAACTTTGAATGCCGTGCCCGCTTCGGCCACGTCTTCGCCCATGATGAAGACCTTGGGATCGCGCCGCATCTCTTCCGCCAGCGCTTCGCGAACGGCCTCTCCCAAGGTCAATTCGCGAACTGCTTCGCTCACCGACAGAGCCGCCTCAGGCATACACGTCTTGCTCCACTTTGTCCGCGCTAGGATAGGGAGCCGCCATCGCAAACTGGACGGCTTTCTCGATCTCGGCCTTCACTTCCGACTGAATCTGGTCCAGGCCGGCACGGTCGGCGATATTCTGCGAGAGGATCACATCGGTCAGAACCTTGATGGGATCGCGCTCGGACTTCCAGGTCTGCTCTTCCTGTTTGGGGCGATAGTATTCGCGGCTGATATCGCCGACGTGGTGTCCCATGAAGCGATAAGTATTGGCCATCAGGAACGCGGGACCTTCACCCCGTCGGGCGCGCTCCACTAAACCCTTCGTGACGGTGTAGACGGCCCGCACATCCTGGCCGTCCACGCTCTCCGAGTGCACCCCGAAGGCCGGGCCGCGCGCCAGAATGTCGCCGGCCGCCGTTTCGGAGAAATGCGTGTACTCGTTGTACATGTTGTTCTCGCAAACGTAGATGACCGGCAGCTTCCAGAGCGCCGCCATATTCATGACTTCGTAAACCACTCCTTGGCCCAGCGCACCCTCGCCGAAAAAGCAGACCGCGACCTGCCCAGTGCCCAGGCGTTTCGCGGAAAATGCCGCTCCGGTGGCGATTCCGGCGCTGCCCGCGACGATCGCGTTCGCTCCCAGGTTGCCCGTGTCGGGATCGGCAATGTGCATCGAGCCGCCCTTGCCTTTGCAATATCCCGCTTCCTTGCCGAGCAGCTCGGCGAACATCCGGTCGATAGCGGCGCCCTTCGCCAGGCAATGCCCGT
>JAOAPR010000241.1 GCA_025463005.1 Bryobacterales bacterium | reverse complement strand
CTGGACACCGGTTTGTCCAGGGTGGACGAGCCCGCGCCGCAGACCGCGGCGAGCAATATGCTCACGCTCGTCTCATCAAATCCTTCGGATTGCATGGGGTCCTTCGTCATAGGCAGGAACTAGTTTGAACAAAACCCGATAGAAAGTCGGTGTACCGAGCAAACGACTTGCGGGCTAAACGAGCCCGGTCGTCGCACACTGTTCGTCCAGGCTGGACGACAGTGCTCAGACTGCCGGGATTGTGAAATTCAATTGAGACTCACAAGAAGATATGCAGGCCCGGCAACGAAACGGTTTCTCCCCATCGGATATTCCGTTGATTCATGCATGCGTCCTACCACCGAGCATGTCGTTCTCGGCTACGTCTCAGGGCTCTGCGAACCTGACGCAGCACGGCGTCCAATTCTGGCGTTTGTGAGGTATCCACATCTACGCGCGGCCCAATATTAAGCCTCCCGGGGCGGGCAGTTCCTCGAATACTTGCCAGGATCTCTCTATCGGAAGGTCGCCGACAGCAGTTCGCTTCGTTGCCCTGGACCACTCTTATCCGGTCCCCGCAGCCATGTTTGAAGTCCTTCGAGATGCAGATAGATGACCGGCGTGATGTAAGGGGTCAATAGCTAGGACACCAACAACCCTCCCACAACGGCCAATCCGAGCGGCTGCCGGGCGTCGGCCCCTTCGCCATAGCCAAGCGCCGGCGAGCCCAACGCGGCGGCTCCGGCTCTTAAACAGAGAGTCAGAGAGTTGTGTTTGGCTCCTCGGCTGAGGCCGGTTGCGCGAGAGGGTGAAACTCACCCGCTAGGCGGAGAGCGCCCTTGGCGAAGCGGTTCTCATCGATTCTAGAAACCACGAAGGCCCCGAGTCCTCAAGTGTCGGCTTGACGACGACGAGATACCCAGGGTACGATTTTTATGGACGCAGTGATTATAAAAGGGTTCACTCGTTTACGGGCTTTTCTAACGTATGCTTCTCAAGCCTGTAAGTGCCGTATAGTCTATGGTTCACGCCGAATCCGTCAAAACTGAGCTGGACCGATTAGACGTCTGCATTCTGCGCACCTTGGGCATTTTCTCCGAAATGTCAGGTTGACGAGGGGAAACAGCGAGCGGCGGCATGTACGATCCGTCAATCATTTCAAAAGGAATGCCGATCTACAAATGCGAGGATCGGCCGGTAGGGCGTCCCACACCTGTTAACTTGGCAAAACTTACCTAATTCGAGCCCATCCTGAATGGGGTCCTACCCAACTCTGAAGTCGTTCCTCGGGTCGCTTGGCAGCGAAAGGGAATGCCAATGGCTGTTGTGTAGAGTCCGCTGGCCAGATGGAGACCGTTGTCCCCGATGCGGTAGTCCGGAGATCCGCCTGGTCATTTCCGGTTTAACCGGAAAAAGACGGGACTCCATACTACACCGCTGTTTGGGGTGTGACTACCATTTCAGCGAGACGGCTGGCACAATCTTCCACGACACGCGTTTGGATATACGCGACTGGTTCCTGGCAATCTACTTGATGGGATCGACCGAGAAAGGCATACGACCGGCCCAACTAGAGACATACCTCGGCATCAGCCATGAAACGGCGCGGAACATGGTTAGGCGTATACGGTCGGCGATCCAACAAGACAAACACTTCCTTCAAAGGTACGTACGGTTGCCGAAGCGTGGTTCTGGCAATATCGAGCCCCCGGTGGCCAACCGTAGCCGTCATTTCACGCTTCACGCGATCGTTCACAAATTTGCGACCGAGGAGCGCGCGCGGGAACACTGGACGCGAATTCATTGGCCGAACGGTCCAACATGCCCAAAGTGCAAGAAGCCAGATGTTCGGAAGGTCCAGAGTAAATACCAATGCGACTGGCCTCTCTACCGCTGCCTGCTGTGTAAAAAGCAGTTCAGTGCGACCTCGGGAACCTTTTTTCATGGAATCCGCCGTGTGAGCGAGTGGCTCATTGCCATCTATTTGATGGAATCGAGCCCCAGGGGA
Source organism: Bryobacterales bacterium (assembly GCA_025463005.1). Classification (GTDB taxonomy): domain Bacteria; phylum Acidobacteriota; class Terriglobia; order Bryobacterales; family Bryobacteraceae; genus Palsa-187. The sequence continues at coordinate 2,114 of JAOAPR010000241.1, read as the reverse complement.
GTTCCCCCCAAACAACTGCAGCGGTTGTTGGGCCTTAGCTACCGGACCGCAGTGTCGCTGCTGGAGGTGTTTCGCGGCCGTGAGGATATAAGAAAGAGAGCGTTTAAAATTTATATCGGCTACAACGGTCCGGCGGAATTGAAACAGCTAAAAGAAGCCCAAAAGGAACACCCGGTCCCCAATGAAAAGAAGCTGCATGAATAACGCTGCTCCATCGTTTTGGGCACAGGCTGCCGAGGCCTCCTGATGGCCAGGTACCCTACGCTGAAGACGTTTCTTGCAGCTCTCGGCACCGAAAGAGACTGCCGGCTTCTCTTGCGTAGACTCCGATGGCCGGATGGCGATTGTTGCCCCCACTGCGGCAGTGTAGATGTGCATATGGTCTTTTCGGGCTTGAATGCGAAAGCCCGCTATCGAAGCCTATACCGCTGTTTGGGCTGTGACTACCACTTTAGCGAGACTGCCGGCACGATCTTTCACGACACGCATTTGAATATCCGCGACTGGTTTCTGGCCATCTATCTGATGGGATCGATTGAAGCAGGCGCACGCCCTGCGCAGTTACAGAAATTCATCGGCGTAAACCATGAGACGGCGGTGAACATGGCGAGACGGATTCGGGCCGCGATGAAACAAGATATATCGTTCGTTCAGAGGTGCGTGCAGCTGCCTAGGAGTTATCCTGGCGGCATCGATCCGGCTACTCCGAACAGAAACCGTCATCCCACGCTTCACGCGGTGGCCTACAAATTTGCGACGGAGGAAAAGACCCGCGAGCACCTGGCCAGAGTTCGTTGGCCGAACGGTCCGATGTGCCCAAAATGCCAAAAGCCGAAGGTTCGGAGGGTCCAGAGTCAGTGCCGCCGCAACCGCCATATCTACTGGTGTCTTGTTTGCAAAAAGCAGTTCAGTGTGACTTCAGGCAGCCGCGATTTTCACGGAATCCGTAACTTGAGCGAGTGGTTCATTGCGCTCTACCTAATGGAATCTAGCCCGCGGGGCGTTCCGCCGAAACAGATGGAACGATTATTGGGAGTCAACTACCGAACCGCCGTTTCGCTGATCGAGTGGTTTCGCGGGAAAGAAGATAGAAGAAAGTTCCTGTTCGACTTCTACATCGGCTACAACGATCCCGCCGAATTCCAGGCCGCCCAGGCAGCGGTTAAAAAGGAACGCCAGCTTATTAAGCAGCAGCAGGCTAAGTAGCCCCGTTTCTATCAGCTTACGGTAGCGAGTCGAGCCGGTTTCTCGCTTGCTTTTACCCCCAAACAGAGCGTTCATAGAGATGGTAGTTAACGCTCGAAGACGGGGGAATTCAGTATGACGGACAGGCCGGTCCATCCGGCGCAGAACGACTCGATCGATGCGGCGAAGGTTGTCGCAACCTACCAAGCAGAACAGCTGCACGCACTCACACCGCGGCACCTCCGGGAGCGCTATCGTGAGCTTTATGGCGCCGAATCAACGACGCGTTGCAAGCAACAGTTGGTGCGGCGTATCTGTTGGAAGCTGCAAGCGCTGACCCATGGCGATCTATCGGAGCGCGCCCGCTGCCGGATTATTGAGATTTCGCAGGACCCCGAACTTAGGATTCATCTGCCGGCGGCATTGGTGCCCATTAGGCGCTCCAAGACACGAGCCCCCGTACCTCGGCGGCAACCTAGAGAACGTAGCGCTCTGACAGAAGGCGCCGAACTCCGACGGGAATATCGCGGCAAGACCGTAGTAGTAAAAGTGCTGGCCAACGGGTTCGAGTATGAGGGTCAGACCTATGGCTCCTTGAGTGCCGTTGCCAGAGCAGCAACAGGCACACGTTGGAACGGGCTCGTATTTTTTGGCGTGAAGACGTGGAACGAATCTGCCAAGGAACTAGCGCGTGCGGCCAGCTGAACCACACCTGAAGCGATCCATTCGCTGCGCCATTTACACCCGCAAATCCACGGAAGAAGGTCTCGACCAGGAGTTCAATTCACTCGATGCGCAGCGCGAATGCGCTGAAGCCTATATCCTGAGCCAGCGCGCGGAAGGGTGGATCGCACTCGCAGATCGCTACGATGACGGCGGCTTCACCGGTGCTAACGTTGATCGGCCTGGACTGCGTCAGTTATTAGCCG
>JAOAPR010000319.1 GCA_025463005.1 Bryobacterales bacterium | reverse complement strand
GCAGAATAAACATCCCGTACTTGCGGCCCTCCTTGGCGATCCGTTCGAAGCCCTTGGTAGCGTCGACTGCGTAGCGTGACGGCGTCGCGGCGATATAGCGATGGGCTTCCTCAAGCAGCAGGTGGATGTGAAACCGATTCCTGGGATCAGCACGCCGGAGCAGTTTGAACAACATCCGGGCCGTAACGGAACTCACAAGCTCGACCACTTCATCCTCGACGTCGTTCATGTCGAGGATGACGATCTGGTTCTTCTTGATGACGCTGGCGCCGGTTGCCTCCAGCCCTAAAAGCTGGGTGAGGAATTCTATAGCGGACGGCGCGCGGGTAAGTTCCCCGCTATTGTGCCGAAGGAAGGCATACTCGGCGCGGTCCTGCAGCGACTTCAACCTGGTGACCATGGCCGTGCGCTTCCTCGTAGAGGATCGCAAAGTCCAGGCACTCTTCCAGGTCGTCGAAGGCGAAGGGTGTCTGGTCATAGGATGGCAAACGAATGTCTTCGCTGACTTTAGAACGGATTCGCTCGAGAAAGCCCTCCTGACTGTTCGGCCCGACGAAATTGCCGTACTGGAGGTTGGGCTGAAATTGGTTCAGCAGTGCCATGTTAAGGTCGACGGTCGGATACTTTTGAAGCAGCGAAACGACCCGCTGAAACTTCGTGACCGGTGAATCTCCGTCTGCTCCGCGGAAGCATTCGATGATACACGTTGCGATGAAATGCTCTTTGACCGCCAGCGCGGCGCGGGAGTTGCCGCGGAAGAGGCTTGTCAGCCCAAGCGCCGTCCGCAGAACCGGCAGCTGGGCCTTTTCGCTGGCCTGAAGAAGCAATTCCCACTCGGCCATTTCGAGAAACCAGTGCGGGACCCGAAAGCCCGCCGCGGTTCCGTCCAGGATGACACGCGCGACGCCAATCGCGCTATCTCTTGCGAGCGGCTGGAGGGCCTCCCAATATTCCCCGTTTACATCGAAGACGACGAACGTAGCGCCGCGTGCGTGATGCTCCCGCGGCTTCTCAAAAAGGGACTGGAGCACGGACGCGACCGTGCATGATTTTCCACTGCCCGTGTTCCCCAAGATCGCGACGTGACCGCCGAAAAATTCGTCGAGGCGGACCTTCACCTCGTAGTCCTCGAAGACCACCGACTTGCCGATCGTAAGCGCGCGATAACGGGTTGCGTCTACAGGAGCGCAGGCTTCGCCGTTTAGGCCGGTGGAGGGTTCAACAGCGGGCCGAGTTTCAAAGATGCGATCGAGTTCGTCGTCCAGCGCATAGAGCGCATCGGCATAGAGCGACGGGAAGACCGACACGCCGAAGCGGAATGACCCGCCCCGCGCCGGCAGCATTCCCACAGGCACAACATCAAGAAATTTGGAGGAGCCCGCTCGGTCGAAGTCAGACCGCTCGCCAGGCCCTGGCAGGTCCCGTTCCCGCAGTCCAACGACCTCAACGACTACATACTCGGACTGGGCCGGGCTCATCAGGAAGGAACCCAGCCTGGCAACGTAGTGGACATCGTCAAATCCGACGACTGTGAAGTTGTCCGTACCGGCGTGCATCTCAACGACGAAGCGGTCGGCGGCGACAGACACCACCTTCCCGATCGCCCGCTTGCGATCGTCGTTGCTCACTCGTCTTCGTCCTTTGAACGCGAGGCCATCTCCTGCATCACCTTACGCACCGCGTCGTCTATGCGGTCGCTCGGCCGCTGAGGCATGAACTGTTCGACGATGGTGTCGAAGTAATGGGCGAGCGAGCCTTCGCTTGGCCCGTCGCCACCGATGATCCAGATTCTAGGATCGCGAAGAGCCAAAAGTTTGGCGATTTCCCCCTCAGTGTCCGGGGACGCGAAAATGATGAGCCGGAAGGTTGGGATCGTGAGCGCCTGGTAAATGATGTTGTTGAGGTGCTCGTCCCCGAATACATAGCCGGCGGTGATTAGCACGCTCTGTTCGCGCACGACGCGCGATTGAAACTCGCGGAACATGTCCGCATAAGGCGAGGCCAGAGAGGCGTGCTGTTTGGCAGGCGTCGGATAGATTAGCATCCGCTTGGGGTCGTTCTGAGGCCAAGCTTCACGGATCGGGAACAGTCCGTGGTCGTCTTCCGTCCAGGTCACGGAGCCGTGCAGCTTGCATAGGTATACGAATGCATCAACCGCGGTCCACTTGCGACTCCCGACATCGAGCTGCTCGGCCAGGGCGTAGCGGAAGCTCGCGGGATTGAACCGACGTTCGATGAAGCCGGTGAAACCTTTGGAGTAGGGTATGCCAAGCCGGTCCATCGCCGTCTCATTAAAGACGTCTTAGTTGGTCGTGAAGACACAGGGTCTCGGCAGGGAACGATCGCGGAGAACAAGCTTCTTGTAAAAACGCTCGTAGAGATTGCATACTGTCCTATCGCCTTCGTTGAATGCGCCGTCATTGACGCGCGACCACAAGAAGGCTTGGACTTTTTCGATGATACGATTGATGAGATCGAGCTGGGGCCAGTGAGATGCCTTATCG
>JAOAPR010000301.1 GCA_025463005.1 Bryobacterales bacterium | reverse complement strand
CATCCCCAACCACCTGCTTCGTTCGAAAGCAGGCAGCCCAACAGACCAACCTATAGGGGGTCAATTTTGGACGCCGATCCCCCGGCTCAGGGGGTCAATATTGCAGGCCGAATGACAGCGAAACCCTCTCCCACCGGGTCGCTCATTATAGCGACGACAATCGGAAGCGTTTTGGTGTCCTTCTGAACGGCTCGAATGGCCGGATAGCCTGAAGTTACGATGACATCGACATTCGCTTGTAGGAGCTCTATCGCCAGCGCTGCAAGCCGATCAATCCGGCCTTCCGCAAAGCGAATCTCGTAGACGATATTCTGATCTTCCTGATAGCCGAGTTCACTCATGCCTTCGCGGAACGCTGCAATCCGACCGACCATCTGGTCGGGAGAAGAGAGCGTTAACAAGCCCACGCGGGCGATCTTGCTAGCGGTCAAGGCCACGACCGGGGCGGACATAACAATCGGTCCAGCAACTGCGGCGCCACTCAGAAAACTGATGAACTCGCGCCGTCTCATTTGCTGCCTCCACGCTGAGGATGGCTGCCGGTAGAGCGAAGATATCATAGCACGTCGTGGCGGGGGCAATCCGGAACCTGTGCCGAAAGGGACGACCGCATTCGGTGCTTGCCACCGCCCTGAGGTCTGCTGTGGGTCAACAAGAGACTCATGCACCGCAGCAAATTGAGCCTCATTCGATCACCTCGTCGGCACGGGCAAGCAGCGTCGGCGGGACTTCGATGCCCATCGCCTTTGCTGTGCCTAGATTGATGGCAAGCTCGAATTTGGTTGGTTGCTCCACAGGCAAGTCCGCGGGCTTTGCACCCTTCAGTATTTTGTCCACGTAGACAGCCGAGAGGCGAAAACTGTCGACGATGTCGGAGCCGTAGCTCATGAGGCCGCCACCGATAAGGTAAGCCTTGTTTGCGAAAATCGTTGGCAAATTGCGTCGGCGCGCAGCGGCACCTATCTGCGAGCGGTTACTTATTGTCGAGCTATCCGAGATAATAAGCACAGCGCCGGCTCCAGCCTGCGCGGCTCGGGCCATGCCAGCCTCCAGACCATCTGGAATTCGCACGTCGAGAGATTCGATCGCGACGCCAATCGCTTGACCAGCCGCTTCAGCTTCCCGCAACTGACCGGCGCCTCCCGCATTCTGAACATTCCAAAGGACAGCAACCCGCGACAAGCTGGGTATAACCTCCTTGAGTAATTCGATGCGCTTCTGTGTCAGTTCGGGCGCGTACACAGATCGTCCCGTAACGTTGCCGCCAGGTCGGGCTAGACTAGCTACTAGTCCGTCGCCCACAGCATCCTGACTGCTCGTCATCACGATCGGGATGGTCGTCGTCGCCTTTTTGGTCACTTGCACTGCTTGCGCACCAGCGGTGACTATAGCATCCACTTTTAGTGCTACTAGTTCATCAGCTAAGGCTGGGAGTCGTTCGGTTTTGCCTTCAGTCCACCTATATTCGATGGTGATGTTCCGGCCGACCTCGTAACCATGCTCGCGCAGCCCAGATAAGAAACCTTCATCGAAAAGTCCTGGCCCAGATCGATCCATGAGATAGCCAATTCGTGGCATTCGATTCGCACTCTGGGCCCGAGTCGCAATCGGCCAAGCGGCCATTCCGCCCAAGATCGCAATGAATTCGCGCCTACTACGCATGCCCGCCTCCAACGATCAGAAGGCGCCATTGTAACTACCCAAACTCGACATCTGGAAGATGCCGGAGGCTGGTCGAATGAAATATCTTTGTACGTCGCCAATGTCCGTCTTGGGTCAACAACGGACCTGCCGCCCTCGAAATCCCACTTCCGTTCTACCCCCGAGACCGGACATCGCCGACCAGGCCGGCCATGTCGGTTTGGTGCCAGAAACAGACATGGCCGGTGCGATTTTCTCTAAAGAAATGTCGCCCGAAGGCGGCTCTCAAATTCAAACCTGATGATGTGGGATCAGGTAGCCATCAATGCTGGCTTTGACGTCCGACGATAGGCCATGTCTGCAACGATTGCTTGTCCTATGGCCTCGCCTATCAGGTTGTGCCCCAAGCGAGAGAGGTGAAATCCGTCGTTCAGCAAGACCTTTGATTTGGGAGCCTTCGACAGGAGACGAAAGCAATCGATAAATATCATGCGATTGACGCTCGAATTTAAGTCCCGCAACGCGTTCGTATAATCGGCTGCGTTTTTGAGAGAGTGAAGCGATCCGAATATGAATGGAGATAATACTACAGGGATGATTTCGGCCGATATACAGTCGTTCACCATATGCTCAATCGCGGTAACATAAGACGATAGTGAAGTGATGGGAGCAGTTTTCCAGACGAAGCCGACCAGGGACTGCATGTGCCAACGAGCAATAGTGACTGCGCTTGGGGAGCGGTAAGCGGTCCTACCCTTTGAGACGGCCCCCATCGAGGAGACGGCACCCATTGAGCGAGGCTTCGCTCGAATTGGGCGGTCCGCATCAGTAGAACCGAATTGGATGACGATATATTGCGGATTGAAGTCAAACACCTTCCTCTTGAAATGCTTTTCTGCGCGTGGCGCAGGGAAGCCGCCAAGACTGACGATGGTTGATTGTACTGGTTGCGAAAGTTCTTTTTCGACCAATGAACAAGCGACTTCGAATAGCCCTCCGCTTTCGTGCGGATAGCCGGTTATCATACATGCGCCAAACCCAGCGATTCTCAGAGAGGAGATGTCACTCGGATCGAGTTTTGTCGACTTTACCCAAGTTTTCATACCGCGTACTCTGCAATGAGCCTATGCCGTCCCCGAAAGAATTATAAAGAACTTTATTCACTTTCGCCCTACGTGCAAGCTCGACTCTGCGATAAACGTTAACGTGTTGTGAGGCCCTACAAATCCGCGCGGAAATACAGTCAGCATGTCTCAAACGTGCCAACAGGCAACGTTGCACTCACGCTTAAAATGAAAGACGCCGCCAACCCAGGCGGCCTCAGTCAGTCTGACGTGATTCAGAATCTATCAACGGGATTTCGCCAGTCGCCCTCGCGGCGAAATTTGCTATGGTGTGCCACTCAATCGCCAACTCCTCCCAATCCTGCTTTGTGGTCGGATCGGAGGTATCTCTGGCTCGTTGCTCACAAGCGAGCGCCTTCATTCGATACGTATCGCTTCGATTCTTGATTGGCATGTGATGCTTTCGTGCGGTCATCAGGTAGGGCGCTCGACGTTCGGGGCCCAAGGGCTTTGGTCAGGCGGCGGCCCTGTCTCATCAACTTGCGCTTTGAGGTCAGCCGCCTTTTCGACCAAGATAGCCGAAAGATTGGGGTCGTTGGTTAATTTGGCGAATTTGAGAAGCGTTG
>JAOAPR010000284.1 GCA_025463005.1 Bryobacterales bacterium | reverse complement strand
CTGCTATTATTTTGGAATACACGAAGGATGATCCTCCAAGGCTTGGCTGGTCACATGAAGCGTCGCCATTTCATAACGCTTCTGGGCGGTGCGGCACTTTTATCGCCGCTTGCGGCACGCGCGCAACAGCAGACGGTGCCGATGATTGGGTATCTTAGTGTCGGCTCGCCCGAGTCTGCCGCAAGCAACGTGGCCGCGTTCCGCGAAGGCCTTAAGGAAGCCGGCTACGTCGAAGGCAAGAACCTGCTGATCGAATATCGCTGGGGCGAAGGCCAAAATAATCGACTGCCGGCGCTAGCGACCGAGTTAGTTCGCCGTCGGGTAGCAGTCATCGTTTCGGCAAGCGGGACCCCATCAGTACTCGCAGCAAAGGCCGCGACAGCAACAATTCCGATAGTGTTTTCGGTCGGCACGGACCCGATCGCGTTTGGACTTGTCGCCAGCCTAAACAAACCGGGCGGCAACCTCACGGGCGTGACCTCATTGTTCGACGAGGTAGCATCGAAGCGGCTGGAGCTGGCGCACGAACTAATGCCCGCGGCGACGATCATTGCCTTGCTTGTCAACCCGACCAACCCCAATTCCGAGACGCAATCGAGAGACCTGCAGGAAGCCGCCCGGAAGCTTGCGCTGCAACTGCATATCCTGCGCGCCAGCACCGAACGCGATCTCGATGCGGTCTTTGCAACCGTTGCCCAACTGCGCGCAGGGGTGCTCCTGATCGGCGGCGATGCGTTCTTCGGGAGCCGGAGCGGGCAAATTGCTGCACTGGCGGTGCGGCATGCGATTCCGACGATTTCCTTTGTGCGTAGTTTCGCGACAGCCGGCGGATTGATGAGCTACGGAGGCAGTCTTATCGACGCGGACCGGCTGGTCGGCGTCTACACCGGCCGAATTCTCAAAGGCGAGAAGCCCGCCGACCTGCCGGTCCAGCAGTCCACGAAGGTCGAGCTGATCATCAATCTTAAGACCGCGAAGATGCTTGGGATCGCTGTGCCGCCCAATTTGCTCGTCGGTGCCGATGAGGTAATCGAATGACGGTGCTGTTTGTTGCGGTGCATGAGTCCGCTTGTGGCACTTTTCGGACATGCCCGGGTGGTCTGACGACGTCTGCTCCTGAGGGTAGAACGGACTTGCCAAGGAAGCAGGGTCACTTCCGTTTTTGACCCGAAGCGGGCATCGGCGAGGCCCTTCCAACATCCGTACTAAGCTAAGCTTATGTCACCTCCGAGCTTACGAGCGAACCCGAACGCAGCGACAACCGTGGTAACCGCGCGGCATACCGTCGAAAGGAGTGACTTCGTCCCTGGAGTGAGGTAGCTTTTTTCCTTCCCTCGCGGCCCCCGAAGGCCCCCTGGGGACAAGAGACGGAGCCGCCTCTCAGGCGACCGCGCTTTCGATCCTAACTATTTTTTCGGACCCCTCTTTTTCGGAGTCCTTTTGCATCGGGCAGGCGCCTGCAGCGAAAGGAGCGCAGCAGCGCGCTGGATATCCTTGCTCCAAGGGAGGACGTTCCATGACAAGGCGAATCTATTTGCGCGTAGCTCTTCGGACCGCGCTTGCTGCCGGAGCGAGCTTGCTGGTAGCGACGGGAACGGCTGAAGCACAGAAGCAGGGCGGCACCATTACGGTGGGCCAGGAATTGGATATTCCCGGCTTCGATCCCTTGAAGGTCGGCGTGTACGATACATCCGCGCAATCCGCGGCGGCGTTGATCTACGATACGCTAACCTACCTCGACGATAAAAGCGAGCCACAGCCAAAGCTTGCGCTGTCGTGGACCCATTCAGAGGATTTCAAGACATGGACTTTCAAGCTCCGGCCGGGCGTGAAATTCCATGACGGCACGCCGTTCAATGCGCAAGCGGTGAAGGACAATTACGACCGCTGGAAGGATCCCGCCAACAAATGCCGCTGCGCATTGTACATTTCCGGCATCCACGACGTGCTGGCGCCCGATGAACTGACGGTCGTCTTTAATATGAATGATCCGGCGGTGAACCTGCCAGCCAATTTCAGCTTTCCAGGCCCCACCAACGTCACCCATTCGCCGACTGCCTTTAAGACCAAGGGCGACGACTACAACCGCAATCCCGTCGGCACCGGTCCCTACATTCTGAAATCGTGGACTGCGGGCGACCGCATCGTGCTCGAAAAGAACCCGGACTACTGGAACAAGGGCCATCCCTATTTTGACCGCATCGCCCTGAAACCGCTACCCGATGCGCAGTCGCGCTTTGCCAGCCTGCAGTCCGGCGAAGCCGATATCATCTGGGATGACGAGTACGATGTCGACAATATCCTGAAGGCGCAGAAAGATCCCAAGCTGACCGTGCACACCTATACCGGGTCCGGTGCGCAGGTGTGGGCCTTCAACACCAAGGTCGCGCCATTCGACGACGCGCGCGTGCGACAGGCCCTCGTCATGGCGCTAGACCGCAAGAAGTGGTCGCAGGCGGCGACCAATGGTCTTAGCCGACCGGCGACCAATCCCTACGGCGACGGCTCCTGGGTCAAGTGCAAGGATGACGGTGCATTGCCTTACGACGTCGAGAAGGCGAAGGCGTTGATCAAGGACTATGGCAAGCCGGTCGACTTCAAAGTGATAGTCACCGCAACTCCGCGCGGCCGCACCAATGGGCAGGTGCTGCAGCAGTTCTGGAAGCAGGTTGGCGCCAATGTCGAGCTTGAGCAGGCCAGGCCACCATCCCGCCGCGCGCTTTCACGCGCCAGTTCCAGCTGACGCCGTGGCGCATCGTCGATTTCCCCGATCCAAGTCCGCAAATGTATGCGAATTTCCACACCGGCAGCCCGGTCGCGCTCGCGAATTATTCCGATCCCGAACTCGACCGATTGCTCGAACACGCACGGTCCACGGCCGAGTTGGAAACGAGTACCGAGGACTATTGTGCGATCAGCCGGCTGATCAACAAGGAGGCGATCTGGTTCTGGTCTTTCCAGAACACTTACTACGCTATTTCAACGAGCAGGCTGAAGGGCCTTCCAAAGCTCCATAGCGGAGTGATCGACGTCTCCAATGCCTGGCTGGAATAAATCCCAAGCTGGGATTTTTCGCGAGCAGGGGCGCGGAGAGGCGCGATGTCCGAGTTTGTGCAGGTTTTCGGCCGCCGGGATGACGGCCTGACCACGGATTGCGGCGGCCGGCGGCCGAAAAGCGCCAAGGCACGAAGTCGCGGGAAGTTGGGCACCGGTGGTGCAACGGGCGCTATGGGGATT
>JAOAPR010000222.1 GCA_025463005.1 Bryobacterales bacterium | reverse complement strand
GCCCGCTTTCTGAATGATATCGGCGTTCAATTCGGCCATTTCCCAGTCGATGCGGACGCCGGTCGCATCCACCGCGCGGCGCGCAGCCGCGGAGACCTCGGGCCCGATACCATCGCCCGGGATCAATGTAACTTTATGAGACATCGTTATATTGTAGCCAGTGTGCGAAGTGATTCCGTCGTTCACCGATCCCAATCCGCCATTGGCCGAATTCCCCGCGATCAACCCTGCCGGTCCTGCTAGGATCGCTTACGGGAAGAACTATCGGCCATGGATGCGGATCGCTGGGAACAGAGAAATCGGGAACGGATGGAGCGGCACCGCGAGCGCATGGAACGGCGGATGGAGCGATTCGCCCAGCGGCGCAATGCTTGCGGCGGGCCGAACGCTCTGGGCGGCATGATCATTGGGATCGGCATCATCGCCGTGGGCGTCCTGTTCCTGCTCAGGAACGTGGGCATCCTCTACTTCGACGATATCTGGCGGTACTGGCCGGTAATTCTCATCGTGGTCGGGATTTCCAGGCTGGCCAACCCGCACAGCGCCTCCAGCGTCATCCGGGGACTCATCATCGGCGGCATCGGCGCTATCTTTCTGCTGCGCAATCTGGGCTACATTTACGGCAACATCTGGGAATATGTTTGGCCCGCTGTCTTGATCGCCGTAGGTCTTTCGATTCTGGTGAAGCACCTCGAATGGCGAGACCACGTACAAGATCAGAGTGCCACAACTCCCGGGAGCTTCGTTAACGGTCCGGGATTCACAGCCACCGGCTCAGGCAGCAATATCTTGCACGCCGAAGTCATCTTCAGTGGTACGCGGCAGAAGATCGAATCGCAAGATTTTGAAGGCGGCAGGATCACTGCCGTGTTCGGCGGCGCGGAAATCGATCTGCGTGGCGCTGGTACCAAGCGCGAAGAAGTCAGGATCAAAGCCGAAGCCGTTTTTGGCGGAATCGAATTGTGGGTTCCGGCTCACTGGCAGACTCTCGTTCGCGGTACGGGCGTGTTCGGCAGCTTCGAGGACAAAACCTTCCCAGCCGCTCCGGGTACACAAGGCAAAACACCTCGTCTGGTGGTTACGGGCGACGCGGTATTCGGCTCTGTGATCGTCAAGAACTAAATGCATCCCATCTTCCGGAACACCACCAGCTTAGGCGCTTACCTGGCCGTGTGGACCGTTCTAGCCGCCCTGCTGGCGGCTTTGATGCGCGTTCCGGGCGATCTGACCTGGAGCCAGGCGCTATCGGTGGCGGTGCCGCTGTGCTTGTTCTACGCATTTGTGTGTCTCACGCCCTGGTACCTGTGCCGAGCGTTCCCGCTGGGGAAGGCGGGAGTCGCACGGCTGCTCACCAATCACCTGGGCGCTGCGATTCTCGCTAGCGCGTTGTGGATAGGACTGGCGCGGCTGCTCGGCGCGATCTTGGAACTCGGCCCCGAATTGGCGCCGGCGATTCCTCAGTTGGTGGTGGTCGGCTTACTGCTCTATCTGCTGTCGGTAGCGCTGCATTACGCGCTGCTAGCAGTGGAGGCCTCGCGCGAAGCGGCGCTCCAGGCCCGCGACGCCGAACTGCGCGCCCTCAAATCCCAGATCAATCCGCATTTCCTGTTCAATTGCCTCAACTCGATTAGCGCGTTGACCAGTACCGATCCAGCCCGGGCACGCGACATGTGCGTGCTCCTCTCGGATTTCCTTCGGAACACGCTGGGGCTCGGCGAGCGCGCCAGCATTCCCTGGCGCGAAGAGCTCGATCTGGCCCGCACGTACCTGGAAGTCGAGCAGGTTCGCTTCGGCGCGCGATTACAGGTGGAAATGCAGGTGGACGACGCTTGTGCCGAGTGCCAGGTACCTCCTCTGGTCCTTCAGCCGCTGATCGAGAACGCCATCAAACACGGCATCGCGACCATGGTGGATGGCGGCATCGTTCGCCTGGAAGGCCGCATCAAGGACGGCCGTCTGGCGGTGCGCGTCGAGAACAGTTTTGATCCCGAAGCGCCCTCGCCTAGGCGTCACGGCCTGGGGCTTCGGAACGTTCGCAACCGCCTGGAGACGCGCTTCGGCGATGCCGCGCACCTGCACGTGGCGGCGCAGAACAATCGATTCAGCGCTGAAATGGTATTCCCCTGTTACAAAACTGACCAATGAAACTGCGCGCAATTATTGTGGACGACGAAGAACTGGCTCGCCAGATCCTGCGGGAATACCTGGACAAGGCCGGCGACGTCGAGATCGTGGCCGAGTGCGCCAACGGCTTCGAAGCCGTAAAGGCCGCAGGAGAACATCGTCCCGACCTGCTGTTTCTCGATATCCAGATGCCCAAGCTGGATGGGTTTGAGGTGCTGGAGCTGATCGACCCGCCCGTGGCGGTGATTTTCGTGACGGCCTACGATCAGTACGCGCTGAAGGCTTTCGATGCGGCCGCGGTGGATTATCTGCTAAAGCCGTTCTCTACAGAAAGGCTCGCGAAAGCTCTGGAGCGCGCCCGCGCGTTGTTAAGTGACCCGCAGCCGCGCGCAATGCAAGCCGCTGATCTGGCCGCCGCGGCTCGTCCTCCCGGGCAAACGCTGGAGCGGATAGTGGTGAAAGACGGCACGAAGGTGCACATCATCCCGATCGTCAAGCTCGATTATGTGGAAGCGCAGGATGACTACATCGCCCTGCACAGCGAAAAGAAGCAGTACCTGAAGCAGCAGACCATCTCCAGTATCGAAGCGCAGCTCGATCCGGCCCGCTTCGCGCGCGTGCACCGTTCTTACATCGTCAACCTGGAGCGCATCGCACGCATCGAGCCGTATACCAAGGACAGCCGAGTGGCGGTGCTGCAAGATGGCACCCAGCTCGCGGTGAGCCGGTCGGGATATGCGCGGTTGAAGGAGTTGCTCGGGGAGAATGTGTGAGGTGGGGCACGCTTTCAGCCTGCGCGGGACTTCAGTCCCGCACTGGTCAACAGGCGGGCCGAAGCCCGCCGCGGGTCTGGAGACCCACCTACCGCACCACTCCCGCCATCGGACTGCTCGCGGCGGCGTACAGCTTCTTCGGCATCCGCCCGGCGAGATACGCGTAGCGGCCCGCCTCGACGCCCAGCTTCATCGCCGTGGCCATGGCCACCGAATCCTCGGCGGCGGCGATGGCGGTGTTCATGAGCACGCCGTCGTAGCCCAGCTCCATGGCAATGGCGGCATCGGACGCGGTACCCACGCCCGCATCGACAATCAGCGGGACCTCATGAATCATTTCACGCAGGATACGTAAATTGGTCAGGTTCTGGATGCCCAAACCGCTGCCGATGGGCGCCGCCAGCGGCATCACCGCCGCCGCCCCTGCATCGATCAGCCGCCGCGCGTTCACCAGATCGTCGTTGGTATAGGGCAGCACCACGAAACCTTCCTTCACTAAGGCGCGCGTGGCCTCGAGCAAGCCGGCATTATCGGGAAACAGAGTGTGCTCGTCGCCGATCACTTCGAGCTTTACCCAGTTGGACATGCCCGCCTCACGTCCCAGCCGAGCAGTGCGAATAGCTTCATCCGCGGTGTAGCACGCGGCTGTGTTCGGCAGCAGAAAGTGCTTCGTCGTATCGATGTAGTCGAGCAGGGACTCCTGGGAACGATCAAGGTTCACGCGCCGCACCGCGACTGTGATCACTTCCGCTCCCGAGGCTTCGTGACAGCGAGCCATCTCCTGAAAACTGCGGTATTTCCCGGTACCCACAAACAGCCGCGACCGGAACGTGCGGCCCGCGATCGTCAACGTGTCCATAGAGTCTATTGTAGATCTGGCTTACGTTCCTGCCCTATCGAAGAATCCCGGACGCGCCGATCCATGGAGATGAGGGAGCGCATGCAAAATGCCAGTCTCCCAACGCTAAAGGCCTAACAGGATGAAACAGAATAACTTAGCGAAGCTCTTGGGAATTGCCCTGGTAGTCGCGATTATTGCTACCGGTGTTTTTTACGGCTTGTTCGTGAATAAACTGAGCAGTAGCACCGGCAGCGGCAAGATGGTGGTAGTGGCTGCTAAGGCGATTCCATCGGGAACGGTGCTGGCCGAAAAAGACGTCCAGTCGATCCCCTGGCCGGTCGAGCAGTCGCCCGCCGGAGCGTTTGAGGCGTCAGAGCAAGTGGCCGGGCGCACCGTTCTGCAGCCGCTGGCGCAGGGCGAGCCCATACTCGCGGCGCGGCTTGCTTCCACGGAAAAGGGCGGCGGTTCGGGCGTGCCCGCAGGGATGCGAGCAGTTTCCGTGCATGTCTCCGATTCGAGCGGAGTGCTCTCGCAGCTGGCTCCCGGACAAAAAGTGGACGTACAGGTCCTGATCACCCGCAAAGTCGCGAATGCCGAGCCGGAGCTGCGCACTATCCTCGAAGCCATACAAGTGCTCTCCGTGAGTCCGCAACCCGAGCCGAGCTCTCAGGGATCGAACCTGCCGGCCGTGACCTTGCTGACGAATCCCGCCGACGCGGACGTACTGGCGCTGGCCGATTCCGGCGCGCGCGTTCGCCTGGCGCTGCGCAATCCCCTAGATGGCGCCACGCGCCCGCGGACTGCTGTGACGCTCGACACGATCCTGCGCCCAAGCGGCGCGGCATCCTCGTCGACTGCGTCCACCGTCGCGTCGAAGGCTCAATAGGCACACGGGAGGCATCGCATGCTGATCCTGTCAATTCTGGCTTTTTTCGCCGCGATTTTCCTCTTGGCGGCCATCACCGTGGCAGTCGCCTGGATGGGATTCGTGAAACAAACGGCGGAGGCGGAGGAAGCCGCACAGCACGATGCCGCCCTCGAATCGCCCCCCGGGGATTCGCCGCTGTTCCGCAACGAACGCCTCAGCAGTTTTAACTTCTGGGACAACCTGCTGGCGCGCTACGATTTCATCGAGATCCTGAAAGTTCGGATGGCACAGGCCGAACTGGAATGGTCGGTGGGACGCGTGACTGCGCTGATGCTGTTTTGCGGCACCGTCGCGGGACTCTTACTTTTGAAGATTGTTCCGGTCTGGGGCGCTTTCGCCGGTGCCGTTGGCGTCGCGTTCATGCCCTACGGCTACATTCTTCGCGCGCGCGAAAAAAGATTCCGCGCGTTCCGCGAAGCGTTTCCCGATGTGCTCGATTCCATGGCGCGCGCGCTCCGTGCGGGCTATCCTCTGCCGACAGCGGTCGACATGGTCGCCTCCGACGCCCCCGAGCCCATTTCCACGGAACTCAAGAAGGCATCGGCTGAGGCGAATCTGGGGATGGGCTGGTCGCGGGCGCTCGAAAATCTGGCGCGGCGTGTCCCTGTTCTCGAAGTGAACGTTTTCATCTCCGCGGTAGTGCTGCACTCACGCACGGGCGGAAGACTCGGCGAAGTGCTCACCGGCGTGGCCGAGAACATGCGTGAAGCGATCTCTTTACAAGGCGAGGTACGGGCTCTGGCGGCGCACGGAAAGCTTACAGGCGCCATTCTTACGGTGCTTCCGCTGGTGATCGCCGGCATGATGATGATTTTCAGCCCCGGTTACATGCTGACGCTCTATAACCATCCGTGGGGCAAGACCCTGATCGCAAGCGCCCTTGGATGCCTGGTTCTGGCGCAGTTCGTAATTCGCAAAATCGTGGATATCAAGATATGAGAAACGCGGTATGAGACACGCGATATGACATCAGGCCAACTGCTCATCGCATTTTTCCTGTTCACATTGGCGGCGGTGAGCGGCGCCGGATACGCGTTCGTGCTGAAGCCGTCGCGGTCGGAGGGCGAAAGCGGGAACGCTCCATTCCCCTTAGCGCTCGATCATCCCGATCTTCCGGCCGCGCAAGCTGCGGCAATGGACGTTTTTCGGATGATGGGCGAGGCTCTGCCGCCTTGGGCGGCGCGAACTTCGGAATTGCGGCGCGAGCTCGCCGCAGCCGGGTATCGATGGCCGTCCGCCGTGTCCGTCCTGCTTGGAATCAAGTGCGCCAGCGCCCTGATGCTCGCGGCCGCGGGAGCATGGGCAGCGGTCACGTTCGGGCGAGAGGCTTCGAGCGCATTCCTTCCCGCGGTCTGCGGGCTGGCGTTCGGATACATGATCCCGGATCGCGTGCTGGTGCGCCTGGCGCGTCGCCGATCTGGACTGCTGCGGCGCGGTCTGCCCGCGGCGCTCGACCTGATGGTCCTGGCGGTCGAAGCCGGCCAGGCGTTGGACGCTTCGATTCTCGATACCAGCCGCGGCCTGCGTATCAGCCATCCGGATCTGGCCGCGGAGTTCACCCAACTCCACCTGGAATTGAAGGCCAACACCTCCCGCGAAGACGCTTTGCGCAACTTCTCCCTGCGGACGCGCGATTCCGAGATCCAAAAATTCGCTGCGCTATTGATCGATACGGATCGCTTCGGCACCAGCCTGGGACCGGCGCTGCGCGTGCACGCGCGTTATCTGCGCACTCGTTTCCGCCAAGCGGCCCAGGAACGGGCGCGGAAGGTCGCGGTGAAGCTCATTTTCCCGGTATTCTTCCTGATTTTTCCCTCGGTCGTGCTGGTTACCCTGGGTCCGGCCGTCATGCTGATCTTCGCGCAGATGAAGAATCTTCTCGGACAGTAAGAGGCATTCAGCACCGGCCCTGTTGGATCCGGATGCTACCCTTAGCTCTGCATGCTTCGGAAGCGTTTCGAATGGAAACTTCGGGATAAGACCCTGCAATTGGGCGAGCGGACGCTGCTGGTGGGCGTGCTGAACGTGACGCCAGACTCGTTTTCTGATGGCGGGAAATTCCTCGATCCCGACCGCGCCTTCGCACGCGCCATCGAGCTGGAGGAGGAAGGCGCCGACATCATCGACATTGGCGCGGAATCCACGCGTCCGGGCGCCGCACGGATTTCGGAAGCCGAGGAGCTGCGCCGCCTGGTGCCGGTGCTGAAGCGGCTGCGCAACAAGCTCACCATTCCGCTCTCGGTGGATACCTACAAGGCGGCTGTCGCGGAAAAAGCCCTGGAGCTGGGCGCGGATATCATCAACGACCCCAGCGCCCTCACCTTCGATCCGGATCTGGCGCGCACGGCGGCGCAGGCCAATGCCGGCCTGATCCTGAACCACATGCGCGGGTCGCCTGAGACCTGGATCAAGCTGCCCCCGCTCAAGGATTCCATGCAGACGATCATGAAGGAGCTCGACGCTTCCGTGCATCGCGCGGTGCGCGCCGGCGTCGACCGGAGACAGATCATCATCGACCCCGGTTTGGGCTTCGGCAAGCGCAAAGAACAGAACGCCGAAATCCTGGCGCAGCTGCCTGTGCTGGCGCGGCTGGACATGCCGATCATGACGGGTCCCTCGCGCAAGCATTTCCTGGCGCGCGAGTCGCAGGAAGGCACCGAGTTCGCGACCGCGGCCGCCGTCGCCGCCTGCGTGCTCAACGGCTCGCACCTGGTGCGCGTTCACGATGTCAAGGCGATGAAACCTGTGGTGGAAGTGGCCGATGAGATCGTGCGTTTTCAGGTCTAAGGGTGGACTGTTACTTCTTCTGGCAGCGCGGGCAATAGTGCGTCCCACGCTGTGCCACCAGGATCTTACGGATCGGCCGGCCGCAGTTCGCGCACGGCTGGCCTTGGCGGCCGTACACCCGATGCTCCGCCTGAAACCATCCGCGCTCGCCCTGCGCGTTCACATAGTCTGAGATCGACGATCCGCCCAGTTGGATCGCGTGCGTGAGAACACCGCGAATGGCTTGATAGAGTTTCTGCGCGCGTGCGTCCGTCAGCTTACTAGCGTGTGTCAGGGGATGAATCCCGGCGGCAAACAAGCTTTCGTCGGCGTAGATGTTGCCCAGACCAGCCAGGAACGCCTGATTGAGCAGCAAGGCTTTGATGCCCGCCTTTCGGCGCAGCCGGGCGCGGAATTCATCGAAACTGATTTCCAGGGGCTCCGGACCTAACCGCGCCACACGCGGCGGCGCGCCCGGGCTCCACTCGATCCGGCCGAATTGGCGGGGATCGTGATACAACAGCATTCCATCGTCCAGGGTGAAGACGCCGTGCGTGTGTTCGGTGGTCTCCCCGTCCACCAGCAGCTTTTCCAATAAAAGCTTTCCAGTCATGCCGAGATGCACGGTGAGCGTGCCCTGATCGAGCGCGATGATGATGAATTTGCCGCGGCGCTTCACCGATTCGATGCGGCGCCCGGCTAAACGCTGCGCGAGCCTGGCGCGGCTGCCCGGGGTCACAAAGCGCGACGTGAAGCGCGAACTGACAATTGTGCGCCCGGCCAGGTGCGCGGCCACCGACCGAACCACCGTTTCGACCTCGGGAAGTTCCGGCATGAACCTGCCTAACCGATGTCCAGCAGGATGTCGTCTCCCTCGATTTTCACGGGGATCTTGGCCACCTGATAGCCGTCGTCCATTTCGTTGACTCCGGAGCGGCAGTCATACTCCCAGGCGTGCCAGGGGCATACCAAGGTCGTGCCATGCAGGGCGCCCTGCCCCAACGGCCCGGCGGCGTGCGGGCAGATCCCGTCCAGGGCGTGGACTTCGCCGCCTGCGTTACAAACGGCGTAGGTCCCGTCAGCGACCTGCACCTCCATAACGGATCCGGGGGACAAAGCGGAGAGCTGGCCGACTTTAACAAAGGGCATAAGAGCTATTCTTCCACGACGCGCAAAACGGAGCGCGGCGCGATCCATTCCCCTGGTCCCGATTCGTGGCGCGCGCCACGCCCTTTGCGCTCCTATTCTCGACGCGCAAAACGGAGCGCGGCGCGATCCATTCCCCTGGTCTCGATTGTGGCGCGCGCCACGCCCTTTGCGCTTCTATTCTTCCACTTCGCCGGGAGGACGCTTATGTTTGGGCTTTTTGCGGCGAGTTGGGGGTGGAATAGGGCGGGAAGGCTTCACCGGACCCACCCGCTCGCGGGCGATTGCCCGAACGTCTTTCTTCTGATTAAAACCCTTTTTGGTAGAACTGGCAGTCTTGCGCTTCATGGTACACTCAGGTTGCAAGGAGGCCGTATGTTAAGACAAATCGGCCCAATGGAGCTGCTGGTTATTCTTCTAGTCGCCCTCCTATTGTTCGGCGGCAAGAAGATACCGGAGCTGGCAAAGGGCTTAGGCGAAGGGATTCGCAACTTCAAGGATTCCTTGAAGGGCGAAGAACAACCGCCCACACAGCGCCCCGACGAAAAGAAGCAGGCGTAAGGCTTCCTGGCGCGCCAGCAGTATCGGCGCGGCCTTAATCGGCTTTAATACCTTTAAGACAACAAACCCCGGCCCGCAACAGCGGTCCGGGGTTTTGCTTTATCTTCTACTTCGCGGCTACTTTTTTTTTGGGACAATCGCGTCTTTCACGGCTTTGGCGACGCGGAATTTCACGACCTTCTTGGCCGGAATCTTGATGGCTTCGCCGGTCGCCGGGTTGCGTCCCATGCGGGCCTTGCGATCCACGCGCACCAGCCGGCCGATGCCCGGCAGCACGCACATACCATTTTTCTTGGTCTCTTTCACCGCGAGGTCGGCGTACGCCGTCACCAGGGTCTTCGCGGTTTTGTTGGGTACATCAGTCGCCGCCGCCAGCTCCTTCATGAACTGCGATTGTGTTAACTTTGCCATTTCTCTCCTTTGAACTGAATGTGATTCTTCCCAGGTACAGCCTCCGCGAAGTGATTTTTACAGCGGATGCTCATTCGAATCATACGGGATCGTTCGCGCAGTGTAAAGAGAAAACTGTGAAAAAACCCAGGTTTTTCGTGGTTTTTTTAAGCATCGTCCCCCTTTTTTAAAACGTAAACGCCGCGAAAATTTTCGCAGACGCTTGCGCGCGAGCCATGTTATGCTTGCGCTTGGGCCGGCAAACAAAAGGCGAATGAGCGACTTACAGCAGCAACTGGCCGATCTGCGCGCACGTGTTGCTCGGATTGATGCTAAGTATGGTGCCGCCAAGTATGATGCGCGCTCCACGTCGAAGTTTTCCACACATGGCCTTGCAGCGCGACACGATGAGCACGAGGTCGCGGAGCACGAAGTTGCAGAGCACGCGCAAACTGCGGTGGAAGAGTGGTTGGGAGGAGAAGCAGTCGAAACCGCGCACGGCCGGCACTTCGAAACGGAGAAACTATACGAACGCCACCGGCGGCACGGCAGCGCTGATATCGGCTCGCTGGCAGATTTGCCGGGCGATCTGCTGGCAGCAATCTCCGGTGGCGCCACGCCACTCACACCTCCGGCGGAGTGGGCATTTCTCGACACCGAAACCACGGGTCTGGCGGGCGGATCCGGCACATGCGCGTTCCTGGTCGGCATCGGAAGAATCACGCCGGAAGGCTTTCGCGTGCGCCAGTTCTTCATGCGCGATTATTGTGAGGAGGCCAGCCTGCTTGACGCCGTGGCGCGGCATCTGGCTCCGTTTCGTGTGCTGATCACCTACAACGGACGGGCATTCGATCAGCCTCTGCTCGAAACGCGCTATCGTTTGAACCGCAGCCGGCCGCCGTTCGGCAAACTGGAGCACCTGGATCTCTTGCACGGCGCGCGCCGCCTGTGGAAATTGCGTTATGAGTCTTGCCGGCTGGTGGATCTCGAGAACCAGGTCCTTGGCTTCGAGCGCGAGGGCGACGTCCCGGGCGCGCTGATCCCATATCTCTATTTCGAGTACCTGCGCACCCGCAGGGCCGCGCGGTTGCTGCCGGTCTTCCATCACAACGCGACCGACATCCTCACGCTGGCCTGCCTGACGGGAATCGTCCCGCTGGCGTTTCAGGATCCGGAGAATCTGCCGTTCCGCCACGGTTCCGAGATCGCGGGGATCGCGCGCTGGCTGCGGCAAGCGGGCGACATGGAGCAGGCCCGCGCGTTATTCCGACGAGCGATCTATACCAATGCGCCGGACGCCAGTCTGCCGGACGACCTGTTATTCCGCACGCTGTGGGACCTGGCTGCGCTCGAGCGCAAGTTGGGCGCCGAAGAGCAGGCTGTCGCGATCTGGAATGATTTGGCGGCCGCCACGAACGCCTTCCGTATCCCGGCATTCGAAGAGTTGGCCAAGCATTACGAACATCGACAAAAGGATCTTCCTCGAGCGCTCGAAACCACGCGCACGGCCCTGGCCCACGTTGACTCTCCCGCGCTTCGCCGGCGCGAACAGCGGCTGGTCCGGCGAATGGAAGCCCGTCGTACCAAAGGCCGTAGTACTGTTAAACGCCGCCGATTGCTGTAGGGTGGGAACATGCGCGTCGTGATTCTGTTTTCCCTCGTAACGGGTTTGGCCGTGGCACAGGCGGACTTGCCCGCGGCTCTCGACCAGATCGCGGTCTCCGAGCTTTCCCGGCAGAAAATTCCCGGCATCGCCGCGGTAGTGGTCAAGAACGACCAAATAGTCTGGGCCACGGGACTCGGTGTCGCCAGTCTTGAATCCAAAGCGCCGGTTACTCCGGATACGCTATTCCGGCTTGGTTCGGCCCGCGTATTCCTGGCCGCGGCAGCCTACGAATTATCGGCGGAAGGCCGTTTGCGGCTGGATGCTCCTGCGAGCGACTACTTGTTCGGCCTGGATGAGAAACAGGCCCAGCTTTCTGCGCGGAAGCTGCTGAGCCCGCCGTCGGAATCCGGAGAAGAAGCCGTTGCCGCGCGCCTGATTGAGAGCATTCGAGCCAGGCCGGCCTCCGCTTTGCTCCAGGAGATGATCTTCACGCCGCTCGGCATGGAGCACACCACCTTCGTTCCGGCCGTCGCCATGACCTATCCGCTGGCCGTAGGCCATACCGCGGATGGCGCGGTCAGCCGGCCAATGGAGGGCATGCCCCTGTTCAGCTCAGCCCACGATCTGGCCCGTTTCCTGATCGCGTTTCTGAACGACGGGAAGCTGGAGGAACAGGAAGCCCTGCCTCCCACGGTCATATTGGCGCTTTCGAGCGATAACGGCTACGGGCTGGATGCGGATGCCTCGCGTGGCGTGCGCTTGATCCGGCAGACCAGCGCGGCTTCGGGCTTCGCAGGCGCGATCCTGATGGCCCCCGAGTTCCATACCGGAGTGGTGGTTCTATCCAATCGCGACGGAGCAAGCGCCATCACCATCGCCCAGAAGCTTCTGGAACGCTCGCTGCCGGTGCGCTTCCCGCAGTCCCTCGCAATCGTTCGATAAAGTTGATTCAGGATGCCCGCGCGTCGTCTAATCCTGCTCGTCGCCGCGGGTGTAGCTGCGTTCGGACAGGCAGCAAGCCGCCTCGATCTCGACTCCTTCGAGAAAGTCTGGACCACGGTGCGCGACAAGCACTGGCAGTCCAAACCCGGCGGTCTGGACTGGCAGGCCATCCACGACGAATACCGGCCTCGGGTGGAAAAGGCCGCGAGTCATGACGAAGCCCGGGCTGTTATGCAAGAGATGCTGGGCCGTCTCCACCAGAGCCACTTCGCGATCATTCCGGCGCCTGTGTACTCGGTCCTGGATGACGAGGAGGGCGGCCCGGGCGTCACGGGCATTGATGCCCGTGTGCTGGATGGACAGGCAGTAGTTACCAGCGTCGATCCGGGTTCCCCAGCGGAGAAGCAGGGCGTCCGGCCTGGATGGCAGATCCAACGAGCCGGCGGCAAGGAGCTGAAGCCGATCATCGATCAGGCGCTTTCGAATCCCGCGGTTCATGAGCTGCAATTGACCCGCGCCGTGCTCGCGCGCCTCAGCGGGGCTATCGGCGGAACGCTGGACGCGGCGTTTCTGGATGGATCCGGAAAGACCATCGACCTGAGCCTCAACCTGACGCCGCCGCGTGGCGCGATCTCGGCTTTCGGGAACCTTCCGGCGCAGCACGTCTGGTTCGAAAGTAAGCGCATCGAGTCCACGGCCTACGTTCGCTTTAACCTGTTTCTGGATCTACCCCGTGTAATGGCCGGTTTTCAGCAAACCGTGGACAACTGCAAGCCCTGTGACGGGTTGATCATCGATCTGCGCGGGAATCCGGGTGGTATCGGCGGAATGGCCATGGGCATGGCTGGTTTCCTGGTGGATAAACCGAATCAGCGGCTGGGGACCATGTACTTGCGCGACAGCACCTTGAATTTTGTGGTCAATCCTCGCGCGGATGTTCTTTCCGCGCCGGTGGCGGTGCTGGTGGACGGCTGTTCGGCATCGACCTCGGAGATTTTCGCGGGCGGCCTGAAAGATCTGGGACGCGCGCGGATATTCGGCACACGGACCGCGGCTGCCGCCCTCCCTTCCGCCTTCGAGCGCTTACCCAACGGCGACGGATTTCAATACGCGGTGGCCAATTATATTTCGCAGGGAGGGCAGCCGCTCGAAGGTCTGGGCGTGACCCCCGATGCGACGGTTGAGCTTACTCGCGGGGCGCTGCTGGCCGGCCACGATCCGGTGGTCGATGCCGCGATAGATTGGATAAAGACAGATTCGATTTCGATAAGGAGGCAGAAACAGCCATGAACCGTCGCATGTTGCTTTTGGTATTGGCGGGCGCCGCAGCCGTGTTCGCGGCCGATCCCCTGCCTTCGGCTGAATCCGTTCTCGATCGCTATGTCCAAGTTACCGGCGGCAAGCAGGCCTACGAAAAGCGCAAAACGGAAATCGCCCATGGGACGCTGGAGTACGCTTCGATCGGCATCAAGGGCTCGATCACCCGCTACGCGGCCGAACCCGACAAGTATTACGCCGCCCTGGACATCGAAGGCCTGGGGAAAGTCGAGATGGGCATCAACGGCCAAGTCGCGTGGGAAAATAGCGCTCTCCTCGGGCCACGCGTGAAAACCGGGCTGGAGCGCGCCGGGGCGATCCGCGAAGGCAGCATGAACTCCACCTTGAATTGGCGCAAGCTGTATCCGAAGGTGGAGAACGCCGGGATCGAAACCATCGACGGGGAGGAGTGCTACAAGGTGGTGATGACCCCGGGCGAGGGTCAGCCCTTAATCGGCTACTATCAGAAGAAATCCGGCCTGCAAGTGAAAGTCACCACTGTCAGCAGCACTCAGATGGGGGACATTCCGGTGGAGCTGATCGCTTCCGATTACAAAGATTTCGGCGGCATCCTGGAACCTGCCAAGGTGATCCAGAAGGCCGGGCCGCAGGAATTCACGATGACGCTCGAGAGCGTGGAGGTGAATCCCGTCATCCCTCCCGAGCGTTTCGCTTTACCAGCCGATGTCCGCAAGCTGGTGGACAAAGCCGAAGCGAAGTAGCCCTTCAGGCTTCTTCCGGCGGCGCCGCCGACCGGTAAAAACGCGACCGGCAGCTACGGCAGCGAAATGGCCAGCGCCCCACCAATCGAAAAATAGCGGCTAGCATACCTTGGTCGCGAGAACGGCGGACGTCCTGAGATCCGCATTTGGGACAGCTCAGGCGCTCCGCATCCGTCTGCTGCTCCTGATTCATTGGCTCGTTCGTTGAGCCTCCAGCGGTCTCCATCAACGGTGAGCATAACATGTGCTGGCCTTTTTTTTCGATTCGGTTTATAAACATATAGGAAGCCTTGTTCGATCAACTACGCAAGACCGTGATGGGAGCTAAGGGAGCAGTGGTTCTGCTCGCCATCGTGATCGCGTATGCCTGGATCGCTGTGAGCGGACCGCAGGGACTGCAAGCGCTGCTCGAAAAGCGGCGCGAGATCCGCCAGCTTCAGGAACAGAACGCTGTTCTTACCCGCGAGATCGAACACCGCCGCGACCGCATCCGCCGCTTGGAAGATAGCCGGAGCGAGCAGGAGATGGAGATCCGCAAGCAGCTCAAGCTCCTGCGTCCGGGGGAGACGACGTTCATCCTGCCGGACGGGCCGAAGGATCCGGACACGACACCGGCCGCAAATGAACGCGAATAAACGCTAATTCGCCCGGCCCTCTGTTATTTTTCCAGCAGGAAATTCCCCACAAACAGCCCGTCGATGCCAGAGGAGTAAAAACTGCGAACTGCGTCGCGCGGCGCCGAAACCAGGGGATCGCCGAATAAGTTGAAGCTGGTGTTATAAAGCACCGGCAGCCCGGTAGCCTTCCCGGCTTCGAGCAGCAGGCGGTGATACAGCGGATTATCCTTCTCCGCGACCACATGCGCGCGGATCATGTCCTGGCCCAGGATTGCGGCTTCAAAAGTCTTGCGATGCTTGGGGCGGACGCGCCCGACCGTTGCAAGATAGCGCGCGTTTGGCCCGGTCTCGAAATATTCCCCAGCCACTTCCGCCGGCACCGACGCGGCGAACTTGCGAAAAGGCTCCCGATGCTTGATGAAGACGTTGAGATTTTCAGTGGAATACGGATCGAGCGGCGAGGCCAGGATGCTGCGATTGCCCAGGGCACGAGGGCCGAACTCCATGCGTCCCTGCATCCACGCCAGAATCTTGTGCTCCCCCAGCATCCGCACAGCCCGGGCCAGCATTTCGTCGGTGGCGCGCAGATACTCGAAGCGCAGTTTACAGTTTTCCAGCACCTGCTTGATCTCTTCCGCTCCGTAGCCCGGCCCGAGAAACAGCGATTCCATGCCGTGACGGCGCTTGTGCCGCCGGACCTGGTGCCAGACGTGGTAGACGGCTCCCAGGGCCGTCCCGGCATTCCCGGCAGCCGGTTGAACGAAGACATTTTTCCAACGGCCGCAGCGTTCCAGGAACTCCACCAGCATCACGTTCAGGAAGAGCCCGCCGGCCAGGCACAGGTTTTCGCCCTCGCCCGCCATCCCGAGTACTGTTTCCTCGATAGTTTTCTGTAATCCACGCGCGATCGGCGGCACCGCGGACGCGGGTACCCGGCCGCCGCCGTCCTGTAAACCAAGCCGCTCGAAGAATTTCGGGCCGAAGCCGCCTTCGGATTGTCGATTTCCATCGAAAAAGGAAGGATCCAGGCGCGCAGACGCCGACATCATCTCGCGGAACAGCGGCGCGTAACGCTCATCCCCCGCCGCCGAGAGCCACTGGACCTTATGTTCTTCGGCTCCGGCTCGATAGCCCAACAGCTGCGTCACGGCGCCATACAGCCGGCCCAGCGAATCGGGATAATACCACTCGCGTTCCGCCTGAATCTGCGTATCTTTCGCCTGCCACCGGCCGCCGCAGCGGAAATCGCCGGCATGATCGAGCGTGAGCACCGTCGCTTCCTCGAAGGGCGACGCGAAGAACGCCGACGCCGCGTGGGCCTGGTGATGCTCCACCACGACGAACTCCGCCTTGGGGAATTGATCGCGCAGAATACTGTGGACCTGCGACTCCGGCGCGCGCGCGAACGGCCGTACCACCGCTACGCATTCCACCTGCTCTCGGGAGCTTCCCGCGAGGCGCAGGCACTCCGCAATCGAGGCTTGCGGCAGCCCACCCGGCTTCCACACGTGATCGAGCTTGTTCTCCTCGATCGCGGCCTTCAGCTCGCCATCCTTGAGAACAGCGCACGCCGCGTCTCCTAACAGACCACCCAGGCCTAAGATCACCATTACTTGGATTTCGCCTCAATTTTGGCCCACGTATCGCGAAGCGCGACGGTACGGTTGAACACCAGCTTCTCACGAGTGCTGTCCGGATCCACCGCGAAGTAGCCCAGCCGCTCGAATTGGTAGCGATTCCCGGGCGAGGTTTCCCGCAGGCTCGGCTCCAGCTTGGCCCCGGGCACTACTTCGAGCGAATTGGGGTTGAGGTTCACGGTGAAATCCTGTCCCTCGGGCACAATGCCGGGATCTTCGCACGTGAACAGCGTCTCATACAGGCGAACCTCCGCGTCTATCGCGTGTTCCGCCGACACCCAGTGGATGGTCGACTTGACCTTGCGGCCGTCGGGCGCGTTGCCCCCCTTAGTGGCCGGGTCGTAGGTGCAGTGCAGCTCCACTACGTTGCCACTCGCATCCTTCACCACGCCGGTGCAGGTGATGAAGTAGGCGTAGCGCAGCCGCACCTCGCGGCCGGGCGCCAGCCGGAAATACTGCTTGGGCGGATCCTCGCGGAAATCGTCCTGCTCGATATAGATCACTTTGGAGAA
>JAOAPR010000339.1 GCA_025463005.1 Bryobacterales bacterium | reverse complement strand
CTCTCCAACGCCGAGATCGCCGAGCGCCTCTTCGTCAGCGCCGCCACGGTGAAGACGCACGTGAGCCGCTCGATGACCAAGCTGCAGGCCCGGGACCGTGCGCAGCTGGTGGTGATCGCGTACGAGTCGGGCCTGGTGCGGCCGGGCTGGCTCGCCACGTAGCCAGGCAGCCCCAAACTTAGGAACGGATCGCGCGCCTGCGCGCGCTGGAATCCTATGTTTCTCTTCCAACCGCGGCGGCGGGAGATAAAGGCAGAAGTCCGCAAACTTTCCCGCGTGTGACACGGTTTTCTTGGCGGACTTCCTCGCCGCCCTGCTGCGTGACCCTGGCTGGCTCGCCACCTAGGGCGACTACTTCTCGACCAGGCCCTCCCGGATGGCCCTCAGTGCGGCTTCCACTCGGTTTCGGACCTGGAGCCGCTGAAAGATCTCCTGAAGGTGGGACTTCACCGTGTTCTCACTGAGATGGACCCTGGCGGCGATCTCCTTGTTCGAGAACCCCTCGGCGACGAGCCGGAGGATCTCGAGCTGGCTGTCGCCCAAGAGCGGGCGCTCTCCGGAGAGGGCCTTGTGGGAGCGCATGCGGTCGAGGATTCTCCCGGTCACCGACGGGGCGATGAAGCCCTCACCCCGATGCACCGCGCGGATGGCGTGCTTGAGGGCGAAGCGCTCGATGTCCTTGACGACGAACCCCTTTGCCCCGGCCGAGATGGACTCGTCGACGAGCCCCTCATCCGAGTACGTGGTGACAATGATGACCCGCACGTCCGGATGGGTCTCGGACAGCCGCCGGCACGCCTCCGGCCCGCTGACCCCTGGGAGGCGAGCGTCGAGCAGCACGATGTCGGGGTGGCTGCGCTCCACGAGCTGGGCCAGAGAGTCGGCCGAGCCGCTTTCGCCGACGATCTCAAAGTCGGGATCGCCGCCGAGGATGGCCCGCAGGCCCTCCCGGACCATCTCGTGGTCGTCGACGATCACGAGCCGGATTACCCCCATTCCGCCAGCGCTCCGAGCCGGCGCAGCGGGAGGCTCACCCGCACGGTCAAGCCTCCCTCGTCGCCGTTGGCCACCTCGAAGCTGCCGCCAAGGCCGATGACGGACTCCCGCATGTGGCGGAGACCGAAGTGGATCAGGCTTTCGGGGAACCGGCGCAGGACAAGTTCGGGAGCCCCGACGCCGTCGTCCTGGACCACCAGGTCGACCCGGTCGGTCCCGTAGCGGACGCTCACGAGTACCACCCTTGCCCGGGCGTGCCGGACCACGTTGGCGAGCGCCTCCTTGACGACGGCGCGCAGTACGTCCTGGAGCCGGGATGCGCCAGGTATTGGGCTCCCGGTGACGACGAGATCCGTTTCGAGGCCGGTCGCCTGCGCCGTCTCGTTGAGGAGGGAACGGAGCGAGGAGGTTAGGTCCGTTCCCTGCTGACCAGGTGCCGCCAGCGCGAAGACAACCTCCCTCACCTTGTCGTTGGTGATGCTCGCCAGATGGTGGACGGCCCGGATCTGCTCGGCGAGCCGGGGGTCGAGATCGCCTTCGAGGAGCGCACCGAGGCGGACGCCGATCGTGAAGAGGCTCTGCGCTATGTCGTCGTGCAAGCCGGCTGCGATGCGTTCACGGTCGCGGGCGAGGAGCTGGTCGCGCTCCGCCCCGTCCAGGCGGGCGTGGAGTTGTTGCAGCCCGGCGATCATCTCGCGTTGCCGCTCGTAGAGCTTGGCGTTGTCGATGGCGACGGCCACCTGGTTGGCGAACGTGGACAGCAGGCGCTCGTGGCCGGCGTCGTAGCCTCCAGTCCGGTTCGCAACGCCGACCATGCCGATCACGGTGGCCCCGACGTTGAGTGGGGCGCCGAGAAAGGTGGTGATCGGCGGGTGGCCGTCCGGCCGTCCGACCCGGTGGGGATCGTGGTCGACGTCGTTGGAGATGTACGGCCGCTCCTCGACGAGGGTGACGCCGAAGACGCTGGACCGCACCGGCATCCTCCTGAACTGCTGGTAGAAGGCCAGGTCGAACAGGAACAACCCATCGACGGCGACCAGGTCGAGGTAGTCGGGAGGGTCGCTGAGGAGGCCGATGAAGCCGACTTCGGAGTCCGTCAGGGCCAGGCAGTACGCGAGGGCCCGCTGGTAGATCTTCTCGAGCTCGCGAAGGGATGCGATCTCGACCGAGATCGCGTGGAGCGATTCGAGCTCCTCTCCGGACCGGTCGATGCGCACGAGACTAGATGCTATGCCTGCCGCCTGGGCCAGACCGGCGGGAGGCCACCCGATCGTACGGTGGTGCCTCCGATCGGTGGCTCGGAATTCGCCCATTCGGGGGTTGCGGGTTCACCCGATCCACCCATGACCTGAACCAGAGTCTGGACGAGAGTGGGATCATGTCACCGCCCCGCCCTACGGACATTGCCATGGCTCTCGATCGAGCCTCGGCTCCGCTGGCGATCGTCGATGGCGCCTCCCTTCGGGTCGAGGCCGCCAACGCAGCCTTCGCCGAGCTCGTGGGTGTTTCTTTGTCAAGGGTCGCGGGCATGAGCCTGCTGTCGTTCATGCCAGCCTCGGAGCTGGACGCCGTGACCGGCGTGTTCAAGGGCATGACGTCGGGCTTTGTCTCCCTCTCCCTGTGTCGGGGGACCTGGGGCCGCCCGCCTCACGACGTCGAGGTGGCGTGGTGGATCCAGCCCCTCGCCGAAGCCGCGCCCGGCAGGCTGGCTCTCTATGGCGTGGCCACCAGCGGGGCAGTGCCGCGATTGGTGCCGCTGCCGGGTGAGGAGGCCTTCGTGCCGGGTGACGTCGCCATGACGCACGTCGGGCTGGATCATCACTGGCGGATGGAGGAGATCGCCCTCAACGCCGAGATCCTCCTCGGCTGGCGAAGATCCGAGCTCCTGGGGACCCCCATACAGGCACGCGTCCACCCTGACGACATTCCCACCATGCTGCTCGTCTTGGGCCGCGCCAGCGCGGAGACAGGCGGGGTCGCCGCCCCCCTACGGATCCGAAACGGGGATGGGGGCTTCAAGACCCTGGGCTTCGCGGCAAGCCCGCTTTGCGAGCACAACCCCCCCCGGTTCGTGGTGGCCCTCTGGGTCTTCTCGACAGACGGTCAGGGGCAGATATCCGGCATCGATGCGGCCCGTCTTGGGCGTCAGTTGTGGGCGATCTCCATGGAGGGGCATGCGGCGCGGGCCGAAGAGGGACGGTACTCCTTCATGCATCCCGCCCCGAGGGCGCTCAGTGTCCGCCAGCTCGAGATCACGCGGCGACTCGCGGCCGGCGAGCGGGTCCCGACCATCGCGCGCGGCCTCGGGATCTCGGGCAGCACGGTGCGCAACCACCTCGCGGCCATCTACCGGAAGGTCGGCGTGCACTCCCAGGCGGAGCTGCTGGCGCTGCTGATGCGCAAAGGCCCGCCGACGCGCTGAGCGGTCAGTCCCCGTTCGTAGCGGTCTTGAGTGCCAGCTGCTTCGCGGTCGGCACCCGGACGTTGCGGACCATGCCGACCTTGCGCATCCCACGGATGACCAT
>JAOAPR010000198.1 GCA_025463005.1 Bryobacterales bacterium | reverse complement strand
TTCCCGTTCACATGAACGAGAGCATGAACAAGTTCCTGCGCGCCACGCGCGAGCTGGAAAAGGAAATGGGCCGCGCGCCCTCCAACGACGAAATCAGCCGGCGCATGGACATTCCGGTGGAAAAGGTCCAGAAGCTCAAGACCATCTCGCGGGATCCAGTGTCGCTCGAAACTCCGGTCGGCCGCGACGGCGAATCCGCCCTGGGCGATCTGATCGAAGACCGCTGGGTGGGGTCGCCTGTGGACGCGGTGATCGACACCAACGTCCGCGACGAAACCGCCAACATCCTCAAGACGCTTTCTCCCAAGGAGGAGAAGGTGATCCGGCTGCGCTTCGGCATCGGCTGCGAGCGCGAACACACACTCGAAGAGATCGGCCAGGAGTTCGACGTCACACGCGAGCGCATCCGGCAGATCGAAGCCAAGGCGCTTCGGCAGCTCCGGTCGCCGGAGCGGGCTCGGCACCTGCGGGCGCTGCTCGCCGCGCGGTAACGCAGGCGAATCCGTTCCCGACAGGCGACAAGATCGCCTGTCCTACAAACAAAATCAGTTAGCCACTCGCCAGGGCGAGAATTCGGTCCACGTCTTGAGCGCGTCATTTGCCCACGCTGCGTTCTTATCCGTGTGGCAGGTTGTGCAGGAGTTGGGCATCTTCATGCGCTCCGCTTCGGCCGGGGCGATGAATTTGAAGGTGTGGCTGCGGACGTTTACGTTCGCAATCTCCGTCTCAATCTTGGGCATGTGACAGCTCACGCATTCGCTGCCGGTGGATCCGGCGCGGTGGTGGGTGTGCTGCTCGAGCGTCCCGGTGTGCGGACCGTTCGGCGATTTCGGGCCGTGGCATTGCAGGCAGAGCACGCTCGCGGGGCGGATCAGATCGGCGTTGTTGTCGGTGCCGTGAACATCGTGGCAGGTGAAACAGGTGACGCCGCGGGTGTACATCAGGCTCTGCGCAAAATCGTTCCCCTGCATGCGATTCTTATGCCCGGTGCCGTCGGGGAAATGAGTAAAGCTGGTCTCGCCGAGTTTGTGCTCTTCCAGCTGCCAGAAATCACTCAAGTTTTTTGTGGCATCGAACCCGACCGGCCAATCGTAGTATTTTCCCTGGATCGGATTCGCCAGCGGCTGGCCTTGCGAGTGGCACTGGATGCAGACGTCGCTGCCGCGGGAGCCGAGACGCGCGGGATTGACGATATTGGCGCGCGACGGACGGCGGACGTGCTCGCTGCCAGGTCCGTGGCACTTTTCGCAGCCCACATTCCATTCGGTGACGGTCTTGGTCTGGATGTTGTAATTGACCGAATGGCAACCGTCGCACAGCGGGCCGGTGGGCCGCTGCATGTTGTCCGCCGGGTAGTGAGGCACCCACCAATCCGTCCCATCGCGAACAAAATAGCGGCTCCATACGCGATTCTCGACGTCCCACTGCGCCGGCAGCGGGAAATAATCGTCGCCGACCTTAGTGAAATAGCGCTGCTTCCACTTGCTGCCGTAGACAAAGGCGATGGCATCCTTGGTGAAGGTCAGGGCCGGATCGGTCTTGCTGAAATCGGGGATGATCGCTTCCGGATGCTCCTTGGGATCGCGCACGACATTTGCCATACGCGTCTTTTTCCAGTGTTCGTACACACTGGGGTGGCAGGTCTGGCAAGCGGCCGATCCGGTGTATTGGGCTGTCTGAGCGGACAACGCGGCGGCAAATCCGACCAGTACAACTATGCGAAGGACCATCTATCTTCTAACGGACGCGACCGGTCTGCGTTTCCTTTCGGACGCCAGCACCGTCGAGACAACCTTTCCGTCGGTCAGACTGACGATCAACTCATCTTTGGGGATGGTGTCGTGGGCCGCAGTGTTGTACCAGAAGGTATCCAGCATCTGCGAACGGCGGATTTGCGTGGTACGGGTGGCCGGTTCACCGAAACGTGCGATGAGTTCATCGCGGTTCATGCCGAGAGCAACCTGCGCAGGATCGATCGGCTTGGTGGCCACTGAGCCCGGTTTTGCCGCGCTCGCAGGTGTGGCGGAAGAGGTCGAAGCGGAAGCCGTCGAAGAAGACGCGGTCACGGGCGCACCCGGCTGAGCGGCCTGGTTGAGCGTTTGAGTCACCGCGCCGAATACTCCGCCCACGGCTTGTCCCGCGCCCTTGGCGCCGGCGGCTGCTCCCGTCGCGGCCCCAGCTCCGACAGCGTACTCCACGGCTGCCTGCCCCCAGGTGATGGCGGCGCAGGCGACTCCGATGATGAGAAACCCAAGAGACTTCATGGGAGTGATCCTCGCTGCGATTTTATCACTTTGGCCCGAGGCGATGACGCCCCGTGATCGTCAACATCTCCCAAGTCCTCTTCAGAATACGTTTTCGGCAGCAGGCGGCGCCGCAATAACGTGGCAGGAATGAGGCATGAAAAAATACGTTCGCGCGGTTCTTGACGATCTCAAATCGAAAACCAAGAAGAAGGACAATCCGGTGATGCCGCAGGATCTAAACAACCAGGTTTTGTCTAAAGATCCGCGCCAAAAAGTCCGGCAACTGGATTATCAGGCGCAGAAGGATGAGGAGCGACAGAACCTTCCTTAAAACACAGGTGTGCTGCGTCCGAGTAGCACCCCGCGGCGAGCGCCCGTGGCCGACGGCAGGTTGCCGGGCCGGCTCATGACGAACTCGTGGGCGAGCACGGCGAAGGCGATGGCTTCCTTGGCATCCGGGTCGACGCCATGATCGGCGCTGGTGCGCAGATCGAAGCCGGGCAGGAGCTCGCGCAGGCGGCGCATGAGCCAGCGGTTGTGCACTCCGCCGCCGGACGCAATCACTTCGCAGGAGTTGCCGGCATAGCCGGTAATGGCTGAAGCGACGGATCGCGCCGAAAATTCGGTGGCCGTCGCGATCAGAACAGTCAGCGGAAGACCGGTAGCCACCAGGCCGCTCGCGAACTCCTGGCCGAACTGCTCGCGGCCGGTCGTCTTGGGCGGGCGGATTTTGAAATAAGGATCGGCCAGCATGGACGCGAGCAGGCGATCGTGAACCTTAGCGCCGCGGGCGATGCGGCCGTCGCGGTCGAACGTCTGGCGGCCTTCGGTCATGCGGGCAACCAGCGCATCGATCACCATGTTGCCCGGGCCGGTGTCGAATGCCACCACGTCGTCGCGGGAGGCGCCGCCCGGAATCACGGTGATGTTCGCGATCCCCCCGAGGTTCAGGGCAACGCGGCCGATGCGGCGATGGCGGAAGAGAAGGAAATCGACCAGAGGCACCAGCGGAGCGCCGCGGCCGCCGGCGGCGATATCACGTTCACGGAAATTGGAGATGGTCCAGATGCCGGTGCGCTCGGCCACGACCGAGGCGTCTCCGATCTGGAGAGTGCTGGCGACGCGGCGGCCGAGATAGTTCACCGGCGCGCCTTCGTGAAAAATCGTCTGGCCGTGCAGGCCGCACAGCGAGATCGAGTGCAGGGGAATGCGCCGGCGCCGGCAGACATCGCGAACGGCTTCGGCGTAGAGCTCGCCAAGCAGGAAGTGCAGCCGTGCGATCGCGGAGGTGTGGGTAAGGGTGTTCGACACGCCGAGAATGGCCTGGCGCACCGTTTTGGGATAGGCGACGGTGTGGAAGGCCACCGGCTCGATCTTCTTGCCGCGGATGTCTACAATGGCGACATCGATGCCGTCGAGCGAGGTGCCGCTCATGATTCCGGCTACACGCATAGGAATGGCCGCAAATACACGCGAATGAACGCGAATGTCAATTCAATTCCTTTTGGATCTCAGACAAGAGTTGGAGTGCATCGATTGGACGAAGTTCGTCCAGCTTGAGCGCCCGGATGCGGGCCGCCAGCTGGTGATTGACCGGCTCGAACAACTGGATTTGCATCGGCGCTGGTGCCGGCGCGAGCTCTTCGGTAACTGCCGATTCGTGCTGCGCCAGAATCTGGCGCGCGCGCTCGATCACGCTCATCGGCAGCGCGGCCAGGCGCGCGACTTCGATGCCGTAGCTGCGGTCGGCTGCACCCGGCTCGACGCGTCGCAGGAACAGGATCTGGTCTCCGGATTCCTTCACCGAGACATGCAGGTTGCGGACGCCTTCGAGCTGGCCCGCCAGCTCGGTCAGCTCGTGATAGTGGGTGGCGAAGAGCGTTTTCGCGCGAATGTGGCGATGAATATGTTCGACCACCGCCCAGGCCAGGGCTAGCCCGTCATAAGTAGATGTCCCGCGGCCGATTTCGTCCAGGACGATCAGGCTGCGCGCTGTGGCGGTGTTGAGGATGACGGCGGTCTCGGTCATTTCCACCATGAAGGTCGATCGGCCGCGCGCGAGATTGTCGGCAGCTCCGATGCGTGTGAACACTCGGTCGACGACCGGCATCAGCGCGGATTCTGCGGGGAGGAACGATCCCATTTGAGCAAGAATCGCGAGCAGGGCGGCTTGGCGTAGATAGGTCGATTTACCGCCCATGTTCGGGCCGGTGATCACTGCGATAAATTCGGTCTCGGGATGGAAATAGAGATCGTTGGGGATGAATCGCTGGGCGTCTTTTTCGGCGAGCTTTTCGATGACCGGATGGCGGCCGGCAACGACGCGCATTTCGCCCAGCATTTCTCCTGATATTGAAAAGCGCGGCCGCACGTAGCGGCTCTCCGCAGCGACTTCCGCGAGAGCGACGGCGACGTCCAGCTCGGCTACCGCAGCCGCGGTCGCCTTGATGCGCGCTGCATGCGAAGAGACCAATACGCGGAGCCGCTCGAAGAGCTCCCGCTCGATCGCCAGCATCTTTTCCTCGGCTTCCAGAATTTTGCTTTCGAGTTCTTTCAGCTCCGGAGTGGTGAAACGCTCGGCATTGACCAGGGTCTGCTTGCGCTGGTAATCCGGTGGCGCGAGATGCAGATTGGACTTGGAGATTTCGATGTAGTAACCGAAAACGTTGTTGAAGCGAACCTTGAGCGACGTGATGCCAGTCCGGGTGCGCTCGCGCTGCTCGATCTGGACCAGGTAGGTGCGGCTGTTCTGGGAAATGTCGCGTAACTCGTCAAGCTGCTGGTCGAAGCCGGAGCGAATCGCGCCGCCGTCGGAGAGATTCGCGGGGGGCTCGTCGGAGATGGCGGCGAGGACGCGATCACGGGCTTCGGGGACTGGATCAAGTCGTCCGCGAATGTCTTGGAGTAACGCCGATTTAAAAGCCGGCGCTGTCAGGGACGGAATCACGGCCAGGGAGCGAGCCAACGCGAGCAGGTCGCGCGGGCCGGCGGATGCGAGAGAGATTTTCGCCAGAAGGCGCTCGAGATCGAGGATAGATTCCAGACACTTGGCTAGATCCGCACGCAGAATGGGTGCGCCGCAGAGCTCTTCAACGCTGTCCAGACGCCCTTCGATCTCGGCCACGTCGATCGAGGGCGCTAGCAGACGGTGGCGAAGCAGGCGGCCGCCCATGCCGGTGCGGGTGCGATCGAGCACGTGGAGGAGCGTCGATTCTCGCGATTCACCGGCGAAGAGCGGCTCGACCAGCTCCAGATTGCGAACAGTAGTGGCGTCGAGGACCAGCGCGGCGGCGCGATCGTAAAAGGCGGGCCGCTCCAGGTGGTCGAGCGCGGTGCGCTGGGTATCGCGGAGATAGTGCAGGATTGCGGCAGCGGCGCCGGTGGCCAGCGGACGCGATTCCAGGCCGCAGCCATCGAGCGCCAGCAGATGGAAGTGGTCGCACAAGCTGCGCGCGGCGTAGTCCGGTGCGAAGACCCACGAATCCACATTGGTTTTGAGGCAGGGGAGTTTGTCCGCCGTACCTTCAGGTACCAGGGCTTCGCGAGCGTTTAAAGTTTCGAGCGCGGCGCCGACTTCGATTAGATCGAGCTCCGTGGCGCGGAATTCGCCTGTGGAGATGTCGACATGGGCTACGCCGGCGCGCGCGCCGTTGGGCATGACTGCCGCAAGGTAATTGTTCTCGTGCGGTCGCAGCACCTGCGCGTTCATGGCAGTGCCGGGTGTGACGATGCGGGTGACCTCGCGCTTCACCAGCTTGGTGGCAGCGGTGGCGACCTCCATCTGATCGCAAATTGCGACCCGGTAGCCCTTCTGGATCAGGCGCGCGATGTAGTTTTCGGAGGCGTGGTAGGGGACGCCGCACATGGGGATGGGCTGGCCTTTTTCCTTGTTGCGGGCCGTGAGGGTGATTTCGAGCTCGCGGGCGGCGGTGACGGCGTCTTCGTAGAACAGCTCATAGAAGTCGCCGAGACGGAACATCAGCAGGGTGTTGGGCACCTGCTGCTTGATGCCGTGGTACTGCCGCATGAGTGGGGTGGAGGGCTCGGCAGACATCGGGAAGTTCTTATTATGCCGCACGCGGTGACCGTTTTCGAACAGCAAACGACCGGACCCGGACGACCTGGACGGCGCAAGCCTAGTATGTTCAAGGGCTTACACTGGTCTTGGAATTGCGGCGGCAGAAAGGCTGGAAGTACACATGGGAGCATTCCGCTACGCATGTCGCGCGCTGAGAAGGACTCCTGGGTTTACGATTGTCGCGATTCTTCTCCTCGCGCTTGGAATCGGCGCGAACACGGCAGTCTTCAGCGTGATCTACGCGGTGCTGCTTCGGTCGTTGCCATATCCCCAGCCGGAACAACTTGTCCAGCTCGTGCGGGTGGGCGGGCAGGATCAGATCAGCGTTCCCGAATACGAGTTTTCGAAGGAGCACGCGTCGTCATTTGCATCGGTAGCCGGCTATCGGGGCGGAGGAGATCAGACCCTCGCCATTGACGGCACGGTGGAGTGGATCAACGTTCTAAGCGTAACGACCGACTTTCTGCGAACGCTGGGCGTGGCTCCCGCCTTGGGTCGCGAATTCCAATCCGGAGAGGTCCGTCCAGGTGGACCGAACGCGATCGTTCTGAGCGATGCGCTGTGGCGGCGTGCATTCGGCGGCAACCCGGACGTGGTGGGCCGAGTCGTGACGCTCAACGACACAAGCTACACGGTCATCGGGGTGCTGGCTCCGAACTTTTGGTTTCCCCAGACCGCGCTGGCGTTGGTGCCGCTTCAGTCCATCGGCTCGGTAGGGGACGTGGGCAGCAATACGACGGTCATCGCGCGCCCGAAGCCCGGCGTCAGTTCGCAGCAGGCCACGGCTGAGATGCTGGGATGGACCGAAGGCCTTCGTCAGGCCAACACGCACGGATTGCCCGACGTCTATCGAGGCCTGATGACTGCGAGTTATCAGGAGCGGCTGGCCGGCGATGCCGTTCGGACGAATCTGCTGCTGCTGTTCGGTGCGGTGAGCTTGCTGCTCCTGATTGCATGTGCGAATTTGGCCAGTCTGCTGCTAGCTCGTATCGCCGCGCGGCAAAAGGAGATCGCCGTATGCATGGCTTTGGGCAGCAGCTCGGGGCGCGTGTTGCGCCAATTTCTGGTGGAGAACGTCCTGCTGACCGCGGCTGGGGGCCTGGCCGCACTGATGGTTGCGTCCTGGTTGTTGGACGCCTTGCTCGCTATGGTCCCGTTCCAGCTGTCTTCCTCTGCGCCCATAGGCTTGAATCTTCCGGTACTGTTTTTCACATTCGGGGTGGCGATTGTCACCAACCTGATCATCAGCGTGGTGCCTTTTCTTTCGATGGCACGAATGACGGTGTACCAATCGCTGAAGTCCGGAGACAGCGGAGGCCTCGCCCGCCAACGCACCCGCAGTTTACTGGTCGCGGGCGAAGTAGCGCTTTCGGTGACGTTACTGGTTTCCGCGGCGCTGCTGATCCAGAGCTTGTACCGGCTGCATCAAGAGCAGCTTGGTTTCTCACCAAAAGACGTGATGACCTTCCGAACGCCCGTGCCGCCGGAGCTGCGGGGGAAGGAGATTGAGCGGCGGGAGTTAGAAACTCGGTTACTGGAACGAATTCGGGCGATGCCGGGAATCCACAGCGTTGCCGCGATTAATGCGCTACCGCTGACCGGGCAGAACAACCTTCCTACGCAACGCGAAGGGCATCCCGAGCAGAGTATCGGCGGTATGGAGATTCGTGCGGTGACGCCTGGATACTTCGAGACGATGGGAATACCGATCGTTCGCGGGCGTGCGTTCTCGGATACGGACAGCAAGAAGGCGCCACCTGTGGTCCTGGTGAGTGAGCGGGTAGCAGAGCAGTGGTGGGCGCAGGATGACCCGCTGGGCGATCGGGTCGTGATCGGGCGGTTTCGCGGCCGGGATGTAGGGGCCGCAGGCAGTGACTCGCCTCGCGAAGTGGTGGGCGTGGTGGCCGATACGAAGTCCGTTCGCCTGAAGGAACGGCCGCGGTTTACGGTCTACGTTCCTGCCGGACAGTGGATGACGGACGGCATGTCGTGGGTGATGCGAGGGAATTTCCCAGCTGGATTCGCCGAGCAGTTGCGGCAGGCAGTCCGTGAGGTCGACCCTCGCCAGCGCGTGGAGCGCGTGCGGACGATGGACTCAATCGTGGCTTTAACCACGGCCGACTCCCGTTTCGACGCGTGGCTGTTCGGGATTTTTGCGGGCGTGGCGCTGGTGCTGACGGCGGTAGGCGTGTACGGGCTGCTGGCGTTCTCCGTGGCGCGGCGAACCAAGGAGATTGGGATGCGCATGGCCCTGGGCGCGAGCCGCAGGCACGTCCTCACACTGGTTCTGAGGCAGGGTGTCACGCTTGTGGTGATCGGGCTGGTCGCTGGGCTGGCGGGGGCGCGGGCACTCAGCGGCTTGCTGTCGAACCTGCTGTTCGGAGTGGGCACGACGGACCGTTTTACTTACGTGGCGGTCGGGGTGGTGTTGTTCACGGTCGGAATCCTGGCGAGCTATCTGCCGGCCCGC
This sequence comes from Bryobacterales bacterium, assembly GCA_025463005.1. Classification (GTDB taxonomy): domain Bacteria; phylum Acidobacteriota; class Terriglobia; order Bryobacterales; family Bryobacteraceae; genus Palsa-187. Next base: position 17,736 of record JAOAPR010000198.1, on the reverse strand, counting down.
CGTGCCACCAAGGTGGACCCTATGGTCGCGCTACGCACGGACTAGCGTCCGACGACCTTGGCGACCTTGGCTGTTTCTGCTTCGGCAGCCTGGAGGTGCTCGAGCACCTCGTCCCAGCGGCGGTCGAGCATGGAGCCCGCGGCCAGGCCGAAGAGAAGCTGGAAGCGGCTTAGAGCTACCGAGGTATTGGCGTTCAGAGTGGCGCCTTGTGCCGCCAGACTCGCACGCATGATTTCGGCACTTTTCCAGGCGGAAGCTGCTCGCGTGGCATCCGCGCGATAGCGAGCTTGCAGGTCGCTGTAGGTCTCCTTGTCGGCCGCGGCGACGTTGTCGACAGCAGGCGGTTGCAGCGCGAACGGCGGCTCGGCAGGAACTGGAACAGCGGCGGGGTCGAAGATGAGCGGCTCCGGCTGTCCGCCGACAAAGGCACACGGGAAAGCCGAAATCCGGGTAGAAATGCGCCCGAGGGACGCGCGGATTTCCGGATCCCGCGAAGCCTGGTTCATGGTTCGCACATAAGCGGCCATGCTGCGCACCATCAGGCGGTTGGCCGCATAGTCGTACGGCGTGAGCGCTGCGCAATACGCGCCTGCTCCGAGGAGATATTGCTCAAAGCGACCCAGGTCGCCCGACGTTACCTCGGCAGGATTCCGGCCGAGGATGCCACCAAGATTGCCTCGCCAGAGGGACCCAGCGGCTACGCCGCCAACACGCGGCACGATCTGAGCTTGTGCGCCGAGGCAAGCGAAAAACAATAGTGCGCGGGTGATGCGCATGGCGTTTTACTTCCTGACGACGTCTCCGACCACGGGAGCAGGGCCGCCCGACGCGGCGAAGGTTCCGGTGGAGATGCGATCGCGAACGTTGGTGATGGTGAGCGTGCCGATGGGACTAGTTTGCACATCCAGAACCTCGCCCGTCTTGGGATCCTTGATCTCTTTGCCCTTGTGATAAATGGTGAAGGTCTGACCCTTGGCGAGACCGGCGGCACTGCCGGCATTGATCGTCAGGTTGGTTCCGTCCACATCCGCGACGATGGCGTCCAGGTCGTTTTCGCGGCTGCCAGCGCTTCCTGTCGTGGGGCCGGCCGCGATTTGCTGGGAAAGCTTGTTCACGGCGTCCATGGTGGCTTCGCCGATGATGGTCTCGGCGAAGTTGGAGCTAGTCATGTTGATGCCGCCGCCCGCGAGCACCCCGCCGGCGAACATCGCCGCCCCGAAGCCTTTACTGGTGCGCTTCGATTCGCCGCGAGCCTCGCCACTGCCGACGACTTCGCTGGTCTCCGCGTCCACCAGGCGATAATCGATTACGACCACGGCTTTCGCATCCGATTTGGATCCGCCGATTACACCGCCCGCCCCGGGAACGATCGCACCGGCCCCGGCCGACACCTTGCGGTCGTCACGTCCGAAAACAACAATATCCCCCACAATCGTGAGGTCCGCGCCGCGAATCTGGCCGACGCGCGCGCCGGTTCCCTGTTTCACGCGATTGCTGGCTGCGAAATCCTGTTCCTTCGTGAGGTTTGCGACCTTACGGCGTTCGACCACAGTAAACTTGCCATCTTGCGTGACCCGCGTGGTCAGCATGGCGGCGATGCCGGTGCCGATGTTCTGCTGCGTGCCGAAGACGGCCTGCACGGCAGTCATCACGGTCGAATAGTCGAAGGGCTCGATGATAAGAGCCTTCTTGGTCTGCGCCGAAGCCAGCGTGGCAGATGCGGCCAACAGGCTTACCAGGAGTTTTCGGTTCGTCATATTTGCCTCCCTGTTTTTGGACCTATATCTTCTTACGCGCCATGAAGCCGACTTGCGCAGCCGAACCTGTATAGGATCCCATCGCCACTTTGTCTCGCACACTGGTGATGGTCATCTCGCCGGTTTTCTCAGTCACCACATCCAGCGTTTCCTTCGTCACCGGATCTTTGACTTCCCGGACGATGCGCAGAACCTCGAACACCTCGCCGACATTGACGCCGTCCGTCGAGCCGACGTTGAGGACCAGCGTTTTTCCGGAAACGTCCGCCACGCGGCCTTCCACCTCGCGGACAGTCTTCTTCATATTGGCGGTTTGCCCAAGGAGAATTTCAGCGAGCTTGTTGACGCAATCCTGAGTGGCCTCGCCGATGATTGTCTGGGCAAAATTAGAGCTGGTCATGTCGATCTGGACGCCGGCGACGCCCTTGCCGATCGCTCCGCCGATAGCGCCGAGAGCGTTGCCCTTACGGATAGATTCGCCTTTGGCCTCCCCGGTGGCGATGATTTCGGAAGTCTCGGCGTCGATCAGCCGGTAGTCGATAGTGACCACGGCTTTGTCCTCACTCTTGCTGGAGGCGATGGCGCCGAATGCGCCGCCGATGATGCCGCCGCCTTTGACGCTCTTCTTCTTGTCATCCCGGCCAAAGACTACAATGTCTCCGGATAGAAGGGCGTCAGCCCCCGAAATCTGGCCGACGCGCGCCCCGCTGCCTTGCTTGACGCGATTGCTCGCGTTAAAGTCCTGCTCTTTGGTGAGCGTCGCCAGTTTGGCGCGCTCGACGACAACAACCTTGTTAGCTTGGGCCAGCCGGGTGACCAGCATGGCGCGAATGCCTTTGCCGATGTCCTGTTGCGTGTTGAACACCGCTTGCACCTGGGTCTTAACGGTCGAATAGTCGAATTCGTCGACAATGACGCGTTTCTTTTCGGCTTGGGTCGGCGCGCTGGGGGCAGCCGGAGCGCTGGGCGCAGCGGCCACAGTGACAGGGGCAGGAGCCGGCTCGGGTGCAGGCGCTGGAGCAGCGGCCGCTTTGGGGGCTGGCGCGGGGGCTGCGGCTGCAACCGGGGCGCTGCCCGGATCGAGCATCACGCCAATGATGTTTTCTGAGACGCCGGCGTTCTTCAACTTCACCAAGTCGGCCGCTTTGAGATCGGCGGGCTTGTTTTCCCTCTGCAAGGTTCTGATGATCAGGGATTCCGATAATCCCGCTTTGACGGATTCGATTACGGAATCGACCTGCGATGCCGGTTGCGCCGCTTTCGCGGCTTTTACGGGTGCGGCTTTCGGCGCCGCTTTGGGAGCCGCCGCAGGCGTGGCGGTCTGCCCGAGGGCTATCCCCGCTACGAAGCCCAACGTCGCCAAACTGACGAACGTGAACAATTTGAATTTCATGTTGTAGATTCCTCCTGATCGCAACCGACGGGAAACTGCACTGGCGTGACCAGCAGCCTGGCAAGTCTCGCCTGCGATGGCCCTTCTGCCAGGCCGATCGCTACCTTAAGAACGATGTGTCTTAGTATGTCCATCCCGAAATACACTGTCAAGGCCCGTCCCCGCGGCGCACAGGCAACAGATCGGCCAGCCGAGCTCCTTCCCTTAATATGCGTTGCGCGCCCCAATATTGGTGATAAAATCGCCTCGACGGCTACCTGACCATGCGCCGTAATATTGCTTTACTGCTCTGCCCGTCGATTTTAGGGGCGCTTTTGGCCGTGGGATTCGCTTGGGGGCAATCCACGCGCCCCTGGCCCCCGCGCATTAAGGCGCCCAAGAAAGAAAGAGAGCCCGAAACACAGACGCTCCCCCTCCCGCCCGAGCCTCCGGCGGCGGTGGTGGCGGAAACGGGAAAGCTGACGTTTCATGTTTCGCCGCTGTCGACGAAGGGGCTGCTGACGCAGCAGGTGCGCGATGCTCTCAAGGCGCTCGATCGCGCCAACGGGGACGCTACCTTCATTAAGCTGCGAGCCTTTGTCGCGGGTACGGGAGACATGCGCCGGGTCGCCACCATCGTGAGCGAGGAATTTTCCGACAAGAAGACGCCGCTGCCTGTGGTGACGACGATCCAGGTGGGCGCGCTGCCGATGGAGGGCGCGCAGGTGGTGATCGAAAGTATCAGCGTCGACAAGAAGACGCTGAACCCGGACGGTCTGGCGTTCTTTTCGACCCAGCCCGCACCCGAAGGCCGGCGGGCCGTGACCCAACTGGCAGCGGCAGCGATGTCGGCCGGAGCTCGGGTACTCGAAGCCACCTGTTTCGTGAGCGGGCTCGATCAGGTGGAAGGCGCTCGGGCGGCCGCAGGGGGGGCGTTCCCGATGGCTGCAGTGAACTTCGTGCAGCTCACCCGGTTGGCGGCGAAGCCGGAGGCTGCGTGCGAGGGTGTAGGGCGTCTGCAGCAGCCGCGAAAGACCCCGGTCGAATTCCTGGATGTGGCGGGCCTGGAGCCAAATGCGGGGCGCGCGCACGTGGCCATGGTGAGCAAGCCCAAGCTGGTGTTCACCGGCACGCAGATGGCGTTTCAGGATCGGGAGCAGGACCTCCGTCTGGCATACGGGCGGCTGGGGCGCGCGCTCGAAGGTGTGCGGGCGCATTATGCCGATTCGCTGGTCATGAGCGTTTATTCATTGAACCAGGCGACGGCGGATCGAGCGGCAGGGCTGGCACCCGAGTTCCTGGGCCGCCTGTCGCGCCCCGCCGGTTCGTCGCAAATTGTTGAAGGATTACCCTCTTTGGATGCGACCGTGGCGATCGAGCTGGTAGCCGTCGGGCCTTGACACCAGGTACTGGCAAGTGGTACTTTTCCCATGAGATACGCGGACCATCCCTTTTAATAGCCGCTGGTTCGCAGCCGAAACTCTGATCGATCAGAATCTGGAGTCAATGCCATGGCATATACGCTCAAAGTGAACGGGCAGTCCAAGACTGTTGATGTGCCCGCGGATACGCCCCTGTTGTGGGTCCTCCGAGACGTTCTTGACATGAAAGGCACCAAGTTCGGCTGCGGAGCCGGGCTTTGCGGAGCCTGCACGGTCCACGTGAACGGCAAGGCCGTGCGCTCTTGCCAGACACAGGTTGGGACTGTGAAAGATCCGGTGACGACCATCGAAGGGTTGTCGGCGGACGGCACGCATCCCGTGCAGAAGGCCTGGATGGAAGTGGACGTCCCGCAGTGCGGATATTGCCAGGCCGGTCAGATGATGTCGGCGGCGGCGCTGCTCTCGACCAAGCCCCAGCCGAGCGACAAGGAAATCGACACCGCCATGTACGGCAACCTGTGCCGCTGCGGAACCTATTTAAGAATTCGCCAGGCGATCCACAGGGCTGCGCAGCTCGCGACAGCGCGTCCGGGCGCGACCGGCGGCGGCGCCGGCAGGGCAAGGGAGTAAGGGAGAACGTCATGAAAAAGAAGAATATTGACCGTCGCTCCTTTCTAACCGTTGCCGCCACCGGAACCGGTGGCGTGCTGTTCGGACTAGTATTCAAGGCAGATGCCCAGCAGGCGCCGGGCGCAGCCAAAGGCGCTCCTCCGGCCGGCGGCCGAGGCGGGCCGGGTGGTTTCGGAGCTGCTCCGCTCAAGCCCGCCGACTTCATCACGGTAAATGCCGACAACAGCGTCACGCTCATCGCGAAAAACCCCGAGGTAGGTCAGGGCGTTCGCTCGATGTTGCCGATGCTGATCGCCGAGGAATTGGATGTCGATTGGAAGGACGTCAAGGTCGTCCAAGCTGATCAGGATCAGGCCAAGTACGGCGGACAGATCGCGGGCGGCAGCACGGCGACGCCACAAAACTGGATCCCCATGCGGCAGCTCGGCGCGCAGGCGCGGATGATGTTCGTCAACGCTGCGGCGCAGACCTGGAACGTTCCCGCGGGCGAGTTGACCACGGGCTCGGGCAAGGTAATGCACAAGGCGTCCAACAAGACCGTCACCTACGGCGAGCTGGCTTCCAAAGTCGCTACGATGACGCCTCCGGATGCGGCGTCCATCAAGTTCAAGGACGCGAAAGACTACAAGATCATCGGGCAGACCATTGTCAGTCCCGATCTCCCGAAGATCGTCACCGGGAAGCCGGTGTTCTCGATCGATCAGACGGTTCCGGGAATGTTGTATGCCGTTTACGAGAAGTGCGGTGTGTTCGGCGGCAAGGTGAAGACCCACAATCTGGACATGATCAAAACGCTGCCAGGCGTGAAAGCGGCGTTCGTGGTCGACCGTCCGGATATTACCGCGGCGGTGCTGCCCAACGATCCAGGTCTCGAAAGTGGAATCGCGATCGTGGCCGAATCCTGGTACCAGGCGCAGTCGGCACGGAAGAAGCTTCAAGTCACCTGGGACGAAGGTCCTCGGGCGACTGCGGAGCATAGCAGCGTCGCTTACGCTCAGAAAGCTCAGCAGCTCGGCATGGGCGAGCCGATGAGTACGTCGCGCAAGGACGGCGACCCCGAGGCAGCCCTCAAAACCGCCGCCAAAGTGGTGGAAGCGAACTACGTTTATCCATTCATTTCGCACGCGCCGCTGGAGCCCCAGAACTGCACGGCGCACTATAAGGACGGCAAGCTCGAGATGTGGTCGAGCAGCCAGATTCCCACGGGCGCCCGCGCGTTGGCCGCTACAGCCTGCGGCATCGACCAGAGTGCCATCACGTTACACATGGTCCGCGGCGGCGGCGGATTCGGTCGTCGCCTGACCAACGATTACGCGGCGGAAGCGGCGTACATCTCGAAAGAAGTGAATGCTCCGGTAAAGCTGGTCTGGACGCGCGAAGACGATATGAAGCACGATTACTATCGTCCGGGCGGGTACCAGTTCCTGAAAGCCGGCCTGGACGCGTCGGGCAAGGTGGTCGCGTGGCGGAATCACTTCGTCACCTACGGCGCCAAGAACGACGGTCAGGGCAAAGGCCCTGCCGTTCAAGCCGTGAACGCCGGCAACATCGGCCCCACGGAGTTCCCGCAGCCTTTCATCGAAAACTTCGCACTGTATATGTCGGCCCAGCCCCTGGCGATCCGCACCGGATCGCTGCGCGCGCCGACCAGCAATGCGATGGCGTTCGTCACCCAGAGCTTTATCGACGAGCTGGCGCACGCCGCCGGTAAGGATCCGGTGCAGTTCCGCCGCGACCTGCTGTCCCAGACCAAGCCGGTTCCGCCGGCTGCTCCTGGTGCTCCTGGCGGCCCCGGCGGCAACGCATTCAATGCTGCCCGTATGCGGGGAGTGCTCGACCTGGTCGCGGAGAAGTCGGGCTGGGGCAAGAAGACCCTGCCCAAGGGCACCGCGATGGGCGTCGGGTTCCACTTCAGCCACGCAGGCTACTTCGCCGAAGTCGCCGAAGTCACCGTCACCGGCAAGAAGGTGAAGGTGAACAAGGTGTGGGTCGGCGCCGACATTGGCAGCACCATCATCAACCCGGGCCAGGCTCTGAACATGGCTCAGGGCGCGATCATCGACGGGATGGGCGCGCTGATGGAGCAGGAGATCACGGTCGATCGTGGCCGGGTGGTCCAGAGCAACTTCAGCGATCATCCGCTGCTCCGGATTTCCGCGGCTCCGTCCGACATTGAAGTACATTACGTGAAGTCCGACAATAACCCGACGGGTATGGGCGAACCGTCCATGCCTCCGATTCTGCCGGCGATCGCCAATGCGATCTTCTCGGCAACGGGCGATCGCGTCCGGACGCTGCCTCTCAAGAAGGCGGGCTATAGCTGGGCGTAGTTTCTTCGGAAGGAAGTTGAACATGAAGAGGGGGTGCGAAAGCGCCCCCTTTTTCGTTATGAGACGCCGGATTCTATCCCTCGCGCTGATGTGGCTGACAGCGGCTGCTGCGGCGTTCGCCGAGACCGATTCAGTGCTCGTGGCTTCGCCCGACCGGCAGCTCGAGTTCCGGCTCTTCATCATCACGCCGCAAGATAGCCGTCTGGTGCGGCTCGCCTACCAGGTGTCGTTTCACGGGAAGCTTCTGATGGACACTTCTCTGCTGGGGATCGCGCTCCGCGATCAGGAGCCGATTCTGGGAGAAACCGTCGGGCTGAGTACTGTGAAAACCGACAGTGTGGATGAGACCTACACAGTATTGGCGGGAAAACGAAGAACCATCCGGAACCGGTACAACTCGCTCGTCGCGCAATATCTCCAGAACGGTTCGTTGGGACGGCGCGTGACCATCGAGGCTCGGGCTTACGATGACGGCGTGGCATTCCGCTATTACATCGCTCGGACCAGCACCGTGGAGGATCTGCAGATCGAGGAAGAGCTGACCGATTTCCACTTCGCGCAGGAGGGCGATGCGTATGCCTCGGTGTTGCCCGGATATGAGGCGGACAAGGGGGAGTACAGCCGGACCAAGCTGGGCGGAATCAAGCGGACCTCGCTCATCGCCTTGCCGTTCCTGGTCGAGCAGCCGGGAGTGGGCTGGGTGGCGATTACCGAGGCTCAACTCGACAATTATCCAGGGATGTACGTGTTCCATCCCGAAGGCACCACCATGCGCACCACTCTTGCTCCGTTGGTGAACGACGCGAGCATGGCGATGCACGGCATGACGCCGGCGGAAACTCCCTGGCGCGTTCTGATGGTCGCGTCCGACGCCCGCAAGTTGCTCGATACCGATCTTGTACAGAAACTGAACCCGCCGTCGGCGATTGCGGATACTTCCTGGATCAAGCCGGTGAAAGAGTACGTTCCGATCCGCTATTCAGCCGATCTGGAGGAGCATCTGCAGGAAGAGTTCGCGAGATCCGTAAAGGCCGGCGCGGCCGGCGTGAGGATCGATTTGATGAATCGCACCGATCAGCAGATGATTGGGTTATACCGGCGCGCCGCAAAGGCCGCGGCCGAACATCACCTGATGATCCAGTTTGAAAATGCTCCGGCTGCGGATGGGATCGAACGGACCTGGCCCAACGTAGTTCCGCGCGAGGATACGCGGTTCACGCAGCTCCTAGAGCGTTTGTAGGCTCTTACTCGTCCAGCGCAGCGAAGATTTCCGAAAGCGGAACAGTCAAGGACGGATTTTCTGTGTTGAGAACTCCGTCTCTGGCCTCGTGCGCAGCGTCCTTGGTATGTACCCAGGCGCGGCGTGTGGCAGGATCGATCACCCAAACGTACTGAACTCCGAATGTCAGATAGTCGTCAATACGTTGCTGAAATCGGCTTGTCCGGTCCTCCGGGGAAAGCACTTCGACGCAGATAAAGGGAGGCGTGCGGAAGATTTGGTCTTGAGGATCATCTCCCACATATACACATACATCCGGAATTCGAAACCGTGTTCGCGAAACCTGTACTCGCTGCTCGGGGTAGACAAAGACGTTCCATTCCTTCTTCCGAGACCGAAAGTAGTATAGGAATTCGCCTTGAAGTGTACTGTGATCTCGTCCTCCCAAATTGCGTTCCTGGACCTCCCCGTCCACGTAATCGCAATCCGGGCTATACGCGGTGCGCAGATACTCGGCGACGGAAATCAGCGCTGTAGACTTCATACTGGCTATTCTACTCCTCGCCACGGATCAGGTCATCGAGGGACTCGCGGGCGCGGATCACACGCCACGAGCCGTCTTCAATGAGCACTTCGGCGGGACGCGGACGGGCATTGTAATTGGAGGCTTGCACGAACCCGTAGGCTCCGGCGGTGCAGACAGCCAGAAGATCGCCCGGAAACACGTCGGGCATCTGGCGATCCTGGGCTAGGAAATCGCCGGATTCGCAAACCGGTCCCACCACATCCGCGCGCAGTCCGCAGCCCTGGGTCGCGCGCAGCGGGAGGATTTCGTGATGTGCGTCGTAAAGCGCTGGCCGGATCAGGTCATTCATGGCGGCATCCACAATCACGAACTCCTTCTCACCGCCTTTCTTCCGATAGAGAACTCGGGCTAACAGTACTCCGGCATCGCCGACGATCGAACGGCCGGGTTCCAAAAACAGGTGCAGACCCTGTCCCGCGACCTTTTCGCGCAGGGCGGTGGCAAACTCGCCAATGGGCGGAGCGGGATCGTCCGGTTTGTACGCTATGCCTAGGCCGCCTCCGAGGTCGACGTGGCGGATCGAGAATCCTTTGGCACGCAGGCACACGATCAACTCGAGAACGCGGTCGGCTGCTTGGAGCATCGGGTCAAAGTCGAACTGCTGCGAGCCGATGTGACAGCTCACGCCTTCGAGCAGCAGGTTCGCGTGCTGGCGCGCGCGCTCATAGACCGCCTCGGCCTCGCCGATGTCGATTCCGAACTTGTGGGCCAGACTGCCGGTAGAAATATAGGCGTGAGTGGCGGCGTCGACATCGGGGTTGACCCGGAGCGCGACCCGCGCCTTGACGCCACGGCGGTGCGCCAGCGCGTCCACCAGTGCCAGCTCAGGCTCGGACTCGCAGTTAAACGCGAAGATTCCCGCGGCGAGGGCGGCATCGATCTCCTCGGCAGTTTTGCCTACGCCCGAAAACACGACTTTGGCGGGATCGCCGCCGGCTTTGAGTACGCGATGCAGCTCGCCCCCGGAAACGATGTCGAATCCGGCGCCCGCCCGCGCGAGCAGCCGAAGGATCGCCAGGTTGCCGTTAGCTTTCATTGCATAGCAAACGGTGTGAGGAGCGCCCTGCAGAGCGTCCTCATACGCGCGATAATTCGCCAGGATCGTCGCGGCGGAATACACGTAACACGGCGTTCCCGCTTTCGCTGCGACGTCAGCGAGGGCGACACCGTCGCAGGTGAGCGTGCGGTCCCGATAGTCCAGCGGTTTCATGGGCGGTTTCACGGCAGCACCCGCAGAACCACCACAGTTTGATCGTCGGAAATGGGCACGGCTCCGCGAAATGTATCCACGGCCGCGATTATCGAATCCGCGATCGCCTGGGGCGGCTCAGTTCCGCGCTTCTTGAGAACCCGCATGATACGCTCGCGGCCGTACTCTTCGCCCTTTTCGTTGAGCTGCTCGTCCACGCCGTCGGAATAGAACACTAGCGCGTCGCCCGGCTCGACGGCGATCTCCACTTCGTCGTATTGTCGATCGTCCAGCAAGCCGATGGGCACGCCTTCAATCTTGGTCTCGAGAATCTGTCCGTCGCGAAGAACCAGGGGAGGCGCAGCACCCGCGTTGGAGAGAATAAACTTTCGCAAGGGCGGTTGCCACAGAGCGACAACCAGCGTGGCGTACTGGGCGTCCACCTTGCGCTCGAGCAAGGTTTCATTCAGCTTCTGAATCAGCTCCGCGGGATTGCGCCGCCGGGCGAGCGTCCGGAGCAGTCCCGTGATCAACGCTCCGTATAGCGCCGCTGCCGCGCCCTTGCCGCTTACGTCTCCGAATGCGATGACGATGGAGTCCTCGGCCTGCTCAAAGAAGCCGTATACATCACCCGAGATTTCGCGCGCAGGCCGTGACCGGATGCCGGCTTCCAGGCCGTTGAGTTCGGGAGCCACCCTGGGCAGCAGGATCCGCTGGAGCTTGCGTGCCGCTTTGAGATCCTGATCCATGCGCTGCTCACGCTCGGCAACTTCGCCGTACAGCCGCGCATTTTCCACTGAACTCCCGATCTGCTGGGCAAGCAGCAAGAGCGTGCGCTGGTGATCCTCGGTGAAGAATGCGATGCGCTCGCTTTCTACGTCCAGGACACCCACGATCCGATCCTGCACAATCAGCGGAACCGCCAGCTCCGAACGGATGCCCGGGTGCGAGCAGATGTAACGCGGATCCGCGCCGGTATCGAGCACGCGCACCGGCTCGCGGGATTCGACGGCCGCTCCTGTAATTCCTTTTCCCAGAGGAATGTTATCGATCTTTACTCTCTGGTCATAGCGAACGCTGAAGCGGTTACGAAGGATGCTGCGCTCGTTGTCTACCAAGAAGACGCTGAATGCATCGTACGTGATAAGCGCGCGGGTAGCAGCGGCGATCTTGGTCAACAGTTCATCCAGGTCCAGGATCGCGCCGAATTCCCGCGAAAGGTGTGCCAGGGTCCGCAGCGTGCGATTTTGACGGTCCACGCGGCGGTACAGTCTCGCGTTCTCGATCGACGACGCCACGCGCGAGGCGATCAGGCTGAGCATGGATCGCTCCTCCTCGGCGTACGCCTTCACACGCGTCGACTGGACGTCGAGCACGCCTACCAGTTTGCCGCGGGCCATCATCGGCACGGCCAGCTCGCTGCGCACGGCGTCCAGCGCGTTGAGATAACGAGCGTCCTGGCTCACGTCGTCCACCAGGACCGCTTCACGGCGCGCGGCGGCGACGCCGACGATGCCCTCTCCCAGTGGAATCGCCAGGCTGCGCACAACTTCTTCGCGATGCCCGATGGCGTGGCGGATAGTCAGGTGATGCGTGCGCTCGCTGTACAACAGAATGGCGAACACATCGTAGGGAACCACCTCCTTCACGATGGAGGCGATGGCGGAAAGCTGCTCCGCCAGATCGAGCGTCTCGGAGGTGACCCGCGATACTTCGAGGAGAAAGTCCAGCAGCTCGGCGCGCTCGCGGAAGCGAAGCGAGGAACGGCGCGGCGTCACGAGCCGCCCCTTAGAGTCGCCTGCACGGGCTCGATTATGGTGACGCCGGCGCTGGTGCCAATGCGGCTCGCACCCGCTGCCCGCATAGCTTCCAGGTCCTCCAGCGTGCGGATTCCGCCGGATGCCTTGACGCCGAGGTCCTGGCCCACTACGCGCCGCATCAGCGCGACGTCGTGCATGGTGGCTCCCTGAGTCGAGAATCCGGTGGAGGTTTTGACAAAGTCCGCGCCGGCCTGCTTGCAGATCGTGCACGCTGCGGTCTTTTGATCGTCGTTGAGCAGAGCGGTTTCGAGAATCACTTTGACCAGCGCGCTGCGGGCGTGAGCGGAGGCGACCACGGCTGCGATGTCCATCCGAACCGCATCCAGATTGCCTCCGCACAGCTCGCCGATATTCAGCACCATGTCGATTTCCCGTGCTCCCGAGGTGATCGCCGCCTCCGTTTCCGCTACCTTGATGGCGGTGGTATTCGCGCCCAGAGGGAATCCCACCACCGTGGCCACGCGCACGGAAGACTCAGCCAATTCCGCGCTCGCGAGAGTAACCCAATAAGGATTCACGCACACGGCTATGAATTCATATCTTCGGGCTTCCTGACAGAGCTTTCGAATGTCGGCCGCCGTCGCCTGCGGTTTGAGCAGGGTGTGGTCGATTAGCGCGGCGATATTGCGGACGGATCCCCCAGGAGCAGTCGAAACCATTCTTCATGATAGCCTGCAGGCTCGTTATTATGAAGAGATCATGGAAATCGCCGTCGCTACGCCTGCCGCCTCCGTAATGGATCTGGAAAAACGTTATCTGTTCCAAAACTACGCGCGATACCCGCTGGTTTTGCAGCGCGGGAAGGGGTGCTACGTCTACGACACGTCCGGCAAACGATACCTCGATCTGATTGCGGGCATAGGGGTGAACGCGCTCGGCCACGCACATCCGCGTCTGATGAAAGTGATCCGCGAACAGGCCGGCCGGATGCTGCATAGCTCTAATCTTTACTATCACGAGTACCAGGGTCCGCTGGCGGAGCGAATCGCCAAAGCCACGGGTCTAGACCGCGTATTCTTCTGCAATTCGGGAACTGAGGCCATGGAAGGCGCGCTCAAGATCATCCGCGCGCACGGCCGCAAAATCAGCCCTCAAAAGTATGAGACTGTGGCGCTGGTCGATTCTTTTCACGGCCGCACGTTCGGCGCGCTGTCGATTACCGGCCAGGAGAAGTATCGCAGCGATTTTGAGCCGATGCTGCCCGGCGCCCGGTTCGTGCAGCGCAACGATATCGGCGCGCTGGAACAGGTGGTTACCGACAACACCGCGGGAATCGTGCTGGAGATTGTGCAGGGCGAGGGCGGGATCAATCCGCTGACCGACGAATACATCCGCGCCGCGCGCGACCTGGCGGATCGTCACAACGCGCTGCTGGTGTTCGACGAAATCCAGTGCGGCGTGGGTCGGCCCGGAGCCTATTTCTCCTATCAGTTGCTGGATCCTGTAGTGATGCCCGATATCACGACGGCAGCCAAACCGTTAGCGTGCGGGATTCCCCTGGGCTTTGTCGCGGCGACCGAGCGCGCGGCGGGCGCGATCGGCAAGGGCCAGCACGGAACAACGTTCGGCGGAGGACCGCTCGCCTGCCGCATTGCGCTCGAGTTTTTCGACATTCTGGACGAGCTGCTGCCCAATATTATCCATGTCGGCGGGTATTTCCGGATGCAGCTCATGGAGCTGGCCAAGAAGTTCTCGTTCATCAGAGAAGTGCGCGGGTACGGCCTGATGATCGGCGTAGAGATCGACTTTCCCGGCAAGCAGATCGTCTTGGACGCGATGGAGCAAGGCCTGCTGATCAACTGCACGCACGAGAACGTGCTGCGCGCACTGCCGCCTTATATCCTGGGCGAGCAGGACGTGGATCGGGCGGTGACGGTGCTGAAGAGAGTGTTCAAGAAGGCCAAGCCGCCGGAATAGGCGAATCATACTGCATTCGTATAAGCAGCGTTTGTTTAGTCACGTGCGTACGAGGAGCAGCTTAGCTATTTAGGGAACTTGAATTCCGGGGCAACTGCGCCCTGCTGCTTTACGGCATACTTCTCAAGCGGCTTCAGTTGGTCTACCTCTGGCTCGCCCTGCTCCGCAGGCACCAGGCTCAGGCGCCCGCGCCCCATCATAAATCCGGTCGTAATATCGACGCGGATGTAGTAACGCTCCCCCTGTTTCAGATCAAGGACAATGCGTGACTGTTTGCCTGATCTGAATTGATGTTTTCCTGGGGAGAACGCCAAGACCACGTACCGACCAGCTCTTACCTCCGCGACATCTTTGTCGTCACAAGTAATTATCGCCCGAACTGGCTGACCAGTAAATTGACTATACCGATAGACAAATATGCGGACTTTCCCGTCGTCGGTCAGAGGTGCGACCTGAGCCCTTGCAAGCGTTGCGAGCACTAAAGCGACCACTATTCGAGATAGCATCTCGTCAAAAGTAGCATAAAGCCAGAATTTGGGTCAAAGTCGGCGAAACTCGCCGTCGCTACAGCAGGTGGTGGTGACCCGCGGTTTCCAAAAGCTTCACCAGGTCCCCGACCTGCTGGGCGCGGCCCCGATCGGCGATCAGCAGCGCATCGGGCGTATCGACCACGATCAGATCCTTGACGCCTAGCAGCGCTACCAGCTTTTTCTCGGCGTCGACGTAGTTGCCGGTGCTGTCCTCGACCATGCTATGCGTGCGCAGGGCGTTACCCGCCCTGTCGCGCGCGTGCAGCTCATACACGGCGTTCCAGCTCCCCACATCGTTCCAGGCGATGTCGCCGGCCGGCAGACCGACTACGTTGGCGGCGCGCTCCAGCACAGCGTAATCGATCGAGATGTTCTCGCACTTGGGAAAGGCGTCCTGGAGTCCCGCAGCAAAGCGCCGCGACCCAAAGGCAGGCAGACTGGCCAACAGGCTGGCAGTCTTCGGAAGATGCTGGCGTAAGGCGTCCAGTAAGACCGACGTCCGCCAGAAGAACATTCCGGCGTTCCAATAGAAGTGGCCGGCGCGAAGGAAGCGCGTCGCGGTTCGGGCGTCGGGCTTCTCGCGGAAGCGCTTGACGGGCAGCGTTTTGGAACCGCCCGGCTTAACGCCCTTCGGAAATTCGATGTATCCGTATCCAGTCTCGGGCCACCGCGGCTGGATCCCCAGTATCACGATCTTCCCCGCGCGCGCGGACGTCAGAGCCGCCTTAAGCAGGCGGACGTATTCCCGCGGCTTGCCGATCACATGGTCGGCCGGAAACACGCCCATAATCGATTCCGGATCGAGCCCATGGAGAATCTGCGCGGCCAAACCGATGGCCGGGGCGGTATTTCGCTGTGCGGGCTCGGCCAGGATCTGGCGCTTGGGGACGTCCGGGAGCTGGCGAACGATCTCGTCCCGCAGGTGGCTATTGGTGAGAACCCAGATTCGCTCGGGTGGCAGGACCGGGCGCAGCCGGTCGACAGTCTGCTGGATCAGGGAGCGGTCGCCAAACAGCCGCAGGACCTGCTTGGCGCTGTGGCGGCGGCTCTTGGGCCAGAAGCGGGTTCCCCGGCCTCCGGCCAGAATCAAACCGTGCACATGTTCCATGGTTGATCAGTGGGTCCGGTTATTGGATGGGCCGGCCGCGGACCAGTTTCAAGGTCCGATCCCACCGCGTTTTGACAAAGAAGTTCTTGGCGAGATCGACAAAGTGGTCGGAGCTGTAGCCCACCAGATCGGCCGTGGGAGCGTCGTAGGACCAGAAGATCAGCAAGGGTTTGCCGATAATATTTTCACGGGGAACAAAGCCCCAGTAGCGGCTATCGAGCGAATTGTCTCGATTGTCGCCCATGGCGAAATAACTGTCAGGGGGGACCACCAGCTCGCCATTCTCCACGTGCTCGGCGAGCATCTGGCGCGCCCGGTCGTATACGGGGCCGCGCGGCTCAGACGGAAAATTATCGCGATAGGGTTCCAGGTTGGGGAAGATATGTTGCACGTACGGCTCGTCGAGCGGCTTGCCGTTCAAGTACACCACCTTATCCACGACTCTTATGTGGTCCCCGGGCACGCCCATCACGCGTTTTACGTAATTCTGCGAGATGTCCATCGGATAGCGGAACACGATGATATCGCCGCGTTTCACGTCCGTGTAGGGCAACACGTATCGCGCGAACGAACCTGGGGGCGCGTAGGACAGCTTGTCTACCAGGAGGTGGTCCCCCACCATCACCGTGGTATCCATCGACGGCGTCGGCACGATGAAAGCCTGCACCAGCGTCGTGGTGCCGAACAGCAGGATCAGGATATTCAGGCTCCACTCATGGATGAAGTTGCGGGCGGATTCGGCGAATTGTTTCATGTGGATCTACTTGATCGGATAGCCATGGATCAGCATGAAGCTTCTGCGCCAGCGGGTCTTGGTGAAGAAATTCTGCGCCAGGTCTCGAATGTGGTCCAGGCTGATGGAGGACGTGTTGAGCTGGTCCGTGGGCGCATCGTAGGACCAGTAGATGACCAGCGGTTTGCCGATGATATTGTCGCGCGGCACGAATCCCCAGTAGCGGCTGTCGAGCGAAGAATCGCGGTTGTCGCCCATCGCAAAGTACGAGCCGGGCGGGACCACTACTTCTCCGTTCACCACGTGATTCAGCAGCATGTCCGAGGCGCGGCGGTCCACAGAAACATTCGGCTCACCCGGAAAATTGTCGCGGTAAGAATCGATGTAATCCGACTTATGATACGTGTAAGGCTCATCCAGACGAACGCCGTTGAGGTACACCTGCTTGTTGATCACGCGGATACGGTCGCCGGGAACGCCGATGCAGCGCTTGACGAAGGTCTGATTGATGTCGACCGGGTAGCGGAACACGATGATATCGCCGCGTTTCACATCGGTGTACGGCAGGACATATTTGCTCACCGGACCAGCCGGCGCGAAAGCCAGCTTATCCACCAACAGGTGGTCTCCGATGAGAAGCGTGTCTTCCATGGATCCGGTCGGAATCACATACGCCTGGACCAGTGTGGTGGTCAGGAACAGGAGCAGCAGGATGGTGATGGTCCACTCGGCGATCGTGCTGCGCGGGCGCTCGTGATGGTGGTCTTCTGGAGCAGCCACTACGGCCGGCGCGCTTTCGGCCGGGGGCACTTCCGTCACAGCTCCGGCTGTCGGAGGGACTTCAGAGAGAGTACCCGAGCTCAAGGGCAGGGAAGGATCCATGGGATCTTGGGGGGTCACTACTCCTATCTTAGCGGATAGCTGGGCAGCCCCAAGAAAGTTACTGAAACCAAAGGGCGGGAGCTTCAAATGTCGTCTGACCCCTTCCCCCTACGCTAGGATCGAACCATGGACGACGTTGCCCTTATTGGGCTGATCTCTGACACGCATGGCCTTCTGCGGCCGGAAGCATTGACCGCGCTGCAGGGATCCGATCTGATCATCCATGCGGGCGATGTCGGCAACCCCGAGATCCTGGACCAGTTACGCGTCGTGGCGCCGGT